>DAISJD010000025.1:0-32949 GCA_036821645.1 Aliidongia sp.
GTAAAGGCGACGGCCCCGGTTGCGGTTTCGACCCGCGTTACCAAGAAAGGGGCGGACGATCAGGTGGCGATCACCCCGGCGAGCCCTGTTCAAACCACGGTCAGCGATAAGGATGGTCGTGTCCAGATCGCGTTCGATCAACCGGTCCAGATCGATTTGGATCGTCTGACCCAGGCCCTGCCGGTCGATCTGCGTCCGGCGAACCTGTCGGCGGATCGTCAAACGGTGACCATCGGATTGCCTGCAGGGCGGCGCGTTCGCGACAGCCGGGACGGCAGTCGGGTTCTGTTGGTCTTTCCGCCTGCGGAAAAACCAAAGAATATTCTTGAGCCGCCGAAGCCCGGTGCCGTGAAACAGGCACAAGCGGAACCAGAATTGCCGCAGGCCCGACCAACTGTGCCAGTGGAAAGGCTCCCTGATCCGGCAGCAATCCCAGAGGAAAAAGGGCTACCCGCCTCAGGCGGTGCCGCACATGGCGATACGAAGGCCCCTCTGCCATCGAATCCGCCGGAATCCCATGATGGAGGCCACCCGGTTGCTGGCAAGGAAAAGGCAGGCGAGGGCGGACATGGCGAACCGGAAAAAATACAGCCCTCGGATCAGGTCGGCCGCAGTGCCGATAATGCCCTGACCATTCGGGCGACGATCATCGACGATGGTCTTGGATTACGCTTTGATTGGCGCGATCCTGTTGCGGCTGCGGTTTTTCGGCGTGCGGGGGCGATTTGGGTCGTCTTCGATCAGCCGACAAAGCTCGATCTGCGCCGGTTCGCTGCGGGCGGGTGGCCTGTGGTCACGGCTATGAGCCAGATCGAGGTCAATGGGGCGACGGTGGTGCGGATGCCGACCTGGTCGGGGTTCAATCCGACGATTTTACGGGCGGGTAATGCCTGGATACTTGAAATTCGCAATCAATCTCAACGCCCCGAAGCCCCGGTTCAGTCCGTATCTCGGGTCGAAGGGCCGAATGTCGCGATCGATTATCCCGTACTGGACCCGTCCAGTCCCTATAGTATGACCGATCCCGAGACGGGCGACACGTTGGTTGCCGTTCCCTTGCGTCAACTGGGACAAGGGATCGACAAGGCGACTGATTATCCTGATTACCGCGCGCTCACAAGTGTACAGGGTTTGGTCTTTCGTCCCAATGCCGATCAATTGTCGATCCGTTCCTTGCCTGCCATGGTTGAAGTGACGGCACCGGGTGGGCTTGCCGTGTCGCCGGATCTTGACCGAAAAATGCTGCGCCGAGGGGATGCATCGATCAATCGTCTGTTGAATATGGTGGATTGGCAGGGGCCGACCAATCAGCCTTTTACGCAGCGAAAAATTGCCCTGTTGGCGGCGATTTCGGCGGCTAATGAACGCGATCGCAATGTTGCGAGGCTCGATCTCGTCAAATTTTATTTTGCGAGCGGCATGGCCCCGGAAGCCCTGGGGGTCATGCGCGCGATCGAACGCGAGGCCCCGGCGATGATGCAGGATCCGGTCTTGAAGCTGATCCGCGGGGCGTGCGAAGCGTGGCAGGGACATGGGGCGACGGCGCTCACCGATCTCAATGATCCCAGCCTTGACGGGCGACCCGATGCTGCGATCTGGCGTGCACTCGTTGCCGTCGATGCCGGCGATATGGCCGGTGCGGCTGAGGCCTATAGTCAAGGCAAGGATGTCCTGCGCGGGTATCCCCCGGTTTTGCTGACCCGTCTTGCCCTGCGTCTTGGTGAAGCCGCCTTTCGGTCCGGGATGGTGGATGATGCCGAGCAATTGGCGCAAATCGCCTTGGAGAGCAATCCAAGCCGGGCGCAAAAAGATCTGGCGATGATGTTGCAAGGGCGGATTGCCGGTGAAAAGAAAGAACCGGCAAAGGCGCTTGCCCTATGGAAGGAGGTGGCGGCATCGCCCAAAGACGGTCTTGGCCGCGCTCAGGCGCAATATGCCCTGACGGTGACGGGATACGATCAAGGGAAAATCGACCGGTCGAGTGCGATCGAAAGCTTGGAACATCTTAGGTTTGCCTGGCGCGGTGATGAGTTCGAAGCGTTGGTCTTGCGAAAATTGGCGGATCTTTATGTGGCCGATACGAATTTTCGTCAGGCCTTTACCACACTCCAGCGCATTGCATCGATTTTCCCCGATAGTCCTTTGACGAAGGATGTCACCGCCCAAATGCAGGGCTATTTCGTCAGCCTCTTCCTGGGGCCGCAGGCGGAGAGTATCTCACCGTTGAAGGCACTGGGTTTTTACGATGAATTTAAAGAATTAACCCCTGGCGGCGTCGAAGGCGACACGATCATCCGTAAATTGGCCGATCGTTTGACCTCGGTCGAGTTGTTGGACCGGGCGGCGACCCTTTTGGAGGGGCAGGTGAAAACCCGGTTGTCCGGTTTGGAGCAGGCGCGGGTTGCAACCCAATTGGCCCTCGTCCGGCTCTTGGATCGCAAACCGGAAGAGGCGTTGGCAGCCCTTGATTATCCTGTCACCAAGGATCAACCCGCCGATCTCAAAAGTCAGCGTACCGCCTTGCGGGCCCGTGCGCTTGCCGATCTCGGACGCACCCAAGAAGCGCTCGGCGTCTTGGGCGGTGATGAAAGCCAAGATGCCGAGCGTGTGCGGGCCGATATTTATTGGAAGACCGAGGCATGGGGGCCGGTCGCCCAATTGTTGCAGAAAAATTTGAAACCGCCGGTTGCCGACACGGTCGAACCCGAGGTCGCTCGATCCGTCTTGAACGTGGCGACTGCCATGGCACTTGGCAAGGATAAGGCGGGGCTTACAGCCTTGACCAGCAAGTACGGGAAGGCGATGGAACGAAGCCCGTTCAAGGATGCGTTTCGGGTTGTGGCCGATAATGGGCCGGTATCGGGCAATACGTTTCGGTCTTTGGCCGACAAGGTTGCCCAGGTCAGCGATTTGCAGAGTTTCATGTCGGAATATCGCCAGCGTATCGCCCAGGATGGCCTCAGCAAAACCAATTGACGAGAGGCCACGCGAGAAGAAGGCAACCCTCGGGCGGGCATTGCGGCGGGTCAATCACATGCACCCCATCCGCGCGATCTGATCGTCGCGACAAAGTCGTCGCGGCAGTTTAGGGAAAATGCTATGGTATTGTCTCGACTAAGAAAGAAAGGGATGGGGACGACCATGGGGATAGAGACGATGACGGTGCCGAGCTATACCCACGGTGCCTGTGCGACGCCGCTTTTGGCCGAGACGATCGGTGTTGCCTTGGCCCGAACCGCCGCGCAGTTTCCCGATCATGAGGCCCTGGTCGTACCGGATCATGGCGTGCGGTTGAGCTATGCCGCCTTCGATGCCTTGACCGATCGGGTTGCCGCCGGTTTCATCGCCCTCGGCCTCAAACCTGGCGACCGGATCGGGATTTGGTCCCAGAACAATGCCGAATGGGTGATCACGCAGTTCGCGACCGCCAAGGCCGGCCTCATTCTGGTCACGATCAATCCCGCCTATCGCACCCATGAAGTGGAATACGCGCTGAATAAGGTGGCGTGTCGGGCCTTGATCTTGGCCCCATCGTTCAAAACCAGCGATTATCTTGGGATGATGGCCAGTCTTGCCCCGGAATTGGCGACGGCTCTTCCGGGGGATTTGCATGCGGCCCGCTTGCCCGATTTGCGCATCGTCATTCGCCTTGGCGCGGACCGGACGCCGGGGATGTTGAATTTCGATGAAATCGCGGAAAAAATGGGGGCCGACCACGATGTGGCCCGCCGTCGGTTGGCCGAGACGCTGCAATGCGACGATCCGATCAATATTCAATTTACGAGTGGAACCACCGGGCGCCCGAAAGGGGCGACGCTCACGCATCATAATATTCTGAATAATGGGTATTTTGTCGGTGAGGCGATCCGTCTCACCCATGCGGATCGGATGTGTATTCCCGTCCCGCTTTATCATTGCTTCGGTATGGTCATGGGGACGCTGGCGGCCATTACCCATGGTGCCACCATGGTCCTGCCCAGTGAGGCGTTCGATCCCCTGCGGGTGTTGCAGACGGTTGCCAGTGAACGCTGCACGTCGCTTTATGGCGTGCCAACCATGATGATTGCCCTGCTCAACCATCCTGAATTTGATCGCTACGATCTCTCATCCTTGCGCACGGGGATCATGGCCGGATCGCCCTGTCCGATCGAAGTGATGCGTCAAGTGGTCGATCGGATGAATTTAAAGGAAATCACCATCGCCTATGGCATGACCGAAACAAGCCCAGTCAGTTTCCAAAGCGCCGTCGATGATACGGTCGAACGCCGGATCAGTACCGTCGGCCGGGTCCATCCCCATGTCGAGGTTAAAATCGTCAATGCCGAGGGGCATGTCGTACCGCGTGGCGTTGCCGGTGAGCTATTGACAAGGGGCTATTCGGTGATGCGCGGTTATTGGGGGGATGACGAGCGCACGCGCGAAGCGATCGATCCCGCCCGCTGGATGCATACGGGCGATCTTGCGGTCATGGATGCTGATGGCTATTGCAATATCGTCGGGCGGATCAAGGATATGGTAATCCGGGGCGGTGAGAATATTTATCCGCGCGAAGTGGAAGAATTTCTGCACGCCCATCCGAAAATCCGCGACGTTCAGGTCTTTGGCATTCCCGACCTGCAATATGGTGAACAACTCTGTGCATGGATTATTCCAAAAGCGGGTGAAGCAATCACCGAGGCGGAGATTGCGGCCTATTGCAGCGGGGCGATTGCCCATTACAAGGTGCCGCGCCTGATCCGAGTGGTTGAAACTTTTCCGATGACGGTCACCGGAAAAATTCAAAAATTCATCATGCGCCAAATGATGATCGAAGAACTGGGGCTTTCGGAGCAGAAAACCGCCTGAACCTGACCGGTCCTGGCAGTTGGATTGCTTTATTGCGTTTGGAACTGATCGATCAAGGCCAAGAATGAGGGAATAAGCCGTTCATTGCCCAAATGGCTGAGGTGGTCACCGTCGAAAAACAGGGGCCCCTCTGCCGTGGTTGCGGCACAGAGGGCGTTGGGACAAAGGATCGGCAAAGGGTCCCAGACGGTAACCGATTTCAGTTCGCCTGAAACTTTTTCAAGCGATGCCATAATAGGGGCCCGGTCGGCTTCTATGGCAGTGCGCGATCGCGTAAGACCCTTGCGGCAAATTGGATTGGTGGCATTAAACCAATCGGAACACCGAAAGGCCGGGGCCGGAAATACCGGTTTCGGTGCTTCGAGAATGATATGGATCGGTTTTTGGGCGAGCTGTTTTAGCAGCCTCACCGCTTCGTCATAGGCCATTTGGCGGTTCAGTTCCGCCTCTGGACCAACTGTGGCCATTTTGACGGATACGTCCGAGAGAGGCGCCCATTGATCAACCAGCCGGTTCATTCTGAGGGATGAAAGAAAGATCATATCGCCGGGGTTTACCTGTTCCAGGATATTATCGGTCATGGCCTGATTATGGGCGCGGCATTCCGGTTTGCTGGGCCGCAGGAAATTGGCATAGGCACAGTCCGCAAACGAATAAATCACAACGGAAATATCGCGATGACCGGCAAGATACGTCAGAAGCGGTCGGTAAGCACCGGCATGTGAATCGCCAATCACGAAGACTCGACGCATTGGGCCCTCATGCGTCGATCTGGTGCAGGTGCGTGAAAAAATTTCAACTCTTAATATATTCTTATTCGTTTCTTTTTTCTGGATCGTACACCCAGCCTCGGCATCAGTGGCGACATGATCTGTGGGATACCACAGGGCCGCATTCTGCGTTACGGTGCTGAGACTGATTATGTGTTGAAACTTAAAACAGAGTAATATTACAACGTAACATAAAAAAATATACAATATATTTCTTAAAATGCAATAATATTTATTATAGTTTATGAATTTTCTTGATATATTCATTGGTTTTTCAATGTAAATATATGAATATTTTGCAAAAATGAATGAGATCAAAACTGCAAAAAACATTTGAATGAATGTTTCGAGACCGATCGTCCATCGAAAAAGACAATAAACGGCCCAATGCCACAAATAGAGAGAATAAGAAATTTTACCGATAAAAACCAAAAAATCTTGTCGCAGGACAAGGACAAGGTCATTGATGGCCCTGTTTGTTTGGGTAATAGCCGATAATATAAGAACAGTACCGATGACCGGGGGAAGAGACCAAGGAAATGGAAAGGCTTGGCGATCGGCGCCGTAAGCAGAGGCAAGAATGAGGACAAATCCCAAGATGCCAATGATGTTTGCACATTGAGCGGAGGGAAGAAATTTTTTTAAATGAGATACTTGTAGCTGATACAGCAATCCGCCGGTCGCCAATTCCCAAAAACGCGCAGGGAGCATATAAAAAGCGACTGAGGGATTGACGATTTGAATGAAATATAAAAAAATAAAAGATAATATTAAAAATATAAATAAAAATAATTTTAAAATAAAATTGATAAAATTATTTTTATGACTGAATTTAACCCAAGTATAAAAAATAAAAGGAAATATTAGGTAAAACTGCTCCTCAACGCCAAGGGACCAAGTATGGGTAAAAGGATTAAATTCTGGTCGTGGTGAGAAATAATTATCAGTGGCGACAAGGGCAAAATTGCTGATGCCGAGAACGGCAAAGCGCGCCGTCTTTTGATTCGTACCGCTTAGCCATGCATTGGGGATCAGCAGAACCATGGCCAGCGACGTGATCATAAGACACAACATTAAAGCAGGGATTATCCTTGCGAGGCGTCGTGCATAGAAATCACTGATAAAACTTGAAAAAGAGGATTGATCGCAATGCGCTAACGATCTGCTGACGACATAGCCTGAGATTACGAAAAATATATCGACGCCGATAAAGCCGCCAGGGACAAGATGAGCATCTAAATGATAGAGGATAACAAATAGAACAGCGAAGGCCCGCAAGCCATCTATTTCAGGCCAATATCGCACATCAACAGAAAAGGATGGTTTGGGTGGATGAAACAGAGTTTGTCTATATGTCTTTAAAAAAGAATTTAAGATATTGACCAAGAAAAACCTCATATTATCAGTCAAGTTTACTCAATGCCTTGACCGTAAATCGATTGTTCGCATTATGATCACAAGAGTGTCCGCTTGAGGTTCGCATAAATCGCAGTCTCATCGACTGCAAGGCGCAAAAAGACGGTAAATGGCCGCGCGTTTCGGGCTTGTCATTTCCTGTTTATGGATTATTGTTGTCGCAGTCGTGCGTAACGGCTGACGCATTGCATCATCCGTTACGCACGGTGTTCCTCCCTAAACTCGGGCTCCAACCGTATCGGTGTGGGGCCTTCTTTTTTGCCGAGCCATTGTACAAATTCTATGCAGTGACGTCACGTTTTTTTTGTCGATTTTGCGGTTTTTTTGCGCAGGACCGCCTGAATCGGCACTTTTATGATGCAAAATTAGGCAATATTATAATTGATTGAAAATTGGGCATTGGGCTGGTGGTAAACTGTCGTCGGGGTCTGCGTGCTATGCGGCGCACTGTCGTGCGATAACATGGACAGTGACGCGATCTTTGCCTAAAGTCGCCCTCTGTCGTGATCGATTTCGTCTTTGGACGATCCGATCGGCCGTCTTTAACTGATCCGAAGATTCCGATGCGCCTTTCTGCTTATTTTTTGCCGACCCTGCGTGAAAACCCAGCCGAGGCTGAGATTGTTTCCCATCGGTTGATGTTGCGGGCGGGGATGATCCGCCAGACGGCTGCCGGTATTTATACGTGGTTGCCGATGGGGTTGCGGGTGCTGCGGAAGATCGAGGCGATTGTCCGGGAAGAACAGGTGCGCGCCGGTGCGCAGGAAGTCTTGATGGCGACGATCCAACCGGCCGATCTTTGGCGGGAAAGTGGACGATATGACGATTATGGCGACGAGATGTTGCGGATCAAGGATCGGCGGGATCGAGAATTGCTTTATGGTCCGACCAATGAGGAGGCCATTACCGCCATCGTGCGCGATCAAATTAAGACCTATCGGGATTTGCCGAAGCATCTCTTTCAGATACAATGGAAATTCCGCGACGAATTGCGTCCTCGCTTTGGTGTGATGCGCGGTCGTGAATTTTTGATGAAGGATAATTACTCGTTCGATTTGGACGAGGCGGGCGCGCGCATTTCCTATTATAAAATGTTTTTGGCTTACCTGCGGACGTTTGCCCGTATGGGGATGAAGGCTATTCCTATGCGCGCCGATACGGGGCCGATCGGCGGCGATCTCAGCCATGAGTTCATCATCCTGGCCGAGACCGGCGAATCGGAAGTTTTTTGCGACCCGGCTTGGCTGACCAGCGACGTATTGGCCAATAGTCCCGATTACGGCGATGATTTGAGCGCGTTCTATCAGACCTGGACCAGTGTCTATGCCGCGACGTCGGACATTCATAATCCGGCCACCTGCCCTGTGCCGGGCGACCGTCTCGTGCATACGCGCGGCATTGAGGTCGGGCATATTTTTTCTTTCGGAACAAAATATTCTCTGCCGATGAAGGCCGAAGTTACGGATTCGACCGGGGCCTTGGTGCCGATGATCATGGGGTCCTACGGCATCGGCGTTTCGCGTCTGGTGGCCGCTATCATCGAGGCCAGTCATGACGAGGCGGGGATCATCTGGCCGCCCGCCGTGGCACCGTATCAGGTCATGCTGATTAATCTGAAACCGTCCGACCCTGCGACGGCGCAGGCGTCGAACATTCTCTATCGGACGTTGATCGAGGCGGGTATCGATGTCCTGTACGATGATCGCGAGGAGTCTGCAGGGGCGAAATTTGCGACTGCCGATCTTGTCGGTATCCCGTACCAAGTGATCCTTGGTCCGCGTGGTGTCGCGAAGGGAGTGGCCGAAATCAAGGATCGCAAGACCGCCAATCGTGAAGAATGCCGTCTTGAGGATGTTCTGACCGTGATCAAGGGCGCAAAGTAGGATGATTTTCGGTGCATTCGAGCGGATGGTTGCGATGCGTTATTTACGTGCACGCCGCCAGGAAGGGTTCATTTCCGTCATTGCCGCCTTCTCTTTGACCGGTATTGCCCTCGGTGTTGCGACTCTGATCATCGTGATGTCGGTCATGAATGGGTTCAAGTCCGATTTGCTGGGTCAGATTTTAGGGTTCAACGGTCATTTTCAGGTTTCCGGCGTCGATGGGCCCCTGACGAATTTCGATGAGATGGCAGAACGCATTCGCCGGATCGATGGCGTGAAAACGGTGATCCCGATCGTTGACGGCACCGTTCTTGTCAGCGGTCCGCGACAGAATACGGGCGCCCTGGTACGCGGCCAACGGCTGGAGGATTTGAGGGCGCAAAAAACCCTGTCAAACCATGTGGTTGTGGGATCCCTCGATGCGCTCGATGCCGACTCGGTGATGATTGGAACACGGCTTGCCTATAATCTGGGCGTCACCACGGGCGATAGTGTGACGATTATCTCGCCCCAAGGAAATGCGACAGTCTTGGGCACGGTGCCGCGTCAAAAGGCCTACCGTGTCGCGGCAATTTTCGACGTCGGTATGTATCAATATGATTCATCCTACGTTTATATGCCGCTTGAGGCGGCGCAACTCTTGCTGCGGGCACCGAATGCCGCATCATCGCTTGAAGTTTTTATTCCCGACTTTGAACAGACGGAACGGTTTATGCAGCCGATCGTCAACGCGGTCGGTCAACGGACCCGCGTTTTTGATTGGGAACACGCCCAAGCCAATTATTTCAATGCGATCCAGACGGAACGCAACGTCATGTTCCTCATTCTCAGTCTGATCATCCTGGTGGCTTGTTTCAACATCATCTCCAGTATGATCATGTTGGTGAAGGATAAAGGGCGCGATATCGCTATCCTGCGCACCATGGGGGCGACCAAGGGTATGGTTTTGCGGATCTTTTTTATGACCGGGGCCAGTGTTGGTGTCGTTGGGACGATCCTTGGCTTCATCTTGGGTTTGGTGTTCTGTCTTAACATCGAATCGATCCGTCAATTTCTGCAGGGGTTTACGGGGACCGATCTGTTTGCGCCGACGATCTATTTCCTGAGCCGCCTGCCAGCGAAGATCGATCCGACCGAAGTCGGGGTCGTCGTGGTCATGGCCTTTACCTTGTCGTTCCTGGCGACGATCTATCCGTCTTGGCGGGCGGCCCGGCTCGATCCAGTCGAGGCGCTGCGCTATGAATGATCATGTTTCCCAAGAACGGTTCGATCGAGGGGAACCCGCGCTCGAGTTGCTTGACGTCGTTCGGACGTATCGTCAGGGGCCGGAGGCTCTCCATGTTCTGAAAGGGGCCTCGGTTACGCTGCATCGGGGTGAGATCGTCGCGATGGTCGGTCCCTCCGGTGCCGGTAAATCGACGCTTTTGCATGTGGCCGGTCTGTTGGAGCGGCCGGATGGTGGGGTGGTCCGGGTCGATGGGCGCGATTGTGCCAGGATGAGTGATGGCGAGCGGACGGCGTTACGCCGGGCCTCTATCGGGTTCGTCTATCAATTTCATCATTTGCTGCCCGAATTTTCCGCCCTGGAAAACGTTATGTTGCCGATGATGATTGCGGCGACACCAAAGCCGAAGGCCAAGGCACGGGCTCAGGAACTGTTGGATCTGGTCGGTTTGGCCGACCGCGCCAGTCATAGGCCCGCCCGTCTTTCCGGTGGGGAACAACAGCGGGTCGCGATCGTGCGTGCGCTTGCCAACGAACCACGCGTCATGATCGGCGATGAGCCGACCGGCAATCTGGATGTCGAAACGGCGGCTGGGGTGATGGAGGCACTTGTGACGATCGTGCGTCAAGTAGGGTTGGCCTGTCTCATTGCCACGCACAATCTGGAATTGGCAGGTTCGATGGATCGATGCGTTAGGCTTGAAGCCGGTCGGTTGGTCGAACGGGTGGTCTAGGCCGATCAGCGTCTGGCGAGAAAGAGGGGTTGGCCATGGCACATGCAGATTTTGTGCATTTGCGGCTCCATTCCGCCTATTCCTTGGCGGCCGGTGCGATCAAAATTAAGGAGATCCCGAAACTCTGCAAGGCGGCCCAAATGCCGGCCGTGGCCGTTACCGATTCTGGCAATTTATTCGGTGCGCTGGAATTTTCCGTTACAGTTTCAGGGGAAGGTATCCAGCCGATTTTGGGCTGCGAACTCGCAATCCGCGCCCCGGAAGGAGAACGCACGAGCATGGGGCGATCGCCGGGCGCGCGTCCCCCGGAACCCGTTGTCCTTCTCGCGCAGAACGAGATTGGATATTTCAATCTGATCAAACTCGTCTCTCGTTCCTATATGGAGACGACCGGGGACGAAGCCCCACAAGTTGGTCTCGATGTCTTGGTTGCGCATCAGGCGGGGTTGATCTGTCTTTCCGGTGGGGTCGCAGGGCCGATCGGTCGGCGCCTGTTGGAGAATGACCGGGAGGCGGCACGCAAGACGACGCTTGCCTTGAAGGCCGCCTTTGCCGGACGTTTTTATCTTGAAATTCAACGCCATGGGATGCCAGACGAAGAACGTACCGAAGAAGCCTTCGTCGATTTGGCCTATGCACATGACATTCCCTTGGTCGCCACGAATGATTGTTTTTTCGCCAAAGCAGAGTTTCACGAGGCTCACGATGTCTTGCTCTGTATTGCCGAAGGGGTGACGATCAATGTGGAAGATCGGCGCAAGCTGACGGCCGAACATTATTTCAAACCGGCCGAGGCGATGCGGGCAACCTTTGCCGATCTCCCTGAGGCCTGCGACAACACCTTGGTGATTGCGCGGCGCTGCTCGTTCATCTTGAAAAAGCGCAAGCCCATTCTGCCGCCCTATCCAACGGAAACGGGGTGCGGCGAAGTCGAAGAATTGACCCGCATGGCCCATGTCGGGCTGGATTGGCGGTTGGAAAAACAAGTGTATCCCCTCCTGCCGCCGGAGGGGGATCGGGGGGCTGTTGAAGCCCAATATCGCGCACGGCTCGACTATGAATTGGGCGTGATCAATAAAATGGGCTATCCGGGATATTTCCTGGTCGTGGCCGATTTTATCCAATGGGCGAAGCAAAATGGAATCCCCGTTGGACCGGGACGCGGTTCTGGGGCGAGTTCTCTGGTCGCCTGGGCTCTCACCATCACCGATGTCGATCCCATTCGCTATGGCCTGTTTTTCGAACGTTTTCTCAATCCCGAACGCGTCTCGATGCCCGATTTCGACGTCGATTTCTGTCAAGAACGCCGCGAAGAAGTCATTCGATACGTGCAGCGCAAATATGGGCCGGAAAAGGTCGCGCAGATCATCACCTTTGGAAAATTGCAAGCCCGCGCCGTGTTGCGCGATGTGGGCCGCGTGCTGCAAATGCCATACGGTCAGGTTGATAAGATTTGCAAAATGGTCCCGAACAACCCGGCCAATCCTGTCACCTTGCAGCAGGCGATCGATGGCGACGAGCAGTTGCGGGCGGTGCGCGATGGGGATGAAACGGTCGGCCGCTTGATGCAAATCGCGATGAAGCTCGAAGGCTTGTATCGTCACGCCTCGACCCATGCCGCCGGTGTCGTGATTGGCGATCGGCGCCTCGACGCGTTGGTGCCGCTTTATCGCGATCCGCGCTCCGATATGCCTGCTACACAGTTCAATATGAAATTCGTGGAAGATGCGGGTTTGGTGAAATTCGATTTTCTCGGGCTCAAGACCCTTACAGTGATCGAGCGCGCGATCCGCCTTGCCAATGGTCGCGGAGCCAGTCTCGATGTTTTGACGATGCCGCTTGACGATCAAAAGACGTTCGAGATGCTGGCCCGTGGCGAAACAGTCGGTGTGTTTCAGTTTGAAGGGGCGGGGATGCGCGATTTGCTGCGCAAGCTTCGGCCCAACAAGTTCGAAGATTTGATCGCCGTCGTCTCGCTCTACCGACCGGGACCGATGGATTCCATTCCAGAATATATCGCCTGTAAGCATGGGCTCCAGGAGCCAGATTATATGCACCCCTCGATCCAGCATATTCTGGAAGAGACATACGGTGTGATGACCTATCAGGAACAGGTGATGCAGATCGCCCAGGTCATGGCGGGCTATACATTGGGCGGTGCCGATCTGTTGCGCCGGGCGATGGGCAAGAAAATCAAGGCGGAAATGGATACGCAACGCGCCTTGTTCCAGGCCGGGGCAGAAAAAAACGGTGTGCCGCCGTCGGTAGCCGAGCTTATTTTCGATAAAATGGCGAAATTTGCTGGCTACGGTTTCAATAAGGGCCATGCTGCCCCTTATGCGCTGATTGCCTATCAAACGGCTTATCTAAAGGCCAATCATCCGGTTGAACTCATGGCGGCAACCATGAGTCTCGATCTTGGCAATACTGATAAGCTCAATGTTTTCCGACAGGAACTGTCGCGCATGGGGGTGCGCCTATTGCCCCCCGATATTAATCGGTCAATGGTCGAATTTAGCGTTGATGGCGTTGGTGAGGATGCTGCCGTGCGCTATGCCTTGGCAGCGGTGAAGGGAGTTGGGGCGCAAGCAATGGCGGCCTTGGTGGCGGAGCGGGACCGCAACGGTCCCTACCGTGATTTATTCGATTTGTCCGAACGTCTCGACACGAAACAATTCAATAAACGTCAATTTGAAAATTTGGCAAAGGCCGGGGCCTTCGACGGCTTGGAACCGTCGCGTGCCCGGGTTATGGCCGCAGGTGAAACTTTGCTGCGTCATGGGGCAGTGGCGCAAGAGCAGCGCGCCTCGAACCAGACGAGTTTTTTTGGCGGCGACGCCTTGACTTTGGCCAAACCGCCCCTGCCGATGGCCAAGGAATGGCAACCGATGGAGCGGTTGAATTTTGAGCTGGAAGCGATCGGATTCTATTTATCCGCGCACCCGCTCGATCCTTATGAATCCGCTTTGCGGCGTTTGGGGGTTGTCCCTTGCGCTAAATTGGCCACTCATTTGGCGCGGGGGCATGTGGGGCGCGTGAAGTTGGCCGGCATTGTGACGGGACGCAAAGAGCGGACCTCGGCCAAGGGGAACCGGTTTGCCTTCGTGCAATTATCCGATTTGAGCGGTACGTTCGAGGTCATGCTGTTTTCCGAAATCCTGACGGCGGCGCGCCCATTGCTTGAGAGCGGCCAACCCCTCTTGGTGGTGGCAGATCCAAAGCTCGAAGATGAAGAACAAGTCAGACTGACCGCGCAGAGTTTTCAGCCGCTCGACGAGGCGGCGGCGGCGAGCTGCGACGGATTGAAGATTGTGATGGATGATATTGCGGCCTTACCCGCCTTGCAGGCATTGCTGTCTGAGAAGCCGCGCACCAATCGGTTGGATCGCAATGCCGGTCAGTTGCATTTGGTCTTGCCGATTGAGGCTAGAACCGTGGATCTGGTGTTACCCGGCTTTTACGCGATCGGCGGCACGTTGCGCAATGCGTTGCAGGTGATTCCGGGTGTGCGCGAAGTGCGGGATTTTTGATCGACCTGCCATCCGGTTTGCTCTGGTCCGGGTCGTGCCGCCAACAGAACGGTTTTTGTTGCAAAACCGCTGCTGTGGCACTATGAGGACAGTCCGCGATTGTCGCGAAAACTCACGTGGGATCGCCGCGTGTCGTTGGTTCGGGTCGGTGTCTTTCACCCCTGCTCAGAATCAATGACGGTGCTGGCTCCGGTGCCCTTGGCGACAGGGGTTACTTTCCTGCGGTGGCCCAACCGGAAAAAAGGTATTCCAAGAGATGACAGTTCCGACTTTTACCATGCGCCAACTGCTTGAATGCGGCGTGCATTTCGGCCATCACACCCGTCGTTGGAACCCGAAGATGGCGCCGTTCCTCTTCGGTGTCCGCAATGGCGTGCATGTGATCGACCTTGAGCAGACGGTTCCTTTGTTGGCGCGCGCGTTGCAGCAAGTTCGCGATACCGTTGCGGGCGGCGGGCGCGTTCTGTTTGTTGGCACGAAGCGTCAGGCGCAAGAGCCGATTGCGTCGGCGGCGCGCCGGTGCGGACAATATTTCGTCAATCACCGTTGGCTGGGCGGCATGCTCACCAACTTCAAGACGATCTCCTTCTCGATCAAGCGGTTGAAAGAGCTTGATGAACGAGTCAACAACCCGGCGCAAGGCTTGACCAAGCGCGAGTTGCTCGAACTGACCCGCGAACGCGATAAGCTTGAACGTGCATTGGGCGGGATCAAGGAAATGGGCGGCCTGCCCGATCTGATTTTCGTGATCGATACCAATAAGGAAAAGATCGCAATCGAAGAGGCGAATAAGCTCAATATTCCCGTGATTGCCATCATCGACTCGAACTGCTCGCCCGAGGGTATTACATTCCCGGTGCCGGGCAATGACGATGCGATGCGCGCCATTAATCTCTATTGTGATCTGTTCTCCAGTGCTGTGTTGTCGGGTATTCAGGCCGAACTGACGGCATCTGGCGTCGATCTCGGCGAAGCAGAAGAGTTGGCGCCGTTGGATGAGGTTGCTGAAGAGTTGGCGGCCGGCGAAGAAGTCGCTGAAGAAATTCAACCTGGTGCCTAAAAAGGATCGGTTGTTTGCCGATTGATCAATGAATGGGGGAGCGTTTTCGATCAGGTAAGATCAAAAACGCTCTTCCCTTTTTATTGGATAATCTGCGCGCAATGGTTGCTTCGGGCTGGTTTTGGCGGATTGCTGCCTGTTTTGGGATGCTGTGTTCGTCGGATGCCTTATACCCGATGGTGTTTGTAACGGATGTGGACGGTTGGTTTGTCACTTGCCCACGTTCCAGCTTGATCTCCGTCGGGGTCGGCTGCTCACCGTGTATGGTGATCAAGGCTGCTTGATCTCGGGCAAATGTCCTGTCATACCCGTGGCGCTATTGCGTGATGTCTGCAAGATCCTGTTGCTTCGTGAGATTGGTGCCGATGTGCCCTTGCGCCGCAGTAGGATTATGAAATCTTTTTTGTGATTTGGGAGAGGTCAGATGGCCGAAATTACTGCTGCCCTGGTTAAGGATTTGCGCGAGAAAACGGGCGCTGGCATGATGGATTGCAAGCGGGCGCTCAATGAATCCGAGGGCGATATTGAGCAAGCCATCGATTGGCTGCGCAAGAAGGGGCTCTCTGCCGCTGTCAAGAAATCCGGGCGCGTCGCGGCCGAAGGGCTGATTGGTGTTTTGACCGATGGTCCCGTTGGGTCCGTGGTTGAACTCAATAGCGAGACCGACTTTGTCGGTCGGAACGAAAAATTCCAAGAAATGGTAAAGGCCGTGACCCGCGTCAGCCTCACAGTTGGCGATGACGTGGCCGCCTTGAAAGCCGCAACTTTGGACGATGGGTTAACGGTTGAAGCTGGTCTTGTCAATCTGATCGCAACGATCGGCGAAAACATGAACCTGCGCCGGGCAAAGCGGCTTCAGGTGTCGCAAGGTGTCGTGGTTGGTTATGTGCATAACGCCCTGACCGCCGGTCTCGGTAAGATTGGTGTGTTGGTTTCTTTGGAGTCGTCAGGCCCAGCCGAAGCGCTCAATGCGCTCGGCAAGCAAATCGCCCTCCATGTTGCGGCGGCAAATCCGCAGGCGCTTGATATTTCATCTGTTTCTGCAGCCGACTTGGATCGGGAGCGGTCAATTCTGTCAGAACAGGCCCGGGCCTCGGGCAAGCCGGAAGCCATCATCGAGAAGATGGTCGAAGGACGCATTCGTAAATATTACGAAGAAGTTGTTCTGTTGGAACAGATTTCGATGATTGACGGAGAAAGCAAGGTTTCCGTCGTTGTAGAAAAGGCGGCAAAAGAAATTGGCCATCCGATCAAATTGACCGGTTTCGTTCGCTTCCAATTGGGTGAAGGTATTGAAAAAGAAACCTCTGATTTCGCTGCGGAAGTAGCAGCGGCCGTCAAAGGCTAAGGTTTTCTTTCTGCGCATACCCCGCATGGCGGATGTTAGCATCTAGCTGTGCGGGGCATGTCGGCGATGCGGCCTTTCTGTTGCCGTAATCTCGTGCCTGTATCTGATGCGGTTGGTTCCCTGCTTTTGGTGCTGAAATAATTGCGTCATGACGACCGAAGCAGTATCACGGGGGTCAGTCGCATATTTTTTGGGAAAGGCGCTGTCGAGCTATGTCGACGGAACCCGTCTATCGTCGCGTTTTGTTAAAGCTATCGGGCGAAGCCCTGATGGGCGATCGTGAATTCGGTCTTGATCCGACCATCGTGAAACGGGTGGCCGGAGAAATAAAGGTCGTTCAGGAACTCGGTGTCGAGATTTGCGTCGTCATTGGCGGCGGTAATATTTTCCGCGGCCTCTCTGGTGCTGCGGCCGGGATGGAACGCGCGACGGCCGATTATATGGGTATGATGGCAACGGTGATCAATTCACTCGCCATGCAATCTGCTTTGGAGCGGGCCGGCGTTATGACGCGCGTTCAGTCGGCGATCTCGATGCAGGCCGTTTGCGAGCCCTATATCCGTCGACGGGCTATCCGTCACATGGAAAAAGGCCGTGTGGTGATTTTCGCCGCAGGGACGGGAAATCCGTTTTTTACCACCGACACTGCAGCAGCCTTGCGGGCATCCGAAATGGGGTGCACGGCGCTTTTGAAGGCGACCAAGGTTGACGGGGTCTATAGCGCCGATCCGAAATTGGTGCCGGACGCCGAACGCTATGATCGGCTTTCATACCTTGATGTGTTGTCGCAGGATCTGAAGGTGATGGATGCACCGGCGATCTCGCTTGCGCGTGAAAATAAGATTCCTATTCTTGTCTTTTCCTTGTTTAAATCGGGTGGCTTTGCCGATGTGGTGCAGGGCCGTGGACTTTATACGATTATTACAGAACCAGAGGTTTGATCGTGTCTGATAGTTTGACGAAAGATCTGCGCCGTCGCATGGACGGTGCCCTTGACGCGTTGAAGAAAGAATTTTCCGGTTTGAGAACCGGACGGGCGTCGAGCAATCTCTTGGACCCGGTCATGGTTGAAGCCTATGGCAATATGATGCCGCTTGCCCAATGCGGGACGGTGGGCGTGCCCGAACCACGGATGCTGACGGTTCAAGTATGGGACCGTGGCTTAGTCAAACCGGTGGAAAAGGCAATCCGAGATGCTGGGTTGGGGCTTAATCCGCAAAGCGATGGACAAACGGTGCGTGTGCCGATTCCTGATCTCAATGAAGATCGTCGCAAGGAATTGGTTAAAGTTGCTGCTAAATATTGCGAACAAACCCGGGTTGCTGTGCGCAACGTCCGGCGCGACGGCATTGACTCCCTAAAACGTCTTGAAAAAGATGGTGAAATTTCTCAGGACGAACAGCGCCGCATACAGACTGAAGTCCAGTCTATTACCGATGACTTCATCAAGAAAATCGACGATCTTTTTGCTCAGAAAGAAAAGGATATCCTACAGGTCTGAGCGTCGCATGAACGATTTACCCCCCCCCATGCCCGAATTGGCCCCGCCGCCGACCCATATTGCCATCATCATGGATGGCAATGGTCGCTGGGCTCAGGCACGCGCTATGCCGCGTCTCATCGGTCATAGACGTGGTGTCGAGGCGGTGAGACGCACGGTGCGGGCATCCATCGAACTCGGCATAGGTTATCTGACCTTATTTGGGTTTTCTTCGGAAAATTGGCGTCGCCCCGAAGCTGAGGTGAATGATCTCATGGGCTTGTTGCGCCTTTACTTGCGCAGTGAGGTCGCCGATCTCCATCGTCAGGGGGTAAGATTGCGTGTAATCGGTCAGCGCGATCGGTTGTCCCAAGATATCGTTGCCTTAATCGAAAGTGCCGAAACTCTGACGCTTGATAATGAAAAGTTGAATTTAACCATTGCGCTTAGTTACGGTGGACGCGATGAAATTGTTTGTGCGGCTCGAAATATTGCGGAAAACGTGCGGAACGGTACAATCGATTTATCGTTAATCAATGAAGATTTTTTTGGAAAAATGGTGTTTACGCATGATTTGCCGGATCCTGACCTGGTAATCCGGACAAGCGGCGAAAAGAGAATCAGCAACTTCCTCCTTTGGCAATGCGCCTATTCGGAGTTGGTTTTTGTTGATCGCTTGTGGCCCGATTTTTCTAAAGACGATCTTGTGGATGCTATCAGGGAATTTCATGGCAGAGAACGCCGCTTCGGCACGTCGGCGGGTTCGTCCTGCTGAAACGAAACCCCTGATGAAACGGGTGCTCTCGGCGCTGGTGCTCATCCCGCTCGCCCTGCTTGCCGTTTATTGGGGAGGGGATTCTCTTGTATTCCTCGTGTCATTGGCGGTCGGGGTCATGGCCTGGGAATGGGGTAGAATGGTGCATGCCCTGACCACATGGAAGAATTGCATCATTATTATTGGATTTCCAGTTATATCCCTTTTTTTATGCACCCAATCAATAAGCATTGGGTTGTTTTTTTCAATATTATCAATTTTTTTATTATTTTTTGTTTCAAGTCCTTTAAAGATAAAGCTTTGGCTTGTTTGGGGGATTTATTGGATTACATTGCCATCTATTGGTTTTTTATGGTTGCGTGCCGATCCGGCGCACGGATTTAAGATCGCATTATGGATATTCGTTCTCGTCTGGGTCATTGATACGGCTGCTTTCGGGGTGGGCCGTCTTTTAGGCGGCCCGAAGCTTGCTCCCTGGATCAGCCCCAATAAAACTTGGGCCGGCCTTTTTGGCGGCATGGCAGCTGCTTGGGGGTTCGGTTTTTATCTCGGTTATGTTACAAACAGTCCGGCAGCCGTTGTGATTGGTTGCCTATGCAGCCTTTTGGCGATTGTAGAGCAGATCGGCGATATGGCCGAAAGCTATGCCAAGAGGCGTTTCGATGTTAAAGATTCAAGCGGTCTGATCCCCGGACATGGGGGGGTTTTGGATCGATTGGATGGAATGTTGGCCGTTGTGGCGGTCATTGTCCTTGTCACGTATTTTTCTGGTGGAAGTATCTTCACATGGCGTTAGGGTCCACCGTAAGGGACGGTCAGCGGACCGTTACAATCCTAGGTTCGACGGGATCTGTAGGGTGCAGCACGATTGATCTGATCGAGCGTGAACCGCAGAAGTTCAGAGTTGAGGCACTCACCGCGAATACGAATTGGCAGGCACTGGCCGAACAGGCCTATCAATTAAAGCCGAATTTCGTCGCTGTGGCCGATCAGGGGGCCTATGCACCCTTGAAGGAGGCTCTTGCCGGGACGGGGATCGCCGTCGGGGCCGGTGAAGAGGCTGTGACGGAAGCCGCTTCGCGGTCTGCCGATTGGGTGATGGCCGCAATTGTCGGGGCTGCGGGACTTGCGCCGACTTTGGCCGCCATTCGCCGAGGGGCGGTAATTGCCTTGGCAAATAAAGAAGTTTTGGTCTGTGCCGGCGATCTGGTGACGGCTGCCGTGGCGCATCACGGTGCAACCTTGTTGCCGGTCGATAGCGAGCATAACGCGATCTACCAGGTCTTTGACTTTGAACGGCGTCAACGGATAGAGAAAATTATATTAACGGCATCGGGTGGGCCGTTTCGGTCTTTAGACCGATCTGCGATGATCGATGTGACGCCAGAACAAGCGGTAAAGCATCCTAATTGGAGCATGGGGGCAAAAATATCGGTTGATAGTGCGACCATGATGAATAAGGGCTTGGAGTTAATCGAGGCCAAGTATTTATTCGATGTTCCGCACGAAATGATCGATATTGTCATTCACCCTCAGTCGGTAATTCATAGTTTGGTTGCCTATGTGGATGGTTCCGTGCTAGCCCAATTAGGGTCGCCCGATATGCGCACGCCCATTGCGTATGCTTTGGCTTGGCCCGACCGTATGGCATCCCCAAGTCCCCGCCTTGATCTGCCTATGATCGGACAGTTGAATTTCGAAGCTCCAGACGAGGGCAGGTTTCCGGCTCTCCGCCTTGCTCGTGCCGCGATCGCACAAGGAGGATCCGCGCCAACCGTCCTTAATGCTGCGAATGAAATAGCGGTTGCAGCATTTTTAGCGCGCAAGATCGGGTTCCTTGATATTGCGGATATCGTTGAAGCCACCTTGTCAGAATTGCCAATTCAGGCCATTGATAGTCTTGATGACGTTTATCGGTTTGATACTATGGCGCGCGCGGCAGCGGAGCGGATGGTTGAAAAAATTACGCAGACACGATTGGTCCATGTTTAGGAAATGGGAAGGGTTCTGTTAAATTGTTAGCATACGTGACCAATTTTGCGACATATACCCTCCCATTCCTGGTGGTTTTGGGGATTTTGGTTTTTTTCCATGAGTTGGGTCATTTTCTGGCCGCGCGGTGGGCCGGTGTCCGTGTTCTCAGTTTTTCCATTGGATTTGGCCCCGAGTTGATCGGCTGGAATGATCGGTTGGGGACGCGTTGGAAGATTTGCCTGTTGCCGTTGGGCGGCTATGTGATGATGTTTGGCGATGCCGATCCGGCTTCGCAGCCGGATCAAGCGGCCGTTGCCGCCATGACGCCTGAAGAACGCGCACTAACCCATGGCAGCAAGTCCATTTTCAAGCGTGCCGTGATCTCGGCCGCTGGACCTGTTGCAAATTTTATTCTGGCTTTGGTCGTGTTCTCGGCACTCTATCTCGCTGCCGGTGTGCCTTATGAGTCTGCTGAGATTACTGCCGTTTCGCCTGGTTCTGCCGCAGAAGAGGCTGGTCTTAAGCCGGGCGATAAGATCGTTACCATTGACGGCTATACGATCAATAAGTTCCGCGACATCATTTTGCATGTCAATTTGAATGTGGGTGCACCTATGGTGCTCAATGTTCAGCGTGAAGCGGAATCTTTGAGTTTCTCCGTAATACCGAAAAGAAAAGATATTGTTGATAATTTCGGCAATCACCATGAATCGGTTTTGTTGGGCGTTCAATCGAATAAGACGGTTTATTTACCTGTCGGTGTTTTTGGTGCCGTTACAACGGCATCCCAACATATTGTCGATAGTATATCGGCAACTATGATCGGTCTTGGCCAGATGATCGTCGGGGCTCGGGGATCTTCCGATCTTGGCGGTCCCTTGCGGATTGCAAAAATGTCCGGCGAGGCGGCCTTGCTGGGTTGGCAAAATGTAGTTGTATTGATTGGTGAGGTTTCTATTGGGCTTGGGTTAATTAATTTGTTTCCCATTCCTGTTCTTGACGGGGGGCATCTGCTGCTCTATTCCGCTGAGGCCGTTCGGGGTCGGCCGTTGGGGCCCCGTGCACAGGAATGGTTTTTTGGTACGGGTTTGTTGTTGGTACTAAGTATGATGGTTTTTGCGACGTGGAATGACCTCAAGCAATTGGGTGTTGTCCATTTCATTATCGGCCTTGTGACGAGCGGGTCATGACTAGGGTACTCCCGGGGGACATTTTGCGGTCAGATCTTGAAAAGTTTCTGCGGTGTGGGACGGCTTCGGTCAGTTTAATCGCGCTCGTGGCTTCCGGTTCCTTGTTCCCCGCAAAGGCAGGACCGACTCAGGTGGCCCAGGTACAGAATGGTGGGACCGTCCGTGAGATTCGGATCGAAGGTGCCGAGCGTATCGAACCGGAAACGATTCGTTCGTATCTGCAAGTTCAGCCCGGCGATGATTTTCAAAATGGGTTGGTGGAAAAGTCCCTGAAGGCGTTGTTTGCATCGGGACTTTTTGCCGATGTCGTTTTATCGCGCGAAGATGATGCCCTGATCGTCAAGGTTGTTGAAAATCCCGTCATCAATATGGTGGCGTTCGAAGGGAATAGTCGGTTTGACGACAAAGCGCTCAACGACGAAGTCCAGTTGAAGGCGCGTTCTGTCTATACTCGGACTCGTGTACAGGCCGATGTGAAGCGTATTTTGGACCTGTATCGGCGATCCGGTCGTTTTGCTGCGACGGTTGAACCTAAAATTATTCAATTACCACAAAATCGTGTCAATCTTGTCTTTGAAATTGTTGAAGGAAAATTGACCGAGATCAGTAGTATTAATTTTGTTGGCAATAAAATTTTTGAAAATGGTGAATTGCAGGCTGTTATTTCAACTAAAGTTTCTCGTTTTTACCGATTTTTTTCTTCCGACGATACCTACGATCCTGATCGTTTGACGTTTGACCGTGAGTTGTTGCGTAAATTTTATCTTTCAAAGGGCTATGCTGATTTTCGTGTAATTTCATCAGTTGCAGAACTCAATCCGACGCGGGAAGGCTTTCTCATTACCTTTACGGTGGAAGAGGGTGAACAGTATCAGTATGGCAAGATCGATTTGAACGTTGCCCTGAAGGATTTGAAGGCGACCGATCTGATGCCGTTGCTTTTGACCAAACAAGGGATGGTTTATAACGCGGAAGAAGTCGACAATACGATTATGCGGCTGACCTCGGCGGTAGGCGATAAAGGTTATGCATTCGTCGATATTCGGCCGCAAATTACGCGCAATAAAGAAACGCATACGCTTGATGTTACTTATGAAATCGCCGAAGGCCCACGCGTTTATGTGGAACGGATCGATATAACGGGCAATGTCAAAACGTTGGATTCCGTCATCCGTCGGGAATTTACCATTGCAGAGGGCGATGCGTTTTCCTCATCCAAAGTGAAACGTTCGGAAACAAACCTTAAAAATCTTGGGTTCTTTAAAAAGGTCGATGTGTCGAATGTCGCTGGCAGTCAGCCGGATCGGACGATCATCAATGTCGAGGTTGAAGAACAATCGACCGGATCACTGATGATTGGTACAGGCTTTTCGACTTCTGACGGGATTTTGGGTAATGTCGGTATTCAACAGCGCAACCTTTTGGGACGGGGTCAGGATCTCCGTTTTAATGGAACCCTGTCGAGTAGAACGCAATTACTGGATTTGAGTTTTACCGAGCCGTTTTTCACCGGTCGGCCAATTGCCGCGGGTGTTGATTTATTTCAAACCCGTTCCAACAATCAACGCTTATCCAACTTCGATCAATTCTCTCTCGGTTCGACGTTCCGCCTTGGGTTCGATTTGGCGGAAGATTTGCGGAGTACGACGAACTACACCGTTCGGCAGGATCGTATTACCAATGTTTCTTCTACAGCTTCATTGATCATTCAAAATCAACGGGGTGCTCGCTTACAGTCAACTGTTGGGGAATCATTGTTGTACGATCAGCGCGACAATCGTCTCGCGCCGACAGATGGTTATTATCTTCAGTATGATCAGTCGATAGCCGGTCTTGGGGGCAGTGTTTTTTACTCGAAATCCATTTTTTCTGGTGGTTATTATTATACGGTCGCCCCTAAGTTTGTGGCATCGGTGGTCAGTACCATCGGTGTTGTCCAAGGGCTTGATCAGAAAGTTCGGATTCAGGATCGTTTCTTTATCGGGGGTGATACGTTGCGTGGGTTTGCTGATTCCGGTATCGGGCCGCGTGATCAGATGACCCGCGACAGTCTCGGTGCCAATAAATATTTTACGACGCAGTTTGAACTTTCCATTCCCCTCGGCTTGCCGGAAGAGTTGGGTGTTGGTGGGCGTCTTTTTACCGATGTCGGCACTGCATTCGGGATTGATGACAATAGAAACACGAAAACAACCACGATCCAAGATAGTGCCAATATCAGGCTTTCTAGTGGTTTTGGTGTTTCGTATAAGTCGCCACTTGGCCCGATTAAGGTGGATTTTGGTGTTCCCCTCTTGAAAAAGAACTATGACGAACGCGAGGTTATTCGCGTCAATTTTGGGACGAGGTTCTAAATGTCAGTCTTTATGCGCCATCGTGTTGCAGCCGTCTCGGCTTTGGCTTTCTTATCGCTGGTTTCTTCAGCCGGTGCTGCGGGGCCGACGGCACCCGGTGTGGCGTCGGGTGTTGTGCCGACGACCGCTGTCCCAGCGCCGATGATCATGATCGTCGATACAAATTCTGTGATTGAACGCTCGAAAGTTTTCAAGTCCGTTCAAGTGCAGTTGGATGCGGCCCGGCAGTCGATCCAAAAAGATACCCAGAAGCGTGAAGAAGAGGTTCAGGCAAGCAATCTCGAACTTCAAAAGCAGCAGAGCAGTTTGGCCCCGGATGTTCTGAACGAAAAGGCCCGGGCTTTGCAAAAACGCGTAGCGGATTCACGCCGTGAATTCGAGATTCGTGGCAAGGTCTTCGATCAGGGTAGCGGTGAAGCCATCGATAAGATCAAGCAGGCCGTTCTGGATATTATTACGCAATTGGCCGAAGAGCGTAAGGCTAACCTCGTTGTGACGAAGGGGGCGCTGATTCTATCCGATCCCGCCTATGAAACGACGGATGAGGTTTTGAAGCGTCTCGACCAGAAGATCACGACTTTGACTGTGAATTTCCCCAAAGTTCCGTTGGATGCCGGTGCCGATGCGCCAGCCGTGCCGATCAAGAAGGCTGCCGATCCGGCTGCCGCGACGCCAGCACAACCGAAGAAGAAGTAGCAATGTCCGATCCCCGGTTTTTTCAGGTTGCAGGCCCGTTTACAGTTGCGGTTCTTGCTGATTTGACCGGGGCGGAATGCGACCCTGTTTGTGATCCTGATTATCTCCTCACCGATGTGGCGCCGCTGGAAACGGCGGGGCCACGGGATCTTGCGTTCCTAGCGAATACCCGTTACGTCGAGTCTTTTGCGCGATCCAAGGCGGGAGCTTGTTTCGTTCAACCGCGCTTTAAAGATCTTGCACCGCCGACGATGATCGTGCTTGCGACCGAAAATCCGTATTTAGCTTATGCCCGGGCGGCACGGATTTTTTACCCGGAAACGCCGTCGACTGGGGTGATCGCCGCAAGCGCTGTCGTCGATGAAACGGTGCTACTTGGTCCCGATGTCTCGATCGGTCATCATACGGTGATTGGCGCCAGGGTTGAGATTGGTGCCCGGACACAAATTGGTGCCAATAGTGTGATCGAAGCTGGTGTCGTCATCGGTGCAGATTGCAAGATCGGTCCGAATGTAACGATCAGCCATTGTTTGATGGGCGATCGTGTGACCGTTTATCCCGGCGCCCGGATTGGACAGGATGGGTTTGGGTTTGTGCCGGAACGAACGGGGTTTGTCAAAATACCCCAAAATGGCCGCGTCATTATTGGTGATCGCGTCGAAGTCGGGGCCAATGCGACCATCGATCGGGGTGCTGGTCCCGATACGGTGATTGGTGCCGGCACGATGATCGATAATCTGGTTCAGATTGGTCATAATGTGGTTCTTGGTAAAAACTGTGTGCTCGTGTCCCAGACGGGAATTTCGGGGAGTACGAAGCTAGGTGATTATGTGATGACAGGCGGGCAGGCCGGTCTTTCCGGGCATCTTTCGATCGGCACCGGGGCGCGCATCGCGGCGCAAGCCGGTGTCACGCGTGATGTCGAAGCCGGTGTGCTGGTCGGTGGGTATCCGGCCGTTCCCATGACGCAATGGCAGCGTCAAGTTGTTATGATGCAGAGACTTGTAAATAAAAAGAAGGACTCGTGAGGATGAACGCTGTTGAGCAGCAAGGATCAGTGACCGAGCTGGATATTACCGAGATTATGGCATTGCTGCCGCATCGTTACCCGTTTTTGATGATTGAACGGTTGATCAATATCGTTCCGAACGATAGTGCTACGGGTATTAAGAACGTCTCCGTGAATGAGCCTCATTTTCAGGGACATTTTCCCGACCATCCGATTATGCCCGGTGTCTTGATCATTGAGGCGATGGCACAAAGTGCCGCCTGCCTTGTTGCGCACAGTGTCGGTCTTGAAGGGGTCAAGGCAAAGTCTGTGTATTTCATGAGCGTGGAAGAAGCACGGTTTCGCAAACCCGTCGTTCCGGGCGATCAATTGTTGCTGCACGTCAAAAAGCAGCGGCGGCGGGGACCCGTTTGGCGGTTCAGCGCCGAAGCCGTGGTGAATGGCGTTTTGATGGCGGAAGCAACTTACACCGCCATGATTGCAGATTCTTAAAGATCGACCGATGGCGGATATTCACCCCTCAGCAAGCGTCGATCCGTCCGCATCCATAGCCGATGGTGCGACCGTCGGCCCTTTTTGCCTTGTTGGCCCCGATGTCGTTTTGGGGCCAGATGTCACACTCATCTCCCATGTGGTGGTGGTCGGTCGGACGGAAATCGGTGCTAGAACCCGTATTTTTCCCTTTGCATCGATCGGCCATGAACCGCAGGACAAGAAATATGCGGGTGAGCCGTCGCGCCTCGTGATCGGCCAAGACAATGTGATCCGTGAAGGGGTGACGATAAATCCGGGTACTGCCGGTGGTGGTATGATCACAACGGTTGGGGATCGAGGGTTGTTTATGGCCGGTGTCCATATCGGTCATGATTGTACCGTCGGCAATGATGTGATCATGGCCAATAATGCGACGCTGGCCGGGCATGTCACCTTGGGCGATTTTGCCGGGATCGGCGGTCTTTCGGCAATTCACCAATTTTGTCGCGTCGGTCATCATGCTTTTGTCGGTGGGATGACTGGGGTTGAACGGGATGTGATTCCCTATAGCATGGCGATCGGCGATCGGGCACGTCTCATCGGACTCAATCTGCGCGGTCTACAAAGGCGCGGTTTTCCCAAGGAGGAAATCCAAGCCTTGCGCAGTGCCTATCGTATGTTGTTTGCCCCAGAAGGCACCTTGCAGGAGCGGTTGGACGACGTGGTCGGTCATTTCGGTGCCATCAAGCCGATTATGGAAATCGTCGATTTCATCAGGGCCGATTCCAGCCGTGCCATCGTCCAGCCAGAAGTAGGGCATGTCGGCTAAGCTTGGGATTCTGGCTGGCGGCGGTGCCTTGCCGCGGCATGTTGCTGCCCATTGTCAAAAGGTTGGTCGGCCTTTTTTTATCATTGCCTTTGAGGGGGAGACCGACCCTGAAACGGTGCAAGGGGTCGATCATGTCTGGCTTCGGTTGGGGGCGGCCGGACAAATCATCGATCACTTGAAACGAGCTAACATCCGCGAGTTGGTCATGGCGGGAGGCATAAAGCGGCCGAGCCTCAGCAGCTTGCGTCCCGATTGGCGGGCGGCCCGTCTTTTTGCCCGGATCGGTTTGCGTGCCCTTGGGGATGATGGGCTGCTGCGGGCGGTGATTAGGGAACTCGAGGATGAAGGATTTACCCTGATCCCCCTTAACGCCGTCTTGCCCCGCTCATTCGCCCCCGAAGGTCAATTCGGCAGCCATCCGATCGATGTACAAGCCAGAGCCGATATCGATCATGGATTGATGATTCTGAGCCGCATCAGTGCCCTGGATATCGGTCAGGCCGTCGTCATCCAACAGGGATTGGTGTTGGGCGTCGAGGCCATTGAGGGGACCGATCAATTGATCGATCGCAGTGCCGATTTGCGCCGTCCCGGACCCGCCCCGATCTTGGTGAAGACCCGCAAGATTGCCCAAGATCAGCGAGCCGATTTGCCGACGATCGGCCCACGCACGATCGAACGGGCAGCGAGGGCTGGGTTGCGCGGAATTGCGATTGAATGCGGTGGTACCTTGATTCTTGATTATGATACGGTCGTGGCGCGGGCCGATCACTATGGTTTGTTCTTGATTGGCTGCACGCTGCGGCCTGAGACGGAAACAGAGGCATGAATGAGCGCCTTTTTTATGTAATCGCAGGTGAGCCATCCGGCGATGCGCTGGGCGCCCGCCTGATGCAGGCGTTGCGTCGGCGATCGGGAGACCGGGTTCGTTTTTCCGGCATCGGCGGCCCGCTGATGGAAGCCGAGGGCTTGGTGAGCCTGTTGCCGATCAAAGAACTGGCGATCATGGGGATGTTGGAGGTTTTGCCGGCAGCGCGCCGTTTGTTGCGCCGGGTGCGTGAGACGGTCGATCAGATCGAAGCGCAGAAACCGACCGCCATCATCACGATCGATAGTTCGGGTTTTTGCTTCAGAGTGGCCGAACGGCTGCGCAAGCGCGGTACGGCACCGCTGATCGTGCATTATGTGGCACCGATGGTATGGGCGTGGCGTGCCCATCGCGCTGTGTCGGCGGCGAAAGCCGCCGATCATCTTCTGACCCTGCTGCCGTTTGAACCGCCCTATTTTGAGGCGGTTGGGTTGCCCGCGACCTATGTCGGGCATCCGGTTGTCGAATCCGGTGCCGATCGCGGGGACGGGGCGGCCTTTCGGGTGCGGCACGGGCTTGGCGAGACGACGCCGATCCTCGCCGTCCTGCCGGGGAGTAGACGCGGCGAAGTGCGCCGGTTGCTGCCGGTTTTTCATGAAACCGTCGACCGGTTGGTGCGGGAAATACCGGATTTGCGCCTTGTCGTGCCGACGGTTGAGACTGTATCGGCCCAAGTGCAGGCGGCCGTTGCCGCGTGGCCCGGCCGACCCATTCTCGTCCAGGGTACGACGGAAAAATATGATGCGTTTACCGCTAGTACGGCGGCCTTGGCGGCATCGGGCACCGTTGCGTTGGAATTGGCGATGGCACGGGTACCGATGGTCATCGGTTACAAGATTTGGGGCCCGACCGCCTGGAGTTTGCGGCGTGTGATCAAGGTGCCGTCGGTGACGTTGATCAATTTACTGTTGAAACGTCAACTCGTCCCGGAATGCCTGCAGCAGGATTGCACGCCGGATCGCCTTGCCGAAGAGGTCGGGCGGTTACTGCGAGACCCGGATGCCCGTGCGGCGCAGCGTGCCGGTTTTGATCAGGCTTTGCGTGCAATCGGTCTGGGCGACGATTGGCCCAGTTTGAAGGCGGCAGACACGATCCTGCGCCTCGTGGCGGAACGGGGTGATCGCCTAATGGGGTGGCGGTATAAGAGATAACGCGCAAACGATCGGCGGCATCTTGATTGCGGCCTTTGGTGTGCTGATTTATATAAATAATTATAATGGGTTAGAGAGTTTTCTCCTCAAAGGGAAGCCAACCGCTCGGATGGTCGATTTCGACGACCCAGAGATCGGGGTCGCGCGCGCTGGCACGGTCGAGATAGGCATCGGCATCGGTTTCGCAGACGGGGGCAGGGCCCATCGGGCGTAGCCAGATGAGACCGCCCGCCGCGTTCCGGGATTCGGTGAACAAGGTCACAGAATCCCGATTTTGAAACAGTTTCAGGATGATAGCCCCCGCATCCGCGTCGCCGCGCCGCACGATGGTGGCGGCGATCCCGGCGATGGCGGCCTGTTTCACCCAAGCCTGAACGCGCAAGGCGGATTTTAAGCGGATCTCTGACATCGGAGATTTCTCGTCTGGTGGGGGAATTTTAGCCTCTGATCGGGTGAATCCGTCTCGTTATGCGTAAAACATTAACGAAACTACCGACACGATAGGCGTTGAGCATGCGTGCCGGAAAGGGGCCACCCATTATGACAGAGAGACGAAGCCGGGATGGTTGAATTTTATCATGGCAGACGTTTGCGCTATGAAATTCAAGTCCAGATGGATGGCCGTTGGCAAATTGCCCAGATTATTGACGATGAGCGCGATCGACTGGGGCGTCCGTTCGATCGGCTGGATTTGGAACGGTTGGAGGTCAGCGTTGTCGCCGATGCCGAGAAGGCCTTTGCCAAGCCCGGTGTGACCGGCGTGCGCGTCGTGCGCGAGCGGCTTGCCCCCGATGGGGATGCATGGCGTAGCGAGGAGATTTTAAATCGTCTCCAGCCGCCACCCACGCAAGAGGCATCTTTCGTCGTCCAGCCGTACTCCGGCGACATCCCCATATGCAATACGTTCGCGGCGGTTTTCGAGCGGCCAGCCGTGGCTGCTATGGGCGGTATGCTGCGCGGGATTTTGGATCGGTGGGCTGTCACGCCCTATGAACTCATGACGCTTGAGACGGGGTCGGCCCGGTTCGAGCAGGTGGCCCCATCGATCTATGCGGCCATCGGCCTCATCGCCCGTCAGCAGGCGGATCTATTCGGTGGCGACGCGCGCCAGCGCAGTCACTTTCTGCATCAGGTCTTGGATGAATTGCGGCGGCGCGCGCGGGCGTCGGGTGCGGTTCCTGCCTTGTCGCTCGATGGGGGGGTGGATGCGCTGTTGCATGTCGTGCGCCGGGAAGTGGCGGCGGATGATCGGGTGTTTGCGATTTGGCGCACCCTGTCGCTTTATTTGCGGGCCACGCGCGGCTATGCCGGGCGGCTTCAGGGATTGTTGGCGTTGAATGCTTATGAACAATCGGTTGAGGCGGTTGATTTGTTGGATGCGGCGGTCGCTAGCCTGTTCGATGCGCCGGATTTCTTGCGCGATTTGGTCGGGCCGCAGCGATCCTTGTTGGCGGCCAGCATGGCACTGGCCGACTTAGCCGAAGGGGGGGGCATTCAGGGTTCGGCACTGCCGGATTTGGTCGATGGCCTCAGAGATCCGATCCGTCAGGGGCGTTGGACCTGTGCATCTGGTGCCATTTGGACCCGGTGCCTGCGGGCCCTGTCCCGTCCCGCCCCGTTGCAGCATGAGGGGACGATGGCGGAATGGCAGGCGGTGAAGACGCTGAGAATGGCGTGGTTGCCGCGTGTGCCCCCCGATCAACAATTGGCGGCGCAGGCCATGCTGAGCGATCGGGAAAACCGGCTGCGGCAAGAGCATGTTGGCGGCTAAGGCGGTGCCCGTGGCGTTTGCCGCCCCCTAGACGTCCAACTTGCCTTTCGGGGCGCTATGGGTCGGATGGGTGATGGGGTTGGTATAGGCGGCGACCCGGGCCTTGTCGGCGAAATGTTTGCGCGTTAGGGCCGCCACCGCCTCACCCGCCGTGCGCAAATGGCCGTTTTTATCTTGGAACAGGCTTTTATTGGCCCGATAGGCGGCACCGATCACCGTATCGACGGGCGTATCCGGTGCCGATGCGGCGGTTTGCAGCAACTTCGTCGCACCATGGGTGCCGAGCAGGAACGCGATATGGATTTCAGCCTCGTTCGGCTGGCGATGCAGGGCCTGGGTCAGTTTGGTGCGGTTTTCGTCGAGATATTTGCCGGCGACCTTGGTGGCGAGTTCGACATCGTGGCGCAGATCGAGGATTTCTTGCAGCTTGCCCGGATCGTCTACATGGGGTTTGCCCTTGGGGTCGAGTTTGATCTGCTGCACGATGTCAGGCTTGACCCCAAGGGCCACCCCGTGTTGGCGCAACAGCGAAAGCCATGTGTTCTTGACGAATTGAAAGGGCCCGGCGGCCCCGGTGATCGGGTTTTTCAGGTTCGGTTTGAAATTGGTTTCACCCGCAACCTGGGTGAGCAGTGTCGCAAAATCTTGGGCGTTGGCGGCACCCGGACTGCGTGCGATGGCCGCGAAACGGTCGAGCATTTTGGCGCTGTCGGCGGAAAGTGCGATTTTCGGCTGAGACACGGGCGACGGACTCCAAACCGACGCCGCACCGGCACCGGGTCAATCGAGATTGTGGAGCCGGAGTGGTAAAGAAATTGTTTACTGAGCGCTTATTCCGGCGCCGGAACGTGCATGACTAGATAAAAATCAGTATCAGTAAGACTGTCAGGAACAGGCGGCATCTGTTCGACGCTATTCACCATGGCCATGACTTGTTTGTCGATCAGCGCACTGCGTGAGCTTCTGGCGAGCCTGGTCCAGACGATCGCACCGTTTTTGCGCAAGCGGACCTCGACCACGATATCACCGCTTTCATCGCCGATCACGGATCGCGCAATCAGATTGCGGTGGGTCATGATCAGTTTAAGTATTTTTTTAAGATAGGCGTCATAGGCGGCATCGGGCCCATCCTCATCCGCCTGATGGCCGTTTGAACGACTTGGATCGGCGGGGGAAAGCGAGACACGGCTGCCGCCGATCTGGGCGATTTGTGCCGTCGGTTTCGGTTGCGGGGTCGGTTTGGCGGCTAGGGTCGGTCGTTCCGGCAAGGGCGGTTTCGGTCCTGGCGGCGGCGGGGCGATTTTTCGGCCAAGTGCGATCCGATTGGGCGCATCGGGCGGCGGTTCTTGTTGGAGACCTTGGGTTTCGTCTGGGTCATCCACCTTTTTGGGGTCTGCAATCTCGCTTGGTTTTTCCGTCGGCGGTGCCTCGTCCGGTGGCGGGGCGGCGTCGCCCGCGCGGGGTTGTGCGGCCCCGGTCGCCCGGTCGCGGGTGAGGTTCGCGCGATTATCCAATGCCTGACGATTGCCGGTCTCGGTGGATGAGAGCAGCCCGGTCGGTGGCGGTGG
>DAISJD010000026.1:0-31564 GCA_036821645.1 Aliidongia sp.
TGGGGGCGGAGAGGGAGGGGCATGGCCGGTGTGTCGCCGCCGCCTTGCATCGGCGCGGCATTCAGAGTGTAACCGGGTGTCGGATCGTACGAACCGAGCAGGATGGCGACGCGGTGACCCTGACGGATATCGGCGGCCGCCGCTATAGGGCGGATCTTGTCCTGATTGCGACACCTGGGCGTGCGCCCCGTTGGCTCGGGGCCAGTGGTCTTCTCTGTGCACCGGACGGATCCGTGTTGGTGGATGACACGCTGCGCAGTGTGTCGCATCGCAACATGTTTGTGGCAGGCGATGCCGCAACTGTTGCCGGTCTCAACCGGCCTAAGTCTGGGGTTTATGCCGTCCGACAGGCAGCGATCGTGTCGTATAATCTCCGGGCCCTGCTGACCGGCCAACCTTTGCGCCGGTATCGGGCGCAAAAAAGGACCTTGGCGATCATCGCCACGGGGGATGGTCGCGGTATTGGACTATGGGGGCCCTATAGCGGTGAAAGCCGTGTCTGGGGATGGATAAAGGCATGGCTCGATGCCCGCTATATGCGGCAGATTAATCGCCCATGAGCGTGCGGCGTCGCCCTTCGATCGTATCCGTGTGGTATTCGGTTTCGGTGCACAGGCATGCAATTTAGCGAAAGGGTGATCATGGTGGATCCGGCAGAGATGCGACATGCAGAACAAGCCGCGTATTGGAATGGGGTCGGTGGAACCCATTGGGCGGTGCAGCAGACCCGCATCGAGCGGGTTTTATCCCCCGTTGCCGATTTGGTGATCCAGGCCGCATCGCCGCGCCCGGGTGACCGGATCATCGATATCGGCTGCGGCAGCGGGGCTACAACCGAAGTTTTGGCAAGGGCTGTCGGCGATGTCGGACGGGTGACGGGACTCGATGTTTCCGCCCCGCTCGTGGCCCAAGCATCGGCCCGGCTAGCTGCAATGAGCCAGGCACGGGTCATCCTGGGCGATGCGGCGTCGATTGCTTTGGAACCCGGATCGATCGATCTGTTGTTTTCTCGGTTCGGCGTCATGTTTTTCGGCGACCCGACGGTGGCCTTTCGGAATTTGCGCGGTGCCGTGCGCCCTGGCGGTCGCGTGTGTTTTGCCTGTTGGCGTGCCCCCAGTCTCAATCCGTGGATGATGCTGCCCTTGTCGATCGCATATGCTTGCGTACCGCGTTTGCCGAAACCGGGGCCGGACGATCCGGGGCCGTTTTCCTTTGCCGATCCCGATCGGGTAACGCGTATCCTGTCCGAGGCTGGCTTTACCGATATCGGTTTTACCCCCCACGACGTGTTGTTTGACATCTCGGCGGGGGAGGGGGTTGCGGGGGCTGTTGCCTATACGCTGGAGATCGGTGCCACCAGCAGGGCCTTGGATGGTCATCCAGAAAGCGTTCGTCAGAAGGTGGCGGACGATCTGCGCGCGGCGTTTACGGCGTTGGCAACGAAGGACGGCGTGTTTTTGGCCGGGGCGATTTGGATCGTGACGGCGACCGCGCCGTGAGTACCGCCGTTTCTCCTTGCGGGTGTGCCGAGAGCACGGCTCTTGTCGTCATGGCGAAATATCCGGTGCCGGGACAGGTGAAAACCCGACTTTCGCCGCCATTTTCGTTGGAAATGGCGGCGGATTTTGCAACGGCGCTCGTTTTGGATACGGTCGCGATGGCGCGCCGCTCGGTGGCAGGATTGCCGGTGACGGTGATGATTGCGGCCGCCCCGGATGGCGCTGCCGATCGGTTTTCAGCGCTTTTTGCGGCCAACGGGATGAGTCCACCCCCCGTTATTGATCAGGGGCCGGGGGATTTATCCGATCGGCTTTGTCGCTTGTCCGACCGGTTGCTGGCCTCGTTTGGGGCCGTGTTCTTCATGCAGGCCGACGGCCCCTGCCTGCCTGTGGGTGCGCTCAGGGCTGCGGTGACGGCGATCGATATGCCGGACGTCGACCTCGTCATTGGACCTGCGGAGGATGGCGGCTATTGGACGATCGGTCTGAAACGCCCGGCACCGGGATTATTTTTGGATATGGTGTGGAGTACGCCCGATGTCTTTGCCGAGACCGAGATCAGGGTCAAAACCTTAGAATTAAGGGTCGCCTATGCACCGCGCGGCCGAGATGTGGATGTGCCGCAGGATCTCGAGCCCTTGATCCAAACGCTGGCCGTGACGCCCAGTCTTGCCCCAAAGACGGCAGCCTTTTTGGCGGAACAGGGGCTGATCCCGTCATAACGGGCAGATGGGTGCGTCATTCACCGAGAGGCACGGCGTTTGCGCCGGATCAGGGCGGCCAGGCCCGCAAATGGCGTGACGATGAGGAGATAGGGCAGGGCGGCCAGAGATGTTTCTAGGATTCTAGCTGTACTGGCACTGATCGTGGTCGCGGCGTTGCGCCAGACGAGGCTGATCGGATCCAGGGCAACCTCGATCGTTTGTGCCGTGACGAGCGTGATGCTGAACAATTCCGTTTCGACCCGTTTGTCAAGCTGCGCACGGTTTGCTGCAATCTCTTCGAGGGCGATTTGGGTCTCGCTCAGTTTATCCTGCACCGTGATGAGGTCTTCGACCTTGGCATCCTTGCGTTGGGCAAGGCCGAGTAGGCTTTCGCGAAACGCTTTCAGTTGCGCCATGCGCCGATCTGTGTCGGCCAAGGCCTGGGTAAGATCTTGCGCCTCGGTACTGATCCGGCGAATTTTCACGACACCTGCCCCCTCGCCGTCAAGCGGGGCGAGAAGGGCTGCTTTAAATGCTTCAACCGCCTCATGGGGCAGACGCAGGGTCAGACTTGCCTCGGGGCGATTAGTATCCCCACCTTCGATGACGGCACTCATGAGCAGACAACCCGTCACGCGCTGTACACAATCCTCGCGGGTTCGTTCGAAGCGATGTTTCAGCGATCCCGCAGGGTTTTCCAGAACGATATGATGTTGATAGGCGAGTTTGACCCCATCGGCACGGGAAGGGGCCGGTGCCATGCTGGTCTTCAGGGCTATGGGCGGCGGCGCTTGGGGGGCTTCATCCTGGGCCGCTAGACCTAAAGGAATGGATTTTGCCGGGTTTGAGGCCGGGAGATGGTTGTTCTCGTTCGCTTGGCGGTCGCGGTACTGTTGAGGCGGTTGTGCATCGCACGCAGAGAGGGCGACGAGTGCGGCAAAGGGCAGGGCAGCTTGGCGGCGCATCTGGATCTCCGGGGTACGACGATGCTGAGACAACGGAACAAGACCCAGCACTATTCCAGAGTATGACAAATTTATTGTGCATTGCGAAAGAATTTTTGACGGGGGGAGACAAGAGCCGAGGGCGGGGCCGATCGATGCACGGCTTGCGCGTGCGTTAGAGAATCCGGTAATCTCAGGAGTCGCCCTTTACCGTTGAGGTCATCGATGGAGTTTTTTCCACCCCCGACGCACTTGTCGCCCGTGCGCAGTTACACGGAACTGACGGTCGGTGCCACCTTTGCCATGGGGGGATTTGCCCTCGATCGGGAAGATATTTTATCCTTTGCCGCCGATTTCGATCCGCAGCCATTTCATCTCAGTGATGACGTGGCGGAAAAGTCGATTTTCAAGGGCTTGGTGGCGAGCGGGTTTCAGACCATGTCGGCGACGTTCAGCACCGGCGTGCGCACTGGGATGATGGTGGCGGTCAATTTGGGCGGTGCAGGATTCGAGGCCGGGCGTTGGCGTTATCCCGTACGGCCGGGCGATCGGATCTCAGTCCATTGGACGATTGTGTCGATTGAACCATCAGCCAAAAAACCGGATCGCGCCCAGGTGAAAATCCGGTATGACGGCCTCAATCAAGACGATATTCTGGTTCTGACCATGGTGTTGACCCATCTGGTCTCGATCAGTCCGATTGCCTGATGATTGGACTTAATGATTGGGCAGGTGTGTGCGGATACGGTTTTGCGGAACCGGCTGTCAGACTGATCTGACAGGCCGGTTCCGGGGTGTATCATCGAGGCCGGTGGCCGGGACCGATCCAGCGCAACAATACGAACGATGAACAAAATAGCTGTTCTTTTAATGTTCGTCAAGCAGTTTTATCGAATGTTCTTTTATAATCCCGGCCCATCGGGCGAGCCGGTTACCAACTGCCGGTATTGGCCATCGATACCCAGGGTTCGGCGGGGGCAAGGGCTTGACCCGCCTGGAGGAATTCGATCGAAATGCCGTCGGGCGATCGTACGAAGGCCATGCGCCCATCGCGCGGTGGGCGATTGATGGTCACACCCGCATCCATCAAACGCTGGCAAAGTTCATAAATATTATCCACCCGATAGGCGAGATGGCCAAAATTGCGGCCGCCGGTCAGAGTTTCCGGGTCCCAATTGTAGGTCAGCTCAACCTGAGCCGCCTCATCGCCGGGGGCGGCGAGATAGACGAGGGTGAAACGCCCATTGGGATAATCATTGCGGGCAATGAGGGTGAGGCCTAATTTGTTGCAATAAAAATCGAGTGATTGGTCAAGATCGGTGACGCGCACCATCGTGTGAAGATATTTCATCCTATCGATCCCTCGTGACGGTCTGACCGGGCAGGATGTGCCCAATCATCTAAAACGGTGTTACCAATAAAGACTGTCGATCCGGTTTGGCATACCGGTTCTCTCGTGCCATAGAAATAAGGCTGATACGAGAAAATCAAGCGTTTCGGGCTAAGATCGACCGTTATTCCCCCGGATGGGGCGGATGCCCTAACCCATGACCAAAAAAAGAGCATTTTTCGATCGCTCGAAAAATGCTCCTAACCCATGACCTGATCAAACCCTGATCAGCGCGGTGACAAAACCATCGTCATCTGCCGACCTTCCATCCTTGGAACTTGTTCGACCTTGGCCACATGGTCCAATTGGTCTTTGACCTTCATGAGGACGTTCATGCCCAAATCTTGGTGGGCAAGTTCCCGGCCCCGGAACCGCATGGTGACTTTCACCTTGTCGCCTTCGTCGATGAATTTCAGCATGCTGCGCATTTTGACATCGTAATCATGGTCGTCAATGCCGGGACGCAGCTTGATTTCCTTGACCTCGATGATTTTTTGCTTTTTACGCGCTTCGTTCTTTTTCTTTTGTTCTTCGTATTTGAACTTGCCGTAATCCAGAATTTTGCAGACTGGCGGGTCGGCGGCGGCGGCAACCTCGACAAGATCAAGACCAGCCGTAGCAGCCATGACCAGAGCTTCGTTGCGGGTGACAACGCCAACCATTTCGCCGTTCTGATCGACCAGACGGACACGCGGAACGGCAATCTCCTCGTTGACGCGCGGACCTTCGCGCGCGGGTGTGAGGTTTTGGGGGGGCCTGGTTATGTATCGTCTCCTGTTAACAAGCCGGGATGGTCGGGCGTGCGCAAAGGGGCGCAGGGGCGATCATCGCACGGGGTGAAACATTGATGGTAAAACATTGGTTGTGATGACAACCAACCGGGCCGTTTGCGGCGACCCGGTTGGTCAGATGGTTCAAACTGAGGAAGGCAGCGACGCCTCTTGCCTTAGTCTATCCAGTATGCTGTCAAGCGCAATCACTTCTTGCGCCTGACTGCCTAATCGACGCACCGCGACGGTCGATGTTTCCGCCTCGCGCTTGCCGACCACGAGCATGACCGGAATTTTTGCCAGAGAATGCTCGCGCACCTTGTAATTGATTTTTTCGTTCGCAAGGTCGATTTCCGCCCGCAATCCAATCTTGCGACAGGCAGCTTGAACGGTGCGGGCGTATTCATCGGCCTCGGCGGTGATGGTCGCCACCATGACCTGAACCGGGGCGAGCCACAAGGGGAATCGACCGGCATATTGTTCGATCAAAATGCCGATAAACCGTTCAAATGAACCAAGAATCGCCCGATGTAGCATGACGGGGCGATGGCGCGCCCCATCTTCACCGATATAGCTTGCATCAAGCCGTTCGGGCAGGACGAAATCAACTTGCAACGTGCCGCATTGCCAATCGCGGCCGATGGCATCGCGCAACACGAATTCGAGTTTCGGACCATAGAAGGCCCCTTCGCCCGGATTCATGGTGTAAGGAAGACCCGCAGCCTCGATTGCGGTCCGCAAGGCCCCTTCCGATTTGTCCCACACGGCGTCGCTTCCCGCCCGTTCGGTCGGACGGTCGGAAAATTTCACATGAATGGACTCGAATCCGAAATCGCGATAAATCGACTGGAGCAGCGCGCAGAAGGCGACGGTTTCCGTGTTGATTTGATCTTCGGTACAGAAAATATGGGCATCATCCTGGGTGAAGGCGCGCACGCGCATGATGCCATGGAGGGCCCCCGACGGCTCGTTACGGTGACAAGCCCCGAATTCGGCCATCCGCAACGGCAAATCGCGGTAACTTTTCAAGCCCTGACGGAAAATCTGCACATGACAGGGGCAGTTCATCGGTTTTAAGGCAAGAACCTTATCGTCCTCGCTGTTCGCGGTGAACATGTGTTCGCGATATTTATCCCAATGGCCGGATTGTTCCCACAAGGTCCGATCGACGAGTTGGGGCGTGCGCACTTCTTGGTAGTCATGTTCCCTCAAGCGCATGCGGATGTAATTTTCGATCGTGCGATAGAGGGTCCAGCCGTTCGGGTGCCAAAACACATTGCCGACGGATTCTTCCTGTTGATGAAACAAGCCCAGTTCCCGGCCCAAACGGCGATGGTCGCGCTTTTCCGCCTCTTCCAATTGGAACAGGTGTTGCTTGAGATCGGCGTCGCTGGCCCAGGCCGTCCCATAGACCCGTTGCAGCATGGGATTGCGATGGTCGCCGCGCCAATAGGCCCCGGCCAGTTTCATCAGTTTGAAGGCTTGGCCGATTCGCCCGGTCGACGGCGCATGGGGGCCGCGACAGAGATCGAGGAATGCACCCTGGCGATAAATGCTGATCGGTTCATCGGCCGGCAGATCCCGGATCAGTTCGGCCTTATAGTGTTCGCCCGCCGCCTCAAAAAAGCGGATGGCCGCATCGCGATCCCAGACTTCGCGGGTAAATTTCTCGTCTTTTGCCACGATTTCCCGCATCCGCCCCTCGATCGCGACGAGATCGTCGGGGGTAAAGGGGGTGGCACGGGCAAAATCATAATAAAACCCGGTCTCGATCGCGGGGCCGATCGTCACTTGCGCGTCGGGATAGAGTTCCTTGACCGCCTGCGCCATGATGTGGGCCGCGTCGTGACGAATGAGGTCGAGCCCGTCCGGGTGTTGGGCCGTCACGATTTCGATGCGGGCATCCCGGTCGATTTCCCGATGAAGGTCGCGCAACTCGCCGTCCAGTTTGACCGCGAGTGCTGCTTTGCCGAGGCTCTTCGAGATCGCGGTCGCCACGGTCGCACCGGTCACTGGAGTCTCGAAGGTGCGCGTTGCACCATCGGGCAGTGTTACGGTGATGCGAGCGGCGGCAGCAGAATCCGGAGCCAAGATTTTCTCCATGAGAAAGAGGGTGAAATCAGAAAGAAGAGAGCGCGCAAAGCAAAAGTCTGCGCGTAATAGCATTAACCGATCGGCAGTGTTGCCGCAACCTCGGCAATCGTCAGGTCTGCCAAGCTGTTGCGGCGTAAAATCGTGATATCCGTGCCGCGCGGCGCCGTCAGGGCCGGATCGGAGGCAGCCGAATAGAGGACGGTCGTGGGCGAACCGGCAGCGGCCAACACATGCAATGGCCCGGTATCGTTGCCGACCGTATGGAGGGCTGCCCTGCCGATGGCGGCGAGTGTCGGCAGATCCGTGCGCCCGGTCAGATCGCGCACGGTTGGGACGGCGGCGGCAATGGCGGCGGCAAGTGGGGTCTCGCCGCCGCCGCCCAGAATGACGGGTTGGATGTCGTGGCGTGCGGCAAGGTCGGCGAGCGCGATATAACCCGCGACGGGCCAGCGTTTTTCCGGCCGATGCGCGGAGCCGCCGGGAATGAGGGCTAAAAATGGTCGCATAAGAGCCAAGGGGGCAAGATCGGCTGTGGCCCAGGACAGGTTGGGCAACGGAACCGTCTCGATCCCCGCCATGGCCAGTTGATCGCGTTGTCGGTCGATCGTATGGAGGCGATTGCGGTCTGGATTGCAATGGGGATGACTGGCACCGCGGGCGATGCCCGACCATTCAGGGCGGCGGCCGGGACCCATCAGTTGGTAATAGAAACTCGACCGGTCGGATGTTTGCAGGTCGTAGACGCGCTGAAACCGCCCCCGCCGCAGCATGGTGCGCAGTTGGTTGAGGGCGCGGATTTGCCAAAGCCGGGGTTTTTCATCGATCAAAACATGATCGATGAAGGGGCATGCCGCTGCGAAATCGCGAAACGGGGCCGTGGTCAAAAGACTGATCGCGGCATTGGGGTGGGCCTTGCGGATGGCTTCGATCGGGCCCAGGGCTTGGATGAAATCGCCCAAGGCCCCCAGTTTGATGATCAAGATCCGGTCCATCATCCGGCTCGTAAGGCCGTACGGGCCGTAGGCGACAGGAGTTCGCGATAGACCGACAAGGTGCGCGCGCTCATCAAGGCGAGATCGAAGGTTTCCGCGACCCAGGTGCGGGCGTTGGTTTTCAATTCGGCCCGTTCCTCAAGGCTGAGGCTTAGGGCTGAATCGAGGGCGTCGGCGAGCGATTCTGGATCGTTGGGCGGGATCAAGAGGCCGGTGACGCCGTCCTTGACCGTTTCGGCGGCCCCCCCATGATGGGTTGCGATCACCGGACGTCCCATGGCTTGCGCCTCGACCGCGACCCTGCCGAAGCCTTCGGGTTCGACGGAGGCCGAGACGACGACATCCGCCAGCATATAGGCGGCGGGCATATCGCGGCAATCGCCGACGATCTTGATCATGCCTTCTAGGCCGAGGGATTCTACTTTTTGTTTGATTTCACTCAACAGATGCTTTTTTTGCGTGTCGGAGCCGACGAAGACGACCTGAAGATCGCGCCGCCCCAAGGCGGCGATGGCGTCGAGGAGAACGAAATGCCCTTTCCAGCGGGTGATGCGCCCCGGTAGCATGATGAGGGGAGCCCCGTCTTCGAGCCGCCAGGTCCCGGCAAGTTCGATGATGCGCGAAGCGGTGACGAGATCGGGATTGAAGCGGGTGAGATCGATGCCCCGTGGAATGACCCGCAACCGGGCGGGCTCGACCCCGTGGATCGTGCGGGCATAGTCGCCGACGAAGTCGGAGATCGCGATCACCCGATCGCCCCGTCCCATGATGCCGTTATAGCGGTGTTTTACGCGCGAGTGCCCGTTGTACGCAGCATGGAACGTGGTGACGAAGGGGATACCGGTCCCTTGAGCGGCGTAGTACCCGCTCCAGGCCGGTGCCCGTGATCGGGCATGCATGATGTCGACCCGTTCTTCGTGTATGAGATCGGTGAGACGCTGAATGTTGCGATAGATCGTCACGGGGTTTTTGCTGTGCAGCGGTAGAGTGATGTGCCGGGCCCCCAGATAATCGAGTTCGGCAACCATGCGCCCACCCGATGAGGCGACGATCGCGCGCCAACCGGCCTTGACAAGGGCCGCTGCAATATCGACGGTGCCGCGTTCGACGCCGCCACTTTCGAGGGCGGGTAGGATCTGGAGCACACAAGGGGGACGCGCGCCTGTATCGGGGGGATGAGCGATTTTGCTCATGGTCGTATCATCCGGCAAAGGCAGTGTCATGAAGGAGACGCGGAATGTCAGTGGAATTTTCGTCCGGGTCAAGGGGCAGTGCGCGCGAAGCGAGCGGGATACTACCATGTGAATCCGGCGCTGCAATCGCCTACCGACAGGTGACAGGCGATTGCACGGCACCCGGCATCCTCTTTTTGGGCGGTTTTCGCTCCGATATGACCGGCAATAAGGCAGAGGGGCTCGATTCCTTCTGCCGCGCGCAGGGTTTGGGCTTTACCCGGTTCGATTATCAGGGGCATGGAAGCTCAAGCGGCCGATTCGACTCTTGTACGCTTGATACGTGGCTTGGCGATGCGGTCGGCGTGCTGGATCATCTGACCGATGGTCCGCAAATTTTGGTCGGATCGAGCATGGGTGGCTGGATCGCCTTTTTACTGGCCCGCCTCCGCCCCGAACGGGTTCGTGCGATCGTTGCGATCGCACCGGCACTCGATTTTACCGAGACTCTGATCTGGCAGCGTCTGACGTCGGATCAGCAGGCTGCGATGGCGGCGGATGGTGGTCTGACGCTTGCGTCATCCTATGATCCCGCCGGTTATCGGATTACCCATGACCTGATCCAGTCGGGGCGCAAACATCTGTTGCTGGATCGGCCGATCGCCTTTGACGGACCGGTACGGATTCTGCACGGGATGCAAGATACGGATGTGCCCTGGACCCATTCGATCACGGTGAGCGAGCGACTGAAATCCCCCGACGTCGTCCTCACTTTGATCAAGGATGGCGATCATCGGCTGAGCCGGGATCAGGATCTGACCCGGCTTTATGAGACGGTGGCCGCTCTTGGCGCATCATGACGGGGATGGAGGGCGATCGCGGCTTGTCGATTACGGTCTTTTTTCCTGTTCTTGCATCACGCGATCGAGGAACCGTTCCCATTGCGGCAAGATCGCCTGCGGTTTATAGCGTTCGGCCACCACATGGCCGGCCGCGATGAGATCCGCACGCCGCTTGGGTGCGGCATCATCATAAAGCACGGCTTTCAAGGCTTGAACGAGGCTGGATGTGGCGTAAGGATTGAAGAATTCCGCCGCATCCCCATAGACTTCGCGATGAACCGGAATGTCGGAGGCGACCGTGACGCCGCCGCAGGTCATGGCTTCGGCGCCGGAATAATCGAACCCCTCGCCGAGGCTTGGGCATACGGTTGCTGCGGCGTGTTTATAAAGCACGCGCAGATCGGGGGCCGGGACCGCGTTCAGCATGAAAAGATCGCCGCGATCGATCCATGGCTTAAAGGCGGACGTGATGGCGCCATTGTCCCACCCCAAGGTACCGACAATGACCAGTTTCAACGTCGGATCTATCTCGGCTTTGATGACTTCCCAGGCTGCAAGCAATCTCAGATGATTTTTACGCGGCTCAATCGTTGAAACCATCAACAGAAATTTCAAGGGCACGCGGGCGAAGGCACTGGCGTAAAACCGTTCTTTTTCCCGTATCGTCAAAAATTTCGGCAAAAACCCGCTTGCTTCATAAAGGCGGGCGCGGATGATTTCGGGAACGCGTTCCGGCTTCGATGTTTCATCGAAATAATGTTGCGACACCATATTGTGTATCGTCACACTGCGCGCCGCCGCTTCGGGATGGATGCGCAACAGATCTTGGCGGGTTGCCTCAGAAACGCAGGCAAACCAACTTTTGTTGCGGACATTGCTGTAGAGGGCTTTGAAATGGGTTGTCTGGTGGCGCGTTTTTTCGGGGATCGTGTGCGGCATGAACACCGGGATGGCATCGTGATAGCGGATGACCATGGCGGTCTTGCGGTTGACGCGGCCCGGATAGGGCGTTTGGCCGATAAACACATCGATGCCGTCCGTTTCGATCACGGGGTAAATCGGCGTGCCGTCGATACCGGTGCGGGCTATTCCGATATCATGCAGCAACTTCCAGGGAATCGAACAAATACGAAAGTTTGCGCGCGTCACGAGATTAAAATCGCTGGACGGCAGAGTGCGTGAAAAGAAATTGCGCCAGATGAAATCTTCGAACGCCTCCGTCTCGAAGCGCGTCATCTTGAGGGTCAAAGCCCGGACGAACAGGCTCATAAAGAACCGAAAGAAACGCCGATTGAGAAAGCGCGTGATTTTTGCCAATTGGCCTTGATGAATGTCTTCGGAAAGGGAAATAACCGCCTTTGACATCCGATTAAAGCGCCGAGCCGCCGAAAGCGGTTTTCCGAAGCGCGCCTGCTTGATGGCAGTTCCTTTGCCGAGCATGCGATGGGGTGATTGGATCATCCCTTCTACTGTGACGTGGGGTAGCTCGCACAATCCCTTGAAAAGCAGGCGTACTTCCTGTGGGATCCCGGCAAATCCCTCCATTGCCGGACGCATTTCTAGGAGAATGGATATTTTTTTATGATCATTAACTGGAACGGTATTGTGTTCCTGTGGCTTCTTATCGTCTACAGGGCTCATTATCGATCGGTTCCTTAACAAAAATCTCTCAATTGCTGCGATATGACTTTGTTTTGTCGTAACCGTCGTTTTGTGAGGGTTTTTCGATCAAAATGAAACAAAAAACACGCATAAGATCCTGTCGGTTCCTGTGACGGTGCGATGGGCGGGGCGCTGTGGCCGTCGTCTTTTACTACCTACCTGATATTGCATAATCTAAAAAATAAAAACATGGAAATAAAAAAAGCGTGATAAAGTATATATTATAATTTTTTGTATTTCTGCTGCGATTTTTATATATTATGAGATTATTTACGTGTTTGTTATATTTTAAGTTTCTATTTTTTATCAATAATTATTCAATAAAGGTGTATTTTCGTATTTTATTCGAGCAGCGCCCAATCGATCGTTTCTCCGGCCCGAAATGGGGTGAGGCAACCGATTTCCGGATTGACCGATGGCGGGACCGTCATCGGGCGGCGGATGAGGGTGATCCTGGTCTCGTTCGGGGGCAGACCATAAAAGCGTGGCCCGTTCAGACTGGCAAAAGCCTCAAACCGATGAAGCGCATCGCACTGATCGAACACATCGATATAGGATTGCAACGCTGTCGGGGCGCAGAAAATCCCGGCACAACCGCAGGCCGATTCTTTGGCCGATTGGGCGTGGGGGGCCGTATCCGTGCCCAGAAAAAACCGGTCGCTGTTGCCGGTGACGGCTTGCCGCAGGGCCTGACGGTGATGCTCGCGTTTTGCCACGGGCAGGCAATAGGCATGGGGGCGCAGGCCGCCGGCAAAGAGGGCGTTGCGGTTGATGATCAGATGATGGGGCGTGACGGTGGCCCCAATGCCGGGTTCGGCATGCAGCACATAGGCGGCCGCCTCGGCGGTGGTGATATGTTCAAACACGATTTTAAGGCTCGGAACGCGGGTGCGCAATGGGATCAGGACCCGGTCGATGAACACAGCCTCTCGGTCGAAAATATCCACATCCGGGTCGGTGACTTCGCCGTGAACCAAAAGAGGCATGCCGTGATCGGCCATGCGTTCCAGCACGGGGGTGAGGGACAAGAGATCCGTCACGCCGTGGGCAGCATTGGTCGTCGCATGGGCCGGATAGAGTTTGACCGCCAAAAACGCGCCTTTTTCCACCCCCTCGTCGATCATGGCCGGTGTGGTTCTGTCGGTGAGATAGCAGACCATCAACGGCTGAAACGCGGAGCCCGCTGGCAAGGCGGCAAGGATGCGCGCCCGGTAGGCCAGGGCTGCTGCGGCATCGACGATCGGGGGGGTGAGATTCGGCATCACGATCGCGCGACCGAATTGGGCCGCCGTATAAGGCAGAACCGCCGCCAACATCGCCCCATCGCGCAGATGCACATGCCAATCATCCGGTTGGCGCAGCGTGATTTCGGTTACGGGGGGTGCGTCGGGCATCGTGTTTACCGGATAGGGATCGTTTGACGGGCGACACCCTCTCTCGAAACCGGGGGGCGGTCAAGCGTCTCATCGCAGTGCCGAAGGTGGGCGCACCCCGCGGATCAGCAAAAGGCCGCTCGCCACGATCAGTCCCGCCCCGATCAGCAGGAATAGATCCGGTCTTTCCCCCCAAAACACGAACCCCAGTCCCGCGCCCAGCGGCAAGGACAGATAGCCCAGCGGGGCGACGAGAGGGGGTGGGGCCAGGGAAAATCCCCGAATGAGGGCAATTTGACCGACGCCACCCAATAAACCGACGGCCACCAGGACCGGCCATGCCTGAAGCGAGGGGGAAACCCACAGCCAGGGCAAGGCCGCCCCGCTCATCAACAGTGAGAAAAGCGTAAAGCTCAGCACCGTGACCGTTCTCGTATCGACGGCAGATAATTTACGGACGGCAATCATGGAGATCGCGTAGCACAAACTGCCGGCGATGGCGATGAGGGCGGCCGGTTGGATCACGTCGAGACCGGGGCGCAGAATGACGAGGACGCCGCAGAACCCCATCGCGACCAATCCCCAATCGCGCCCCCGCGCCCATTCGCCCAGGAAAGGGCCGCTCAAGCCGTTGATCCAGAAGGCATCGGCAAAGCCCAAGGCGACGGCATCGGCAAGCGGAAGATGACCGATGGCAAAGAAGAAACAGACCAGGGCTGCAAAGCCGCTGATCGCGCGCACCGCCTGAAGACGCGGGCGATGAGAGGTGAAGGCCCGATAGCCTTCGGTGCGGATGCCGGGCACCAGGGTTGCGAGTGCGAAGAGGCTGCGAAAAAACACCAGTTCAAGCACCGGAAGCTCGCTCAACAACGATTTTGAGACGGCGTTCATCGTGCCGTAGATCAGCACCGAGACGAGCATCCAGCCGATACCGGCCATCGTGTCGCGCGGCACCGGCGGCCCGGAACGATCGCGATCTATCCGGTCTCGGACCGGCGGGGCTGACATAATGGGGGCCACCTTTGGATTTCTTGCGGGAGACGAGACGCAAAAGCGCTTGCAGGGGCGGCGATCATCGCCTTTTATCCCTTCTTATGACCGATCTCACCCTGCGCGTCCTGTTTCAGGATACACATCTTATCGTCTTGGACAAGCCGCCCGGCCTGCCGGTTCATGGCGGCCCATCGGGCAAGGCCTCGCTCGAAGATTATTTCCCGCAGTTGGCGACGGCGCGGGGGGGCGTGCCGGTTGCGGCCCATCGCCTCGACCAAGATACGAGCGGGTGCTTGATCCTCGCCCGTCACGACAAGGCGCGCAGTCGTCTCGGTCGTCTGTTCGAGGCGGGGGCGATCACCAAGACTTATTGGGCGATTGTGGCCGGTGGGCCCGTGGCCGAAGCCGGTCTCATCGATCGGCCGATCGCCAAAATTTCGAGCGCTGCTGCCGGTTGGCGCATGGTGCCCGATCCCGCCGGGCGACCCGCGGTGACAGGGTGGCAGGTTCTGGGGCGCGGCATCGACGCCGCCGGCCGATCGATCGCGTGTCTCGCCCTCATGCCGCAGACGGGGCGAACCCATCAGTTGCGCGTCCATTTGGCCGCCGCCGGATGGCCGATTCTGGGCGATCCCGTCTATGGTGACGGGGTGAAGGGGGCGGGGCCCTGCCTCATGCTCCATGCCCGCTCGCTTGTCGTGCCGTATCGGACGGATGGTCCCGCCCTCATTGCGACGGCCCCACCGCCCGCCGCGTTTCGCGCCGTCTTAGACGGGCTTACCCCCCGATTTTATACCGGCGATCCAAACTGAACGGGTGCAGGCGATCCGGCTGGCTGAAGAGGGCGAGATCGAGCGGCACGGGGTTTTGTAGGGCCGGGGCGAAATAATCGGCAAGCCACGGTTTCAGCATCGCGCGTTCCCCGTCGGGCAAGCGGGCCGTGAGCGTGATGTGAAAGCGAAAGCAATCGAAAACATAAGGATAGCCCCAGCGCACGAGATGGGCCTCTTGGGCGCGCGTAAGCCCTGCCTTGCGCCGTTCAGCCAGGGATTCCGGCGTTTGTTCCGCACGAAATCGATCGAAACGCACCGTAGCGAGATCCGCGAGCCGCATCACGGGGGCGATCCGGTGGGGTGGCACCAAGGCCAAGAACCCATCGAGTTCGCGCAACACCAATGGCACCGGGGGTAAAGTCTGGATTTCGAGGCCGAAGGCCCTGATCGCGGCATCGAAGGCCGCAGGCGTGCGTCCCACCGCAAGGGCCAATGGGGCTTTCAATGTTGCGTGCGGGCCGTAATGGCGGGCGGACTTGGTCCATTCGAGCCAGGTTTCATGGCTGAGCCAGGGGGGGAGTTCTGGGGCAAGATCGCGCCCGGTTTGGGGGTCGCGGCCCAGCCATTGGCATAAATGCGCCCATAACGGATGTTCACGCGGTGGAACGGCATAAAGCGCGTAACGGGCGGTCATTCCTATCTCCGACCATTGACATGGCATGTAAGCGGACGCCGCGTGTTCGCGGCATCGCGATGATGTGGGGGTGCGACCGGTCATCGCTCGGCGACCGCAGTCGCGGCAATCCGGTTCCGTTTCGATAGAATGGCAAAAAGAATCTTGATGTTAAACTGGTCAGTGCCTCTTGCGATCCAAACGATCGCGTCAGAATCGATTGGCCCCTAGAGATAAGCTAACCCAAGCAAAATGTCAGCACCTGAGCTGCGTTTGAGGCAAAACCATCTTTCATCGGCCCATCGCGGCCGGATCGTTTCGCTGGACGGGGCAATTGTCGTATAAGCTTCATAAAAGTGACGCGTCTTCGTCATATCGGGACGGTAGGCATGATCCGGTGCGCGTGGCCCCATCCCGAAGGCGGGTGGTCGCCATCTTTTCTTGTGCGTATATCATTGGGTGCTTGCGGAGAACGAGCTCGGTCGGTAGGCAGTTACCCGTGATTGCGTTTATTCAGAAAAAGGTCAGGGATGATGGCCGGTTCTTGCGGATCGACACAGCGTTCAAGACAAATGAGGAGCCCGTTCGGGTGCAGCCGATGACCGCAGCGGTTGAGATTAAGGATCTCAATAAGCATTTCAATGGTGCCAAAAAAGCGCTCAGTGCCGTCTCTCTCGTGATTGAACCGGGCGAGATGGTTGCGTTGATCGGGGCTTCGGGGTCGGGGAAATCGACCTTGCTGCGCCATATTGCCGGTCTAGTCGCGGCCGATCGCGGGACGGGCGGAACCGTGCACGTGGCAGGGCGGGTCATCCAGTCCGAGGGACGGATTTCCGGCAATATTCGCAAATGCCGCACCCGAATCGGATTTATTTTTCAGCAATTCAATCTCGTCGGCAGGCTCAGCGTCGAAACCAACGTGTTGTGCGGCCTCTTGTCTCGCGTGCCGTTGTGGCGCTCGTTGCCGGGTTGGTTTACAGCGACCGAAAAGGCGCTTGCCATGGCGGCCTTGACCCGCGTCGGGATTGCCCAACATGCCAAGCGCCGTGCGTCCACCCTGTCGGGCGGTCAGCAGCAGCGTGCGGCGATTGCCCGGACTCTGGTCCAAGAGGCCTCCCTCATCCTAGCCGATGAACCGATCGCCTCGCTCGATCCTGAATCCCTGCGCAAGGTGATGGAAACCTTGGCCGATATCAATCGGGTCGATGGGATCACAGTGATCGTCACTCTGCATCAGGTCGATGTGGCGCGGCGATATTGCCATCGCGTCGTGGCCCTGCGCGAGGGAGCAATCGTCTTCGACGGTCCGGCCTCAAGCCTGAGCGACGAGCGGCTGCGCGCGATTTACGGTGCCGAGGCGGATTATATGACGGGTCAGGCGGTGCCGCCGGTACGCGGTGAACAGGCCACCCCATGGCACCCCGCGATCGAGACGGCCGCTGCTGTCTCTTAAAAAAAACCCTCCCGATAGACGATGGTACGAGATTTTTTTAGCGGGCCGCTGCATCGATTGTCATAAATTGCTGCTAAAGCGTGCTGGCGAATGATTTTGGTATGGATCCAGGGTTCGCCCCAAGATCGATCATAACCGATGGCATGGAGGCCAAGACAGAATGCGGCGCAACCTTATGTCCGGCATTGTCCTTGCGGTGGGGCTTTTCGCCGCCGTTGCGGCATCGGCCGCAGAGCCTGTGAAGCAATTGGAATTCGGGGTGATTTCGACCGAATCGTCTGCGGCGCTGCGTACGCTCTGGGAACCGTTTTTTCAAGATATGGCAAAGGCGATCAATATTCCGATCCGTGGTTCTTATGTGTCGGATTATGCCGGTGTGATCGAAGGTATGCGTTTCAACAAGGTGCAGGTCGCCTGGATGAGCAACGCTTCGGGCATTGAGGCGGTCGATCGTTCCCAAGGCGAAGTCTTTGCCCATACGGTGAAGTTAGACGGCACGCCCGGTTATTATTCTTTGCTGATCGTCAATAAAGATAGCCCAATCAAGGATTTGAACGATCTCTTGGCGCAGCCGGGCAAATTCACCTTCGGCAATGGCGATCCGAATTCTACGTCCGGGTTTTTAGTGCCGGGCTATTATGTTTGGGCGCAAAACAAGATCGATATCCGCAAGTTTTTTACCCGCACCGTGACGGCCAACCACGAGACCAACGGGCTTGCGGTGGCCAATAAGCAGGTCGATGTCGCAACCAACAATACCGAGAATCTAACGCGCTTGCAGGAAACCAATCCCGAGGCGGCGGCGAAGATCAGGGTCATTTGGCAATCGCCCTTGATCGGCAACGATCCGATGGTTTGGCGCAAAGATCTGCCGGATGAGGTCAAGACCAAAATCCGCGATTTCATTTTCAGTTACGGTGTAAAGGGAACGCCGGAAGAAATCGCCCATGCGCGGGACGTGCTGAAAGGGTTGAAATATGCCCCGTTCGAGCCAGCCGATAACACGGTACTGAACCCCATCCGCAAGACCAAGCTTTATGCACAAAAAATTAAAATTGAGAATGATGATAAATTGAGCGAAGAAGAAAAGAAAAAATCTATCGCCCCGATAGAAGAAGCTTTATCTGCGCTTGATAAGTAAATAAAAATAATTGTCCTATCGAAGCCCGGCTTAAAAAGCCGGGCTTTTTATTTATATTGAGTTGTAATTTTTTTGTTATTTTAAAATGATAATATAGATCTCCAATTTTTTAGTGAGCCGATTGTGTAATCGGCGCTTATCAGCGGAGATTTGTATGCGTTCTTCCTTTATAACGGGCTTGGTCGTCGGCTTTATGGTCTTGGGGGGTGCCGACGGTGCCAAGGCGGCGGCCGATCGGGCAAGTTCAATCGTCAACCAACTCTATACATATAATCACCCGCTGGCTTTGCAGCTTCCTGGTGAAGTTGAGACGAAGATGAAAAAAATGGAAATGTCGCCATTTTTCTTCTATCGCGGAACCGCGCATATTTTTTATCAGGATATGGTGACGCACCCGACGGCCTATACGAATACACCGACATCGCGCGTATGGATTGCCGGGGACATGCATTTGGATAATCTGAATGCCCGCCGCGATAATAACGGCAATGACGTGTTCGATATTTCAGATTTCGACGAAGGGTATTTCGGTTCCTTCGTCTGGGAATTGCGCCGATTGTCGGCCAGCATCGCCATCGTCGCCCAACAGCAAGGGTTCGGCACGACGGATACGAGCGCCTTGATCAATCAATTTCTCGATTCCTATCTCGATCAGATCGCCGCCTATAAGGGTAACGACACCGAGCTTCAGGCCCGGATTACGGCGGGCAATGCGAGCGGCGTCGTCAAGGATCTCATCCAAAAAGAAGCCGCCGATACGCGGGGATCTTTTTTGGATAAATACACGATTGCCACCAACGGGCCCCGTCGTTTCGTTACGTCTTCGACCTTGGTGCCCGTTTCGGCCAGTGTGGCTGATGCCATCACCAAGGCGCTGCCCGCCTATGTCGGCACGATCGCACAGGGTAAGCAATTTCCGGCATCCTATTATACCGTAAAGGATATTCGCCAAAAGCTTGGATCCGGTACCGGAAGCCTCGGCCGGTATCGCTATTGGGTGTTGATCGAAGGGCCGAGCGGCAGCGACAAAGACGATGTGATCCTCGAACTGAAGCAAGAAGCGACCAGCGCCGTAGCATTTGCAGCCCCTGGGCGGTTTCCCGCCTCTGCCTACGGCAATCACGAGGGCGAACGGGTTGCCCTGTCGTTCAAGGCCGGTTTGAACAATGCCGATCTGTTGATCGGATGGGCGACCATCAATGGTCACCCCTATTTCGTGCATGAAAAATCGCCCTATCAGGAAGATTTTGACGAAACGACGCTGACGAGCGTCGGCAAGTTCATGAATGCCGTGACCTATGCGGGGCAGACGATCGCGACGACCCATGCCCTTGCCGATAAAGATTATGATTCCGGTTTGGTGCCCTATAGCATGGATAAGGAAATTACCGACCTCGTCGGTACCAATCGCACGGCGTTTAAGACCGAAATCGTGACGTTCGCTTTGGATTATCAAAAGCAAGTCATGCTCGATTGGCAGGATTTTCTGACCGCGCGCAAGAACGGCGTGCCGCTTTATTAAGCAAGTGCCGGATGCTGTTCCCGTAAGGGGGGGGGCTGTGCCGATGCTGCGTCAAATCGGCACGGCCCTCATTTGCGTATTCTCTCTGCATCATTGAGCAATCGTTAAGGGGCCTTATGCTTAGCTCTCGGGCAAAGGCCCGTGGGGCGGCGTCTCTCGATCGGGGCCCCGTTCTGGCGCGCAATGATGAGGAGAGACGATCGTGACGCTCCACCCGCCCGAACAGCCCTTTCAGTTGGGTGATCCCGTTCCTTGGTTTAGTGCCGCGACCATCGCTGGTGGAGAGGTCAATCTCCATGTGGATGCAGGCCGATGGGTCGTTCTGGCTTTTTTAGGCTCTCTCACGGACGGCAAGGCGGTTCAAGTTCTGAGCGATCTTTTGAGCGAGCGGGCCCATTTTCGCGAAGAGCATCTCGTTGTTTACGCCGTTCTTCAGGGATGGCCTGCGGACATCTCTGTCTTGGCCGAGCTCAGTTCGCCCGCCCTTGCCTTTTTGGACGATCGCGACGGGCGGCTTGCCCGGCAATTTGGCGCCGAAGGCAGTCCCCGGACCGTCATTCTCGACCCGATGCTGCGCGCCGTTGCCAATATCGCCTGGGACGATCCGGGCGGGCATCAGGCCATGGTTCTGGATCTGATCCGCAATTTACCGCCGGTCGATCAATCGACCGGGGTTGAGATGTCGGCCCCGATTCTCATCATTCCCCGGGTTTTCGATTTTTCCTTCTGCGATCTGTTGGTCTCGCTCTATGACGAATTGGGCGGGGATGATTCCGGTTTCTTGTTGGATCAAAACGGGGTCACCCGCACGGTGATCAATCATCGTTTGAAGCAACGCAAGGATTTGGTGATCACCGACCCAGACCTCAGGGCGGTCATCCGCCATCGTTTTGCAACCCGTATCGTCCCGGCGATGGAACGGTTTTTCCAATATCGGCCGACCCGGATCGACCGGATGATGGTGTCTTGCTACGATTCGGCGACTGGCGGCCATTTTTTCCGTCACCGGGATAACGTGAATGCCGGCGCCCAGCATCGCCGCTTTGCTGTATCGATCAATCTGAATAAGGATTACGAAGGGTGCGATTTGATCTTTCCGGAATTTGGTCGACGCACATATCGTCCGCCAGTGGGGGGGGCCGTCGTCTTTTCCTGCGGCGCTTTGCATGAAGTGACGCCGGTTCGTACGGGGCGTCGCTATGCCTTCGTGCCGTTTTTGTATGGCGAATCCGATGCGGCACTGCGCACTGAAAATAATGCGAAACTCGGCGTCGGCGAAGCGCATTACGTCGCCGGTTACGACCGGCTTTTTCCCGATGAGGCCACCTCCTGATGCAGGTTTCCGATATTGCCGCTTGGTCGCCGATCGCCATTTCGGTCGAACGGCCGACCCCCCGCATCACCTGGGCCGATTTTACCGGCATCCGGTTCGAAGAGCCGTTTTACGATCAGACGGTTGCCCGTTGGACGGCGGGGGTCGGTCCGCGCAATACGGTGGATTCCGATTTCGGCGTCTTGGCCGCCTTGGACGGGGAACCGTCGCTCGATCCCGATGTGATTATTTTTCATCTATCTCGGTGCGGATCCACGCTTTTGACCCGTCAATTGGGCCGAATTGCGGGCACGCTCGTCCTATCGGAACCGGCCCCCGTCAATCATCTCTTGGAAACGGATCCGTTAGAGGTCGACGATGCGGCCTTGGTCGAAATTTTGCGCCTGACGGTGCGGGCTCTGGGGCGGGTTCGGTTCGGCGATGAACGCCGTTCAGTCCTGAAATTGTCGAGTTGGAATATCCGCCGTTTAGATCTGGTGCGCCGGGCTTTTCCGTCGGCCAAATTGATCTGGATCCAACGGGATCCGGCGGCTGTTCTGGCCTCGATGTTGGCCGGTAAACCCGGTTGGATGCAACTGCGCCGGTTTCCGTTGCAGGCCGCTTATTTGTTTGGGTTCGAACCGGACGATCTTGCCAAAATGTCCGAGGCGGAATTTGCCGCTCATGGGCTTGCGGCCCTCTGCGTCGGCGCCCGCAACGCCGTTCAGGCGGGGGCCATGGTGGTGGATTATCAGGAAATGCCGTCGGTTGCTTGGACGCGGGTTGCGCCGTTCTTGGGTATCGACCTCGATGATGCCACCCGTACCGCCATGGCGGATGAGGCAAGCTATTATGCCAAAGACCCGACCCGTCGGGTTTTTACCGGCGATGCGCCGGAACGGGCCGTGGCGGCCGAGACGGTGCGTGCCTTGGCGCAAACGGTGATCATGCCTGCCTATTTGGACATTCGAGAACTGGCTGCGGGCAAGGCCGGTTCCTGATCTTGCGGCCCGATTTGCCGGGCTGCCTGTCATAAAACCGTCAACAGGTTTTCGTATGGTCCTCTGCTTGATATGGATGGATGATCGCAAGGCTGGGGGTAAATGATGACCGAACTTGTTGCGGGACAGGATATTGATCAAGCACCCTCTCTGTTGGGGAAGATCGCGCGTACCGTCGGGTTCCTGATCGTCGGTCTCATTTTAGTGTGGGCTTGGCGCGGGGCCCAGATGGACCCGATGAAGCTTTACGATAATGGTGCCAATATCCTTGAAATGGGCCGGAGTTTCATCCCGCCCAATTTTCATGAATGGCGTTATTACGTCGAAGAATTGATCCTGACGATCCAGATGGCGATTTGGGGAACGGTGTTGGCTGTTTTCTTGGCCGTTCCGTTCGGGCTGTTATCGTCGACGAATCTCGTGCCGGCTTGGGTCTATCTACCGATTCGCCGCGTTCTCGACATTCTGCGCTCGACCAATGATCTCGTCTACGCGATGTTGTTCGTCTCAGCGGTCGGGCTTGGCCCTTTTGCCGGGGTTTTGGCGCTTTTCGTCCATACGACCGGGGTTTTGGCCAAGCTTTTTGCCGAAGCGGTCGAGGCGATCGATCCGCAGCCCGTCGAAGGTATCCGCTCGACCGGGGCATGGAAGATCGAAGAAATCGTCTATGGCGTTATCCCTCAAGTACTGCCCTTGTGGATTTCATACACCTTGTACCGGTTTGAGGCCAATGTCCGAGGGGCCACCGTGGTCGGTCTCACGGGGGCAGGGGGCATCGGCGTCGTTCTGTGGGAGGATGTGCGGGGCTTTCGTTATGCTGAAACTTCCGCAGAATTGATCATTATTATTTCCTCTGTGATTGCAATCGATCTTCTTTCATCGCAACTCAGACGGTTCTTTATTTAAAGAGTAAATTATTTTAGTATAAATATTACTGTAGATTTAAAAAAGAGCGGCCCCTTTTTTGATGGGGGTCGCTCTTTTCGTTAATTCATTTTTTATTAGCCATATCTGTTAGCAAGCGCGCAACTATTTCGGTTCATGATCACTTCCGATAGGGTCATGCGGGTTCCGGCATACCTGCTGGGGCGATGGAATGGGGAGTAACGGGATTGATGCCGTCGGCATTCAATGCTGAGATCGTAGAATGGGTCTTGGACCGGCGAGAACGCATTCGCGTTGAGGCGGGCGGCGGTGCCTGTGCCGGTGCGCTTGCCCAGGCGGTGGCGGAGGCGTTCGATTGGCCGGTCGTGCGTGGCATTTATCTCAGTCGCGCTGGCGAGCCGATCGCCAGTCATGCCTGGAACCACCTGCCCGATGGCGGGATCTTCGACGGCACGCCCGATCGGTTCGGCGAAGGATTCGATTATCGCTATCTGGTGGCTGATGACGTCGATCTTGTGCGTTATCGCGTTCTGGCCCAGCCGATCCCCTGTTCGGAAGGGGGGACTGCCGCCCCCGATCCTTTGGTTGCCGAGGCGGAAGCCTTGCAGGCCGAACGCGGTCCCGGTTGGTGGCTCAGCGATACGACGCTGTTGCGGGCCTTTCTCATTCGCCAGGAATCCTACCGGCGCGACCGGGTAAAACGCTCGCAACGGGTCGATCCACGCAAGCGCAGCGTCATTTGACCCAAGCGCAGCGTCTTTGAACCGTGATCCGATCGTTTAATTTCTAACTTTAATTTAAAATTATTTTTTAATTCTATTTTAACGATAATTCCTGGATAACGCTATCGTCCTGGGTATGCTCTCTCGGAGATAGTGTATGAACTCTACAGCATCGCGCTCTATGCGGTCGTTTTTGCCGGTTGCCTTGGGTCTCGTCGTGACGAGCACAGCAGTGTCAGCCCAAGAAGCGGTGAAACCGCGCGTTTTCGTCAATCCGCCACGCCTGCAACAATCCGCACCGGCGGCCCCGGAACGCAATTATGGCCTGCCGGTCGGAATGGGCCATGCCGGGACGGAACGGGCCTATGAACTGACCGTGCAATATAGCGACGGCGAATTGTTCAATCCGTCGACGGGCAAGAACCAAAAGGTCCGCCTGCGCAGCTATACCGGGCCGACCGACAATAAGGCGGCCCCGTTCGTCGCGCCGGAAATCGAGGCCGCCCCCGGCGATACGGTGCGCATCACGCTGCATAATCGCCTACCTGTTGACGCGAGCTGCGGGCCGAATGCAGGACCGACCAATTCGCCCCATTGTTTCAACGGCACCAATCTCCATTCCCACGGTCTTTGGGTCAGTCCGACCGGAAACAGCGACAATGTTTTGATTTCGTTGAATCCGGGTCAGGATTTTCAATATGAATACAATATCCCGGCCGATCATCCGGCGGGGACCTTTTGGTATCATACCCACCGCCACGGCTCGACGGCACTCCAAGTATCGAGCGGCATGGCCGGGGCCTTGATTCTCCATGGGGATCGGCTGCCGCGCCCGACGGTGAACGGCGATCTCGACACGTTGTTGGTGACGCCCGTTTCCGGTAGCCCGGCGAAAACCATGCCGATGCCGGATCGAACCTTGGTTCTACAACAAATTGCCTATGCCTGTGCCGACCAAAACGGGCAAATTCTCTATCAGAAAGATGATAAGGGCAATCCGACGACGAACCCGGTTTGGAGCTGCACGGGCGATCAGATCGGGATGATCGAAAGCTATAACCAATTTACCGGCACCAGTTGGACGCAATCCGGGCGCTGGACCAGCATCAATGGTATCGTTCTGCCCAGCTTTACCGGTGTTGAAGTGGGCAAGCCCGAACGCTGGCGTTTCATTCATGCCGGGGTCGAAGATACGATCAAGGTCAGTTTCGTGAAGGCATCGAAACCGATACCCACCGATCTTGGCAAGTTTGCCAAGGAAGAAGTTGCAACCTTCATCAATGAATATTGTAAGGGATCGGGTATCCCCTCTGTCATTGCCGCCGCCGATGGCTTGACCTTGAACAACAGTATCGTAACCGATACGGCGACCCTGCAGCCGGGATATCGCTACGATCTGTTGCCGGTTTTCACGGAACCCGGTACCTATTGCATCCTTTCGCCGACCCAAGAAAAAAGCGGGGCGGTTGGCAATAAGGACGTGCCCCAATCGCTGTTGGGATTTGTTGCGGTTACCGGCACGGCCCTGCCAGCCGGGACATCCCCGATCGAGGTGTTGGTCGATCGTCTGACGGCGGCGGCCGATGCCGTGATGCCGGAAGATGTGAAGCGATCGATCAAGGAGGATTTAGCCGCCAAGGATCCGAAAACCGGCAAGCCGTCACCGAAATTCACCCGCTTTGTCCCGCACCCGACCATCACCAATGATGAAATCAAGAAGAGCAACCAACACGAGGAAAAGTTGGTCTTCTATTTAGGGGCAGGCGATCAGAATGCGGTTGAGTTCGCTGTCGGTCATGATTTCGAGACGATCAATTACGGTGGTTATTATGTGCCGAAAGGGGCGCAGGAATATAATCCCGATCGGATCGACCGCAGCCTCGTCTTAGGGGCGGCGCAACAATGGGAATTGCGCTCCTACAGCGTTAGCCATCCGTTCCATATCCATGTCAACCCGTTCCAAATCGTGGCGATCTACGACCCGAACGGCAATGATGTCAGCTTGCCCGGCGTCGTGGAAGCCGATGGCGATTCCCAATTCGCCGGTCTGAGCGGGGCCTGGAAAGATACCTTGTTCGTCAAGACCAAGATCCCGTTCGGGCAATTGACGGCGGACCCAAAAGGTTATTATCGGGTGATCATCCGCACCCGCTACGAACGCTATATCGGGGAATTCGTGCTGCATTGCCATATTCTGGATCATGAAGACCAGGGCATGATGCAAAACGTTCAGATCGGCCTGTCCGACGGCATGGGTGGGATCAGACAAGGGCATCATTGATCGGGTAGAGCGTACGTCTTTGTGCCGCAAGCGACCGCACCATTCCCCGCAGGTCGGTGCGGTCGCCTATCCCAGACTGGCGTTTTGGATGATCGCGAAACGCTGGTCGGGTTTATCCTTAGCCGACCCGTTCGCCCGCCCGCCAGACGCCTCGGATCAAGGGGACGGTGCCGGTATCGCGGACCCAGACGAGATCGCCTTTGAGCCCCAAGGCGATCTCGCCGCGATCGTTCAGGCCAACGCGGGTGGCGGGTTCGCCGCTGACCGCCCAAATGGCCCGCGGCAAGGTCCAGCCGGGGACCGTTTGATGGAGCAGAAACGCCCCATAGATGAGGCTGGACGGGACATAATCCGACGACAGAATATCGAGCAACCCGGCCGCCGCCACGGACCTCGCCGAGATATTGCCGGAATGGGATAGACCGCGCACCAGATTGGGCGCCCCCATCATGATGCCGAGGCCCCCATCGGCCGATGCCTCGGCGGCGGCCATCGTCGTTGGAAATTCGGCGATGGCCATGCCATCCCGCATCGCCTCGACCACATGATCCGCCGTCGCGTCGTCGTGGCTGGCAAGCGTGATCCCGCGCGCCTGAGACAATGCTACGATGGTGGCGCGATTATTGGCCCCGTAGGTCGCGGAATTTTCCATTTGGCGATGATAGAATTCATCGAATTCCGCATCGGAAAACCCGAATTTTTTAAGATAATAGTCGCGATATTTGTCGAGCGAGATGAATTGCCGCTGACCCGGCGTATGATCCATGATCGAGACCAGTTTCAAGCTTGCATCGTCGCACAGTCCTTGGAACAGGGCGGGGCAATCGCGATAGCTGATCTCGCAGCGCAGATGCAGAAAATGATCGACTTTCAGCAGGGATTGGCTTCGGGCGGTTTCGATCGCACCGGTGATCTCGCGCAGGGTTTCGATCCGGTCACCCCGGGTCGAGATTTCGCCGACAGCCAGGGAGTCGAACACCGTGGTGATGCCTGCCGCCGTCACTTCGGCATCGTGGGCCATGATCGCGGCTAAGGATGGCCAGCGGGTGCCGGGCCTGGGGATCGCATGGCGTTCGACATTGTCCGTATGGAGTTCGACGAGGCCGGGGATGAGATAATCGCCGTCGCAATCGATGCTCGCGGCCCTAACCCCGCGTGCAGGCGTGATCGCCGTGATCAGACCGTTTTCTACGGTCACGTCCCCGGCGACGACATCGTCGGCCAGGACGAGGCGGGCATTGGTGAAGCGGGTGGTTCCAAGGGGGGCAGACACAGGGTCGTTCATGAGACGGTCTCGACTTCCTTCATGGCGAATAGGCGGGTTGCGAGCCGGTCGCGCACAGCATGGTCGTGGAAGATACCGACAATTGCAGCCCCATGCCCGCGGACTTCTTCGATGAGATCTATGATTGCGGCGCGGTTCACGCCGTCCAGAGAGGCGGTCGGCTCGTCCAGCAACAGGATCGGGTAGGGTAGGATGAGGCCGCGTGCGATATTCACCCGTTGCTGTTCGCCGCCGGAAAATGTCGCGGGTGCGAGCGACCACAGCCGTTCCGGCAGGTTGACGCGGGCCAATTGCGCCCGCGCCCGATCATGGGCCGCCTCAGGGTCGATGCCGATCCGGATCAAGGGTTCGGCGACGAGACTGAGACAGTCGAGACGGGGAATGGCCCGTAGGAATTGACTGACGAAGCCGATCGTCTGACGGCGGAGGGCCAAAACCGTACGCGGGTCGGCGGTTGCGAGATCGATGGTCGCACGATCGGGCGGCGTGATCAGGATCTGGCCCGGACCCGGTGCGTAATTGCCATAGAGAAGGCGCAGCAAGGTTGATTTACCGGCACCGGATGGCCCGTCCAAGGCGACCAATTCGCCCGCCCTGACGGTGAGATCGAGCCCCTGGAGGACCCTGAGGCAGGCCCCACCCTGATGATGCAGCGTAAAGCGTTTGCCGAGTGTGCGGACCGCGATGCGGATGGGGTTGTCCATCGTCGCAGGCTGTTGATGGGTGTTGAAGGCGTGGATCGGGGTCATGGCATCAGGATCGAGGAAACGAGGAGTTGGGTATAGGGATGTTGCGGGTCGTCCAACACCCGATCCGACAGACCCTGTTCGATGATGGTCCCCCCTTGCATGACCAACAGATGATCGGCCAGCAGCCTTGCGACGCCCAAATCGTGGGTGACGATCACGACCGCGAGACCGAGCGTTCGGGTGAGCCTGCGGATGAGGTCGATGAGCCGGGCTTGGACCGAAACATCGAGTCCCCCGGTCGGTTCGTCCATCAGGACGAGGCGGGGGGCCGTGACGAGATTGCGGGCGATTTGCAGGCGTTGCTGCATCCCGCCGGAAAAACGTGCCGGAGGGTCATCGATCCGATCGGTCGGGATTTCGACCCGGTCGAGCCACGACAGGGCCTCGCGGCGGATTTCTGCGTAATGGCGCGCACCAAGCGCCATCAGGCGTTCGCCGATATTTGCCCCGGCACTGACATCGAGGCGCAAGCCGTCACGCGGATTTTGATGAATCATGCCCCACTCGGTACGGGCGATGCGGCGTCGTTCGGCCATGCCGAGCGCCCAGATATCGTGCACCGCGCCGGTTTTTTCCTGATATCGGATGGTGCCGGTTTGGGGGGCGAGGCGTCCCGAGAGGGCAGCAAGCAGACTGGATTTGCCGGACCCGGATTCACCGACGATACCCAAGACCTCGCCCGGATAGAGGGCAAAGGACACATCCCGGCAGGCGATGCGGGCCCCATAGGCAACGGTGACGCGATCGGCTTCCAGCAAGGGTGTCGTCATGATCGGCACGCCTCTATCGTGTCCGGGTGCGCGTCGGGGGATGGTGCGGCGGACCGATTGTGGCAATAATCCGTATCGGAACAGACATGGAGACGACCGCCGGCATCGTCCAGAATGATTTCATCGAGATAGCTGTCGGTGGCCCCGCACAGCGCACACGGTTCGTCCCACCGTTCGATGGTGAAGGGATGATCCGCAAAGGCAAGGCTTTCGACCTTGGTATAGGGTGGGACGGCATAGATCCGTTTTTCCCGTCCAGCCCCGAACAACATCAAGGCGGGGGATTGGTTCAGTTTCGGATTGTCGAATTTCGGGATCGGCGAGGGCCGCATCAAATAATGATCATGGACGATGACCGGATAATCATAGGCGGTGATCACTTGGCCATGATGGGCGATATCTTCGTAGAATTTGACATAAATCGCACCATATTCGCGCAGGCTATGCATGAGGCGCGTCTCGCTATCCCGCGGTTCGAGCCAGCGCAGCGGTTCCGGGATCGGCACTTGGAATACGAGGATCTGTCCTGGGACGAGCGGCGTTTCCGGGATGCGGTGGCGGGTTTGAATGACGGTGGCCGCCCGTGTGTCCGTGGTCGTCGCAACGGCGGCGGTGCGCGCAAAAAACCGCCGGATTGAGACGGCATTGGTCGTATCATCGGCCCCCTGGTCGATCACTTTGAGGCAATCGGTCTTGCCGATGACGGCGGCGGTCACTTGAATCCCCCCCGTGCCCCAGCCATAGGGCAGCGGCATTTCGCGCGCCGCGAACGGAACTTGAAAACCGGGAATGGCAACGGCTTTCAGCAGGGCGCGCCGGATCATGCGTTTCGTCTGTTCATCGAGATAGGCGAAATTATAGCCGGTCTCTGGCTCGGTCATTCGGGGTCTCCCGCCGATGTGTCTGCCGCAGGGTCTGTTTGGTCTGCCGCAGGGTCTGTTTGGTCTGTCGCAGGCGCTATATGGTCTGCCGCAGGCGCTGGATGCCACGCCGTCCTGAGCGCGCGCAGGACCGAGAGTTCGGCTTGAAAATCGACGTAATGGGGCAGTTTTAAATGTTGGGTGAAACCCGACGCCTCGACGTTGTCGAGATGGGACAGGACGAATTCGGTGTCCTGGGCCGGACTTGCGATGGGTTCGCCCAGATCTTGCGCCCGCAAGGCGCGGTCGACGAGTGCCATGGCCATCGCCTTGCGTTCGGCCCGCCCGAAACTGAGACCGTAGCCCCGGGTAAATTGCGGCGGGGTGCTGGGGTTGCCCTTGAATTGATTGACCATGTCGCATTCCGTCACCAGGATCGTGCCGATTTCGACGGCAAACCCCAATTCCTCGGGAATGATCTCGATGGCGACCCGGACCCTGCGGATTTCACCGACAAAGGGGTGGGTATTGCCGTAGCCCCGTTGGGTGGCATAGCCGAGTGCCAGAAGAAACCCTTCATCGCCGCGTGCCAGGGCCTGGAGACGCAAGGCACGTTCGGCTGGCATCGCCAAGGGGGTACGGGTGAGATCGGGCGGCGTCGCGTCGCCCTGTTCTGCCGCCTCGATCAGGCCGTCGGCGGCAAGCAGATCGGCCGTGCGCGGGGTTGCCTGTCCGTCCGGGACGGCGCTCGGTCTTGGCAGTGGGGTGCAGCCGCCCTCGGCAGCCAAGGCGAAATCCAACAAGCGGTGGGTATAATCGACCGTAGCGCCGAGCGATTGACCGCCGGGCAGGTCCTTGAACGTGGCTGAAATCCGCCGCTCGACCCGCCCCGCACCGGTATCGACCGGCAGGCTCGCGGCGAGGCGCGGCAGGGTGGTGCGATAGGCGCGGATCAGAAAAATGGCCTCAACGAGATCGCCTGATGCTTGTTTGACGGCAAGGGCGGCGAGATCGGGGTCGTAGATCGACCCTTCCAGCATCACCCGATCGACGGCGGCGGCCAATTGTTCGCGGATCTGAACCGGCGACAACTCCGCGATCATGGGATCGCCGCGCCGGTCGGCCGCCAACAAGCGGTGTGCGGCATCGATGGCCTGATCGCCGCCTTTGACTGCGACATACATGGGTCATCCCTCCGTCACATGGGTGGTGCGGGGGAGGGCGACGAGGCGGTCGCCTGCGACCAGATAGAGATCGAGCCCGCAGGGAAAACGGGTCATCAAGGCGGATCGCGCCTGCCAGAAGTGCGGCGGGACCCCGGCAATCCCGATGCGGCGCACCGTTTTGATGCCGGGGCCAGTGAGGCACAAGGGGCCGTCCGGTAAGAAGGCGTCGACCCGGATGATAAGACTGGTCGATAGATGGGGGGATGCGTCGTTGCCCAGCGCCCACTGGGTGAGGGGCATGGCCGCCTCGGGACTGGTAAGGAGGGCGAAGGCGGCCGCGTGCGGTGCCGTGGTTCCGGGGGCACCGGTATGAAAACCCAGATAGGCGTCCAAACCGCTATCCGGGGCGAGCCAGATCGGCGTGTCGAGATCGGCCAGTGTCAGGGCGAGGGCCAAGGCCGCGGGCGGCATGGGGGGGGGCGGCATTTCGACCGGGGGGGCCAGGGGGGCAGCGGGTCCCGGGTCGGGCCCGGCCG
>DAISJD010000027.1:0-30567 GCA_036821645.1 Aliidongia sp.
CGATGAGCATCGCCTATGGCTGCGCCAGTGCCTGCCGCGCACAAGGGGCCGAGATCGCCGTCACATATCTCAATGACAAGGCGGAACCCTATGTCAGGCCCTTGGCCGAATCCCTCGGTGCCGCCTTGATCTTGCCGCTCGACGTGCGTGTACCGGGCATGTTGGAAACCGTGTTCGCCGAGATCACGAAAACCTGGGGCAAGCTCGATTTTCTTATCCATTCCATCGCCTTTGCCCCGAAAGAGGATCTGCACGGTCGGGTGGTCGATTGTTCCGATACGGGCTTTGCCATGGCGATGGACGTATCGTGCCATTCCTTCATCCGCATGGCGAAACTGGCCGAGCCCTTGATGCGGGACGGCGGGACGCTGCTCACCGTCAGCTTCTATGGGGCCGAAAAAGTTGTTGCACACTATAATATGATGGGACCTGTGAAGGCCGCCCTTGAATCCGTAGTCCGGTATCTGGCGGCGGAATTGGGGCCACAAGGGATCCGCGTACACACCCTGTCCCCCGGCCCGTTGAAAACCCGGGCGGCCAGCGGGATCGATCGCTTCGACGCCCTGCTTGACCGGGCCGCGGCCGCCGCCCCCAGCCATCATCTCGTTACGATTGAACAAATCGGGGCAACAGCCGCTTTTTTAGTCAGCGACGGGGCCGCCGGTATGACGGGCAATCTCATCTTCGTTGATGGCGGCTTCAACAGCGTCGCCGGGTGATAGCCAAAACACCCCTGGGCGTACGCGGGAAACCCGCTTAAGCGCTTGTATTTGCGGCAGTGCGGCATGAAATTACCGACCGATACAACCGAATAAATCTTGCCCTATCGCCGCATTCGGTTAGGGTTCACCCGTGCGCCGCTGGGGCGGCGCACGGGCGGTCGGGTCGTTGCGTCAGGGCAGGCCCGATCCATCATCGTGATGCTGGGGCTGATCGATGATCTTTGACCTTGGGGCCAATCCCGAGGCTCGAATGGCCTTTTGCTGTTTTAGACCCTTGAAAAGGCACTGCCGCGCCGCCCGGGGACGATCCTTCGGGCAGGGCGGACGGCGTGCTCACCCCGGGAGATGCATAATGCCGCTCGACGCGGAGTCCGATAAACTCGCCCTGATCGACCAGATCGCCGATCTGGCTCGGTCCGGTACCCACACCGCCGAAGGCGCACTGCCGCTTGACGAAGCCTTCGTGCGCGCCTTCTATCGCAATGTACCGCCTGCCGATATTCTGGCGCGCCCACCCGGCGACTTGCTGGCGGCCGCGTCGGCATTGTGGCATTTCATGGCCGAACGGCGGCCCGGCAAGCCGAAATTGTGCGTTTTGCGTCCCGCGGGCGACGAGACGGGGTGGATGGCCGGACGGACGATCGTGCAAATCGTCAATGACGATATGCCGTTCCTGGTCAATAGCGTCTCTGCCGCCGCCGCCCGCTTCGACCTCACGATCGATCTCGTTATTCACCCGGTCGTAACGCTGGAGCGCGATCGCGAGGGGCGGCTCATCCGGTTCGGTGCGGGATCGCCGAACGACCAGATGGAATCCGTCATGCATATCGCCCTCAAAGGGCGTTTGGACGAAGCAGGCGAAGAGGCCCTGTTGGCCGGTCTCGAAACGGTGTTGAGCGATGTCCGCGCCGCCGTCGTCGATTGGCAGCATATGCGCCGCAAGGTCCAAAAAATTTCCGAAGAACTGACCGGCGGCAATTTGCCGGTTCCAGCCCTTGAGGCAACCGAGGTTTCCAGCTTTCTGACCTGGCTGTGCGATGGGAATTTCACCTTCCTTGGCTATCGCGAATATGAATATGGGGCCAATGGGCTCATGGTCATTCCCGGCGTCGGCAAGGGCCTGCTGCGGAACGATGAATTTCTCGTGTTCGAGGGATTGCGCAATTTCAATCAATTGTCGCCTGACGTTCAGCAATTCATCCGCTCGCCGCAATTGGTCCTCGTCTCGAAATCCAACCGCCGTTCGACGGTCCATCGCCCCGTGCACATGGATACGATCGGGATCAAGACCTTCAACGAGGCGGGCGAGGTCGTCGGTCAAAAACTGATCATCGGCCTGTTCACCTCGTCGTCATATTCCCGCCCGCCGCGTTCCATCCCGCTCATCCGGCGCAAGGTCGCCTATTGCCTGGATCGGTCCGGTTTCGCCGCCGACAGCCATGACGGCAAGGCACTCCAACATATTCTCGATTCCTATCCGCGCGACGAATTGTTTCAGATCGATCAAAGCGATTTATTCGTTACGGCACGGGGAATCCTGCATTTGCAGGAACGTCAGCGCATCGCCCTTTTTGTGCGGCGCGATCCCTATGAACGGTTTGCAAGCTGCCTCGTCTATGTCCCGCGCGATCGCTATAACAGTATCGTGCGCCACCGCATGGCAAAGATTCTAGAACAAAACTTTAACGGGAAAATCACCTCGGATCGCACGCACCTTGACGATTCGGTCCTTGCCCGCATCCATTTCATCGTCAAGACCCAACCGGGTCAGGTGCCGGACGTCAATATTCCCGCCGTGGAACAAGCGCTGGTCGAGGCGGGTCGGATCTGGCTCGATACCCTGACCGAGATGCTGACGGCGGCGAAAGGCGAAATCGAAGGCTACGCCATGGCAAGGCTTTACGCCGATGCCTTCCCGACCAGCTACGCCGAACGGTTCGGTACGGCCGTCGTGGCCGACATTGCCAGTATCGAAACCGTCGAGGCGGGGGCCCCGATCGCCCTCACCCTCTATCAACAGGATGGGGCCGAACCCGGCGATTATCGCCTGAAAACCTTCCATCGCGCGACCCCCATCGCGCTGTCCGACGTCTTGCCCATTCTTGAGAATTTGGGCCTGCGGGTCATGAACGAATTGCCGTTCGAGATCACCTTGCGGGGGGGCAATACCGTTTGGCTGCAAGAATTCGAAGTTCAGTTGCGCAATGCACAGGACATAGACTTCGCCACCGTGCGGCCCCATTTCGAACAGGCTTTCGCGGCGATTTGGACTGGGACCCAAGATAATGACGGGTTCAATCGCCTCGTTCTGCGGGCAGGTCTCACGGCACGCGAAACCATCATCCTGCGCAGTTATTGTAAGTTTCTGCGCCAGGCCGGCAGTACCTTCAGCCAAGCCTACATGGAAGATACCCTCGGCACCCATCCAGGGATCGCCCACGATCTGGTCCGGCTGTTCCATATCCAGTTCGACCCGGCCCTCGGCGGCTCAGATCGCACCCACGATGCCGCAGCCGTCATTGCCAAGATCGATCAGGCCTTGGATCACGTCACCAACCTCGACGAAGATCGCATTCTGCGCAGTTTCCTGCTGCTGATCACCAAAAGCCTGCGCACCAATTACTATCAGCGGGATGAGGCCGGTCTGCCGAAATCCTATCTCTCGATCAAGCTTTCCAGCCAGGAAATCACGCTCCTGCCGCTGCCCCGGCCGTTGGTCGAAATCTTCGTCTACAGCACCCGGATGGAAGGCGTGCATCTGCGCGGCGGCAAAGTGGCCCGCGGCGGGATCCGGTGGTCCGATCGCAAGGAAGATTTCCGCACGGAAATCTTGGGCCTGATGAAGGCGCAAATGGTCAAGAATTCCGTCATCGTACCGGTCGGGTCGAAGGGTGGATTCGTGGCAAAGCGCCTGCCCCAGGGCAATGACCGCGAAGCCTTGATGGCGGAAGTGATCGCCAGCTACAAGACCCTCATGACGGGCCTGTTGGATATTACGGACACGATCAAGGGCGATCATATCGAAGCACCCTGCGATGTCGTGCGCCGGGACGGCGACGATCCCTATCTCGTGGTTGCCGCCGACAAGGGAACCGCGACCTTCTCCGACATAGCCAACGGTGTCGCAATCGATTATGGCTTCTGGCTCGGCGACGCCTTCGCCTCCGGCGGTTCGATCGGTTACGACCATAAGGCAATGGGTATTACGGCACGCGGTGCGTGGGAAGCGGTCAAACGCCATTTCCGCGAACTCGGCACCGATATTCAGCGCCAAGATTTTACCTGCATCGGCGTCGGCGATATGTCGGGCGACGTTTTCGGCAACGGTATGCTCTTGTCCCAGCATACGTGCCTGCTGGCAGCCTTCAACCATCAGCATATTTTCCTCGACCCCAATCCAGATCCCGCCCGTTCCTGGACGGAACGCAAGCGCCTGTTCGACCTGCCGCGTTCCAGTTGGCTCGATTACGATGGCACGCTCATCTCGCAAGGGGGCGGCGTTTTCGAACGGTCGGCAAAGTCGATCGCGCTTAGTCCCGCCGTCAAGGCCCGGTTTGGCATTGCCGAGGATTCGCTGGCGCCGGCGCAACTGATTCAGCATCTCTTAAAACAGCCGGTCGATTTGCTCTGGTTCGGCGGCATCGGCACCTATGTCAAGGCCTCAACCGAAACCCAGTTGGACGCAGGCGATCGGGCCAATGACGCCTTACGGGTCGACGGGCAGGATCTTGCGGCCAAAGTGATCGGCGAAGGGGCCAATCTTGCCATGACCCAACGCGGTCGGGTCGAGTTTGCCTTGAAGGGTGGGCGTCTCAATACCGACGCCATCGACAATTCCGCCGGGGTCGATACGTCCGACCATGAGGTCAACATCAAAATTGCGGTCAGCGCCATTCTGGCCTCGGGCAAACTGACGGCTGACAAGCGAACCGCCTTCCTCGCCACGATGACCGACGATGTGGGACTGCACGTTTTGCGGGACAATTACCTGCAAACGCAAGCCCTTACCTTAGCCGAAGCCGAGGCGACGAAGCGCATCGATCAGCACATCACCCTGATGAAGAGCCTGGAAAAAACCGGGCGGCTCGACCGGGCGATCGAATATTTGCCAAATGACGAGTCGATCGGTAAACGGATTGCCGCCAATCGGGGCCTGACCCGGCCTGAATTGGCCGTTTTGCTGGCCTATGCCAAAAACGCAGCCTATCCCGAATTGCTGCACAGCGATTTGCCGGATCAGCCCGAACTCGAACAGGAATTGCTGCACTATTTCCCGCAGCAGATCAGAGACCTCGCGGCGGACGATCTGAAAGCCCATCGGTTGCGCCGAGAAATCATCGCAACCATCGTCACGAACGATATGATCAATCGGATGGGACCGAGTTTCGTCACCGAGATGCAGGCCAAAACCGGCAAATCGACCGATGAAATCGCCCGTGCCTATCTCATTACGCGTGATGTGTTAAACCTGAAAACCCTGTGGGATGGGGTGGAAGCCTTGGATAACCGCGTCGCGGCGGACAGTCAAACCACGCTTCTCCTTGAGGTTCAGGCCATTGCCGAAGAAACCGCGCGCTGGTTCCTGCAATCGGGGCTCAGCCTCGATATTGCAGCCCGCACCCACGAGTTTCTGTCGGGCGTCGAGGCTTTGTCGCAAGGGCTCGGCACGATCCTGCCCTTGGCAGAGCGTCAACGCCAGACGGATCGCTCGGCCCATTACCAACGGTCGGGCGTACCGGCCGCCCTTGCCGATGCGGTCGTCGCCCTGCCCAGTCTCGCCGCCGCAATGGAAATCGTGCGGATCGAAGGGGGCGGCAAGGCGGATATCGTTGCGATGGGACAGCTTTACTTTGCCATCGGTGCCCAATTCGGCCTCGGGCAATTGCGCGCTCTCGCCGAAACTTTGCCAGCCACGACCTCTTGGCAGCGCCAAGCGATCGGTGCCTTGCTCGATGATTTTTCTGCCATGCATCAAGAAATCATCAACCATGTTCTAAGCGCAACGGAACCCGGAACATCCAATCGTCTCGATCAATGGATGGCCGGGCGCCGGGATGCCGTTCGCCATGTCCAAGATATCGTCGTCGAGATTACGCGGGCAAACCGGGTCGATCTTGCCATGATGACAGTGGCCGGACGGCAATTGCGTCAGTTGATGGCGGCATCGTGATGCCGCGCACATTGTGCATCAGGATGAACCGCTTCGTTGGGTCAAAATGATCGTAACGCAATGACACCGTAACGCAATGACAAGCCGGTCTTTCTCGGTCGGCTCTGGCGAGGTCGACCGAGATTGTGCATACTGACCGAAAAAATATCATAATAAGCGAGAGGGGAGTGATTGATGGTTGAGCGGTTTGATGTTCGAGGAATGACCTGCACCCATTGCAGTCGGGTTGTTACCGCCGCCATCAAAGCCCAAGACCAAGGGGCAAGCGTCACAATCGATTTGACGAAAGGTATCGTCCATATCGACAGTCGCTTGGATCGACCGGCCCTTGAGGCCATCATCCGCGCCGAGGGTTATGAGATTTCTTGATAGCCCCCTCGGTTATTTACCTTTCGGTTCTTCAAAAACCCCTCTTGTCGGCGTCCTCGGGCCGTTATCGTCGCCAAAATCACGATGTTTGGTCGTCAATCGACGGCCAAACATCGTCAATTAAGCGCGGGGGACTGATCGATAGGATTGATCGGCCCCCAGTCATGGTTATCGCCCGCCGTAAGGCATCGGGGGTTTCGACGCATTGGCTGGCGGCGTCCCATTCTTCGGTGCCTGCTGACCGTTGCCGGGCACCGTGATCGTGGTGAGTTTTGCCATCACTTCATCGGATTTACCGTCGCACGGGGCCAGTTTAAAGCCGCTGAGATCGACGGCACCGATTGCCTTGGCCCGATCGTTTTCAAAAGCCGGAATGATTTTATCGTTGAAAATCGCCGATATTTTCTCACCGATCGCCGCTTGACCTTCTTCCGGGGTCTTCGCCGTCACCGTACCGATTGCCTTGAAATCGGCAGCGAACCGTTCGACCAACTTCTCCCCGAATGCCTTGATCACCGCATCATCAGCCTTGATCAAGGGATCTTCGTGGGCCGCAACGGCATCGATCACGCAGGCATTGCCCAAGGTCTGAAAATCAGATGCGACACTGACCGCGCGCTTCAAACCGAGGAGCACGGTAACGCTCTTGACGCCAAGACAATTCGTGCCGTCCGGTTGCTTTTGGATGAGCAATTCCTTGCCGAGCTTTGCTTGGATATCGGCATCGTAATGGGTAAACACAGTCTTATCCCCGCCATACCCCGCCTTGGCGGCAAGCAGGCGCGCGGATTGGCTCAAATCCCGTTCGACCGGACTTGGAATAGGCGAAAAAGTCAGCGTCGGCGCCGGAAAGGCCGGACAGGTGGCGGCGGCATGGCTCGCACTCACCGTACCGGAATAAGCAACCAAAGCAGTGCCAAGAGCAAAAGCAAACAACCGCATCATGAGACCCCGAAAAAGTGAACAGGTGCCAAGAAAACCCCCGCATCAGGGTCGATAGCAAGAAAAAACCTTCATTTTGCCCGTTTTTACCGAGATTTGCAGTGCACAATTTTGACACGGTTCGACGCAATCACACCAATGCATAGCCGGGCAGCCGCTTTCACGTTAAACAAGCCCTTGACGGATAGCCTCCGCTCTCGCATGTAGAAGGGATTGGTCGCTATAGCAGCGGCCTTGTAAAATCTCATGGCAGGGTGCCGGCGGCGGCTTGGTAGCACCGCCTTCCAGGAAAGGTTCGAGCTTGTCCAAGACCGATTATATCTTTACCAGTGAATCCGTCTCAGAAGGCCATCCGGACAAGGTCTGTGATCGGATTTCGGATTCGATCGTCGATCTTTATCTCGGCGCTGATCCCCAGGCGCGGGTTGCCGTGGAAACTTTGGCGACGACCAACCGCGTCGTGTTGGCCGGTGAAGTGCGTGGCCCCGCCTCCGTGACGACCGAGCGTCTTGTGGAAACGGCGCGCAACGCCATCCGCGAAATCGGTTACGAGCAGGATGGCTTCCACTGGAAGAATGCCGAGATCGATTGCTACGTTCACGAACAATCTTCCGACATCGCCCAAGGCGTCGATGCCGCCGGCAACAAGGATGAAGGGGCCGGTGATCAGGGCATCATGTTCGGCTACGCCGTGCGTGAAACCGAACACCTGATGCCCGCCCCGATCGCCTATGCCCACGCGATTTTGAAATCCCTGACCGACGCCCGTCACAATGGATCGGCACCGGCTCTCGGCCCCGACGCCAAGAGTCAGGTCAGCCTGCAATATGTCGATGGCAAGCCCGTCCGGGCAACATCGGTCGTGGTTTCGACCCAACATACGCAAGATGTTGACCTGGCCCAGGTTCGTGAAATCGTTCGTCCCCATGTCCTCAAGGTATTGCCTGAAGGGTTCATGTGCGACGAAAGCCAATTTTACGTCAATCCGACCGGTCGTTTCGTGATCGGCGGTCCCGACGGGGATGCCGGGCTCACGGGGCGCAAGATCATCGTCGACACCTATGGCGGTGCGGCCCCCCATGGCGGCGGTGCCTTCTCCGGCAAGGATCCGACGAAGGTCGATCGTTCGGCCGCCTATGCCGCGCGCTATCTCGCCAAGAACGTGGTTGCGGCCGGTCTTGCCAACCGGTGTACCATCCAGTTGGCCTATGCGATCGGCGTTTCCCATCCGCTCGCCGTTTATATCGATACCCACAATACGGGTGAAGTCGACGAAGTAAAATTGTCCAAGGTTCTCCAAGAATTGGTCAACCTGTCCCCGCGCGGCATTCGCACCCATCTCGGCTTGAACAAGCCGATCTATACGCGGACTTCGAGCTACGGCCATTTCGGTCGTGCCGCCGAAGCCGATGGCGGTTTCTCGTGGGAACGCACGGATCTCGTCGATCAATTGCGCGCTGCGTTCTAAGACCCACCCCCCCTCTTTGGATCCTGTGCGACCCAAAGAGGGCATGCCGTCGCGTAGCCCCGTAACCGACAAAAACCGCAGGTCGAAGCCTGCGGTTTTTGCCGTTATACCGACGGATTCTTTATCTTGGTCTAGAGGATCCCCCCATGACCGATCTCGATCAGGCCCCTTGCGAAGTTGGCCCCGAACCCCGCCGCCATGACCGCCTTCATGGACGCAGGCGCGGTCGGAAATTGCGCAAGGGACAGAGTGCGCTGCTCGACCAAGCGCTGCCCCGGCACCAAACGACGGTCGCTGAGATTGAACGCCAGGGCCATCAGGCTATTTTCGCGAGCCCCCGCCGTCAGATCTGGCTCGAAGTCGGTTATGGCGGGGGCGAGCATCTCAGTTGGCAGGCCCAGCAGAATCCCGAGGTCGGTCTCATCGGGTGCGAGATTTTTCAACAAGGGATCGTCAGTGCCTTAAAACATCTCGAATCAGCCAATATCGAGAATGTGCGCTTGGTCATCGACGATGCGCGTCTCGTCATCGATGCTCTGGCCGACGCATCGATCGATCGCGCCTTCGTCCTGTTTCCCGATCCATGGCGCAAGGCGCGCCATCATAAACGGCGCTTCATTCAAAAAACCAATCTCGATGCCCTCGCGCGCATCATGGTCTGCGGGGCGGAATTGCGTGTCGGCACGGATCATGTCGATTATCTGCGCGCGATTCTCGCAGCACTGGTCGATCATCCTGCCTTTACCTGGAGTGCCCGTGCCGAACAGGATTGGCGCGTTCGCCCGGACGATTGGCCGCAAACGCGCTACGAAGCAAAAGCGATCCGACAAGGCCGCCGCCCCGCCTTTCTACGTTTCATCCGCGTACCGCGCGGGACGGAACGTCCAGACTGGGCAGAAGGTTCCGTTTAAACCCACCACCGGGGGATCGCCTGGGGATCGCCATGCGTCGCCATCAGATCGGAACGCAGTAGCCAACGCGTCGGAACGCTTGCAGTCTGGCGCAGGCACGCTATTATGAGGGTCTGATGTTTGTCTGATCGATTGTGTTTTTGGGGTGGGCCGGTGGCCCACTTTTTTGTTTCTGTGCCCAGGCAAAGTCAATCGGACTTATTTGTTCGCTATGCAGATTATTGACAGTGGAAGGTACGCTTCGTGAGGGATACCGACATTATTGCCCGGCTGATTGCCCCATCCGTCGAAGGAATGGGTTTTCGTCTGGTCCGTGTCAGTTTCGGCGGCGGCAGTCGCCCCGTCCTGCAGATCATGGCAGAGCCCGCCGACGGCACGCCGATGACGGTCGAACATTGCGCCGATCTCAGTGGTGCCGTTTCGGCGATTCTCGATGTCGAAGATCCGATCGCCGTTGCCTATACGCTCGAAGTGACGTCTCCCGGCATCGACCGCCCTTTGATCACACGGGCCGATTTCACCCGTTTCGCCGGATTTGAGACGAAACTCGAACTCTCTCAGGCTTTTCAAGGCCGCAAACGGTTTCGGGGGCGCCTGATCGCGGGGGCCCCGCGGGATCTCGTCCTGCTCGAAGAAGAAGGTGTGGTCTATAGCCTGCCCTTTGCCGACATCCTAAAAGCCAAACTCGTCCTGACCGATGACCTGTTGGCGGCGGCCGGCAATGATGCCCTGCCCCCGCCCGCCATCGATGATGGCACACCCCTCTAAGTCCTTCTTCATTCAGTATCGTTTTTCACTCTCGCAAAACCCGTCAAACCGGGTTCAGCCTTGAAGCCAAAAAGAGACAGAGCATGGAACATTCTCTCGCCGCCCGGCCCGAATTGCTGCAAGTCGCCGATATCGTTGCGCGTGAAAAGGGCATTGAGCGCGATGAAGTCCTAGAGGCCATGGAACAGGCCATTCAAAAGGCTGGGCGCTCGAAATATGGCCAGGAATATGATATTCGCGCCGAAATCGACCGTAAAAATGGTGAAATTCGCCTGATGCGGTTTCGTGAAGTGGTGGAAATCATCGAGAATGAAGCAACGCATATCAGCCTGACGGAGGCCCGACTCCACGATCCCGAGGCGCAGGTCGGCGACTTCATCACCGATCCACTGCCCCCGATCGATTTTGGGCGAATCGCCGCACAAACGGCCAAGCAGGTTATCGTCCAACGGGTACGCGACGCGGAACGGCAACGGCAATTCAAGGAATTCAAGGATCGCTTGGGCGAAATCGTCAATGGCGTCGTCAAACGAGTCGAATTCGGCAATGTCGTGGTCGAATTGGGCCGCCCCGAAGCCATGCTGCGCCGGGACGAACTCTTGCCGCGCGAAACATTCCGCCAAGGCGAGCGGGTTCGCGCCTATATTTACGACGTCCGTCCGGAACCGCGTGGGCCGCAAATTTTTCTCTCCCGCACCCATCCGCAATTCATGGTGAAACTTTTCGCCCAAGAAGTGCCGGAAATCTATGATGGCATCATCGAAATCCGCGCCGTCGCCCGCGACCCCGGCAGCCGGGCCAAGATTGCCGTGATTTCGAACGACAGTTCGATCGATCCGGTCGGCGCCTGCGTCGGCATGCGGGGCAGCCGCGTACAAGCCGTCGTGGCCGAACTTCAGGGCGAAAAAATCGATATCATTCCCTGGTCGTCCGATCCGGCGACCTTTGTCGTCAATGCCTTGGCCCCAGCCGAAGTCGCTAAGGTCGTGCTGGATGAAGAAACCCGCCGGATCGAAGTTGTGGTGCCGGACGACCAATTGTCGCTCGCCATCGGGCGGCGCGGTCAGAATGTCCGGTTGGCCTCTCAATTGACCGGTTGGGATATCGATATCCTGACCGAGGCCGAAGAAAGCGAACGCCGCACCGAAGAAGTGCGCTCGCGCAGCAATATGTTTATCACAGCCCTCGACGTCGATGATGTGATCGCCCATCTTCTCGTGACCGAAGGGTTCACCTCGGTCGAAGAAGTCGCCTATGTCGCCTTGGACGATCTCGCCGATATCGAGGGTTTCGACGAAGATGTCGCAGCCGAACTGCAAGCCCGCGCCCGCACATATCTCGAAGAACAGAATAAAATCTTTGCCCAGCGCCGCCACGATCTTGGGGTTGATGACGCGTTGGCCACCTTCGAAGGATTGACCCCCGCCATCGTCGCCAAATTGGGCGAAAACGGGATCAAGACCCTGGACGATCTGGCCGATCTCGCGGGCGATGAATTGATCGAATTGATCAAGGATACGGCAAAACTCAGCGAGGCAGAGGCCAATGCCATCATCATGGCAGCCCGCGCCCACTGGTTTGACGCCGACGGCAACCCGGTCTGATGTGATCGCATCGCCCATGACCGACCAAGACGGCTACACACCGACTCCCGGCCAAAACCCGGTCGATGACACCGTAGCGGCATCGATCCTGGGCGATGACGAGCCGGAAACCGGCCCACAGCGTCGGTGTATCGTAACGGGCGACAGGATCGATAAGGAAACCCTGATCCGGTTCGTCGTCGCCCCGGATGGGGCGCTCGTTCCCGATCTTGCCGGCACCTTACCGGGACGTGGATTATGGGTGACTGCCAATCAGGCCCATGTGCGCGAGGCGGTCAAAAAACGGGCCTTCGATCGGGCCGCACGGCGTTCCGTGCGATTGCCGACGGAGACGGTCGATGCGTTCGTTATGCTGTTGGAACGCTTGCTCGCAACCCGCTGCGGCGAGATGATCGGTTTGGCGCGGCGTGCCGGTCTCGGTGTGTCGGGCTATGAAAAGGTGGCTCAGGCTCTGCGTCATGGTCGCACCGGCCTCCTCTTGGCGGCATCCGACGGGGCAGCGGGAGGGCGCGGCAAAATCGCCGCTCTGGGTCGGGATCTGCCGATCGTCGATCTTATGAGTGCGGCCGAACTCGGTCATGCTTTTGGCCGCGATCATGTGGTTCATGCTATGATCAGCTCCGGCAAGCTTGCCGCCCGTTTGCGGCAGGAAGCCCGGCGCTTGAGCGGTTTTCGTATCAGCATCCCGCATGATGCAGGCTGACACGCAAAGACAAGACCTGACAAAAGCATAAAGAATAGGGTATAGCTGCGCGGTTGCATGCTGGTCAAAGCACGAAGAGGGAGACCCCACCCGACAATCCACTGGGTTCGAGGCGGGATCGATGTTTTTTCTTTGACACAAGAAGCCTTTGGCGCGCAACAACAGGGGCGATGTTTCTGATAAAATGCCATATCAGAACCGTTGCCTGGTTTTTCAAGGGCGGGTGCCCTCGTTTAGCAGGGCAAATCGTGCGCCACGCGCGTGGTGGCGAGATAGTGCGTTGAGCACTTGGTGGATGGACGGTACCGGGAAGATATGACGGATAATAACGAACAAGAGACCAAGCGTCCCCTCAGCCTCGCCAAACCAGGCGGTCGGTTGGAGCTGAAAAAGCCCGCCGAGTCGGCCCAGGTTCGGCAGAGCTTTTCCCACGGGCGCTCCAAGGCCGTCACGGTCGAGGTAAAAAAGAAGCGCGTGGTCGATCCGGTAGCACCAGCGCGCCTTGCCGCCGCACCAGCCGGATCGCCGCAAACGGCTGCACCATCGACAGGTGCGCCGCCAACGGGTGCCTCACCGACATTGCCGCCTGCCGCCCAACGGCCTGATGACGCGGCGAGTGTACAGTCCGCGCCTGCCCGCCTCGACTCGGTGAACGAGGCTGCACCCGTGGCAATCCCTGCTGCACCACCGCAAATCGTCGCGGTCGAGCCGCCGGCGGTATCGCCTGAACCAGTGTCGGTGCCAGCTGCGTCGGAACCGACTCAGGACGCTCTCACTTCTGTGGCGTCGAACGAGGACAGTAGTGTCCCCGCACACGAACCGGAGGCACCGGCCACAACTGCGGCAGAGCCGCCGCCAGTCAAACCGACGACCCAAGGCCCGCGCATGGTCGCCCCGCCGCCTGCAAATTATAAACCAACCGGAACGAGCCGCCCGGGTCAGGGACAGGCCGGGAAATCGGGTGGACAACAGACAAGCGGTAACAACCGGGCCACACAGAAAAACCCGACCCCACCAAGCAATCCCGGCACCTTGCGCCGCGGCCCCCAGCCGGGTCGCACCCTGACCGAGGAAGAACGTTTGGCGCGGGTCAAAGCATTGCAAGGGATGATTCGCGCCGACGAACAGGCCAAGCGACAGGCTGAAGTCGACACGATGCGCAAGGCGCGCGAAGAAATCGAACGGATGCGGCAGGAAGAAGAAGCCGCCCGCCGCAAAGCCGAGGAAGATGCCAAGCGCAGGGCAGAAGAAGAAGCCAAACGCAAGGCCGAAGAAGAAGCAAAGCGCAAGGCCGAAGAAGAAGCAAAGCGCGCCAAGTCCAAGGCGACATCGGCAAAGCCGGTCCCCCCTGCTGCTGCCCCCACGGTCGAAGAAGAGCCGACGGCAGAACGGACGACCAAGCCCGCCTCCACCAAGGGTGCACCGCCGCAAGGTGCCAAGACCAAGGTCCTTGGCGATCTCGATGCCGACGATACGCCCAAACGCGGCGGTGCCGGTGTCCGCGCCGCACCGCGCAAACCGGCGGTTGCCGCCCCTGCCAAGGTGGACCAACGCCGCCGTACCGGCAAGATGACCATCTCGCGTGCGCTCAGCGACGATGAAGGAGATCGGGTCCGGTCTTTGGCCTCTGTGCGCCGAGCCCGTGAACGGGAACGGCTGCGCCTGATGCAACAGGCCGAACAAGTCAAAGTCGTGCGCGATGTCGTGATTCCCGAAAGCATCACGGTGCAGGAATTGGCCCAACGTATGGCCGAACGCGGCACAGATGTGGTTAAAACCCTGATGCGCATGGGTGTCATGGCGACACTCAATCAAGCGATCGATGCCGACACGGCTGAACTCGTCGTGACCGAGTTCGGGCATAATCTGAAACGGGTTGCCGATGCCGACGTTGAAATCGGCTTGAAACTCGACGATGCGCCCGACACGATCCTTCTGTCGCGTCCGCCGGTCGTCACCATCATGGGTCATGTCGATCATGGCAAAACCTCTCTCCTCGACGCGTTGCGCTCGACCGACGTCGCATCGGGCGAGGCGGGCGGCATCACCCAACATATCGGTGCCTATCAGGTCGCCTTGAAGAACGATCGTAAGATCACCTTCATCGACACGCCGGGTCACCAAGCCTTCACCGCCATGCGGGCGCGCGGTGCCAACGTGACCGATATTGTCGTGTTGGTCGTAGCGGCCGATGACGGGATCAAAGACCAAACCATCGAAGCGATCCGCCATGCCAAGGCGGCCAATGCGCCGATCGTGGTTGCGATCAATAAATGCGATAAGCCGGGTGCTGACCCGAACCGGGTCCGCCAGGAATTGCTGCAACACGATATCGTTGTCGAAGCAATGAGCGGTGACGTCCTCGATGTCGAGGTGTCCGCCTTAAAGCGGACCAATCTCGACAAACTCGAAGAAGCGATCCTGCTGCAAGCGGAATTGCTGGATCTTAAGGCCAACCCGATGCGTGAGGCCGAGGGCGTCATCATCGAGGCGAAACTCGAACGGGGACGGGGCCCGGTTGCCACGGTCCTGGTTCAACGCGGCACCCTGAAGGTCGGCGATATTTTCGTTGCCGGTGGCGAGTGGGGCCGGGTTCGTGCGCTGCTCGACGATAAAGGACAACAAGTCAAAGAAGCCACCCCCGGTCAACCGGTCGAAGTGCTGGGCCTAAACGGCACGCCGCTTGCTGGCGATGATTTCTCGGTTGTCGATTCGGAAAGTCGGGCTCGGGATATCACCGAATTCCGTCAACGGCGCAAACGCGAAGCCGTGCATGTCGCTGGGGCGCGCGGCACCTTGGAAGAAATGTTCGCCCAGATCGCTTCTGGGACGGCGAAGGAATTGCCGGTCGTGGTCAAATCCGACGTCCAAGGCTCCTTGGAAGCGATCTTGGCCTCATTGCGCGGCCTCGGGACACCGGAAGTGGCCGTCCGTATCCTGCATAGCGGCGTCGGCGGCATCAGTGAAAGCGACATCACCTTGGGGCGTGCCTCCAACGCCGTCGTGATTGGGTTCAATGTCCGGGCCAATCCCCAGGCCCGCGATTTGGCCCGCCGGGACAATGTCGAGATTCGCTATTATTCGATCATCTACGATGTCATCGATGACATTAAGAAAATCCTGGAAGGCATGCTTTCGCCCACCCTGCGCGAGGCGTTCCTTGGCAATGCCGAAATTCGTGAAGTTTATGAAATCACGAAAACCGGTAAGGTTGCCGGCTGTTACGTCACCGAAGGTGTCGTGCGGCGCGGTGCCAAGGTTCGGTTGTTGCGGGATAATGTGGTGATCCATGAGGGCACCTTGAAGACACTGCGTCGTTTCAAGGATGATGTGAAGGAAGTCAAAGACAATTACGAATGCGGGATGGCGTTCGAGAATTACTCCGACATTCAGGTCGGGGATATTATCGAATGCTTCGATGTCGAGGCGGTAGCGCGGGTGCTCTAATCACCCCGCCCGCGGGCGATCGGCTAGCAGTATCGAAAGGGACGCATCAGAGGATTTTTCCGGGGCGTGTCTTGCGAGACAAACTGAAATGAGTGGTACGGTTGTGCTTTGTCAAAGAACCGCATAAGACCGTGCCAAGGAAATGCGACCAGCACCATTTTTTCTACAAATCTTTGATTTGAGAGAAAAAATGGTGTTTTGTCGCGACTGTATTTGGACAAAACCATGACACGACGCCATACCGCCAAAGGCCCAACCCAGCGGCAGCTTCGGGTAGGTGAAGAAGTGCGCCATCTGTGCGCCCAATATTTGATGCGTGGAGAATTGCACGATCCTGCCCTGCAATCGCGCACGATTACCGTGACGGAGGTTCGGGTCAGTCCCGACCTGCGCAATGGCACCGTCTTCGTCGTGCCTCTAGCTGGCGATCACGAAGTCGAAATTTTGGCTGGCTTGAAACGTGCTGCCCCCCATCTGCGCGGTCTCTTGGCAAAGGATATGGCGTTGCGGACGGTACCGGCCCTGACCTTTGAAATCGATCGGAGTTTCAACCATGCGCAGCGTATCGGCGAAATTCTGAATCGCCCCGATGTCGCGCGCGATCTGACCGGTGCCCTCTATGAAACGGATGGATTGGACCCAACCGACCCATCCCCCACCCCCGATGAGCCGCTTTAATGGTACGCCGAAAAGGTGTACCGATTCACGGCTGGATTGCATTTGACAAACCTGTCGGCATGGGCTCGACCCAGGCGGTCAGCCTGATCAAGCGGATCACCGGGGCGCAAAAAGTTGGCCATGGCGGAACGCTCGACCCGCTGGCCTCGGGGATGTTGCCGATCGCCTTGGGTGAAGCAACCAAAACCGTCCAATGGGCCATGACCGGTTCGAAAACCTATCATTTGACCGTGAGATGGGGCCTTGCGACGGTGACGGACGATGCCGAAGGAGCCATCACCGAAACCCATACCCACCGGCCCGACCCAGCCGCCATTCTGGCGGCGTTACCTCGTTTCACCGGCGATATCCTGCAAGTGCCATCAACCTACAGCGCCGTTCACGTCGATGGCAAACGGGCCTATGATCTGGCACGGGCGGGACAGACCGTCACCCTCGATGCGCGTCCGGTCAGAGTCGACCGATTCTCCCTGATCGATTGCCCCGATGACGACCATGCCCGGTTCGAGGTTGTGTGCGGTAAGGGGGTTTACATGCGCAGCCTAGGCCGCGATCTTGCGCGATTTTTAGGAACTTGCGCCCATCTTTCAGCCTTGCGTCGGTTGTCGGTAGGAAAATTTCAGGTCGATCATGCGATTTCCATAGACCAAATCGACGATCTCGGGCATACACAGGGGCTATCCGAGCATCTGTTGCCGATTGAGACCGCGCTGGACGACATCCCGGCCCTGGCCTTAACGGAGACTGAAGCGCAACGCCTGCGGTTGGGTCAAGTGATCAGGCCGTCGCTCCTGTCGGATCAGGAACATCTCTCACACAGTTTCTGTGGCAAGACGGACGCAGTGTCCGATATTGCCGGATTCATTGTGTGTGCCATGGTCGGGCAAAAACCTGTTGCCCTTGCCACGCTCGAGAATGGCTTGCTTCGGTCGATGCGTGTTTTGAATCTTTGACTGAAAGGACGACACGATGTCGATCTCGGCTGAACGCAAACAAGAATTGATCAAGGACTATGCAACGGCTCCCGGCGATACGGGTTCACCGGAAGTACAAGTTGCCATCCTGACTGAGCGGATTCGCAATCTGACCGATCATTTGGGCGACCATAAGAAGGACTTTCATAGTCGTCGCGGTCTTTTGGTCATGGTCGGCCAACGCCGCTCGCTGCTTGATTATTTGAAGCGTAAAGATGTGAAGCGTTACGAACAGCTTATTACGCGTTTGGGTCTGCGCCGCTGATCGGGTTTACTACCCTGGCCATATTCATGCCAACCGACACTTCATGCCCTGAAAGATCCGTGACGCACGGAATTTCAGGGCATTGGTCGTTGGTCGACGGTTTTCGATTCACGATAAATCCAAAGCGCTTTATCGCTCCGTTGACGATGATGCGGCGATCCCTCGCGGGTGTTGCCGCATTTCTTTTGCGCGATCGACACCCACGATTGGCAAGGTGCGCGGGGCGATGAAACGGTCATCATTCTCCCCGATCGCGAGGGCATGGGAACGGTGCCACCCACGCTGTGCGGGACTTGCTGCCGTTTCAAACGCCCCCCCACGCTCAGCCGATACCGATATAGCTCTGGCAGCACGAGACCCGTTTCGGTCGATTGTCGCCGCCATTACCACCACCCGTCAGGGCCGCTTGCGGGTCGTATGGCGATCCGCGCCATCCACCCCACGACAGGCCCATTCCATTCGTCGCCGTTTCCATACTGACGTGGGAACGACAGGACCATTAGAAATCACCCAAAGGGGTAAACCCATATGTTTACTATCTTCCGCAAGGAAATAGACTGGGGCGGACGTCGCCTCATCATCGAAACCGGTAAGATCGCGCGCCAAGCTGATGGTGCGGTGCTTGTTACATACGGCGAGACGACGGTGCTGTGCACGGCCGTTGGGGCCAAATCCGTCAAGCCAGGCCAGGATTTCTTTCCGCTCACCGTGAATTATCAGGAAAAAACCTTCGCTGCCGGCAAGATCCCCGGCGGATTCTTCAAGCGCGAAGGACGTCCCAGCGAAAAGGAAACCTTGGTTTCCCGTCTGATCGATCGACCGATCCGCCCCTTGTTCGCCGATGGTTTTCTCAATGAAACCCAAGTCGTCGCCACGGTTTTGTCCCATGATTTGGAAAACGATCCCGACATCGTCGCCATGATCGGTGCATCGGCCGCCTTGACGATCTCCGGCATTCCTTTCATGGGACCGATCGGGGCCGCCCGTGTCGGATACAGCGATGGGGCCTTCGTTCTCAATCCGCGCATGGACGATCACGCAACGGCAACCCTTGATCTCGTGGTCGCCGGTACGCGCGAAGGCGTGCTGATGGTCGAGTCGGAAGCCAAAGAACTCAGCGAAGCCACCATGCTGGCCGCGGTGACATTCGGGCATAATGCCTATCAACCGGTCATCGACATGATCATTGCGCTCGCCGAACAATGCGCAAAGGATCCCTGGGCGCTCGCCGAACCCGACGCCGCTGCCGTCGCCATCGAAACCCGTCTGCGCGATGCTGTGACGGACGATCTCAGAGCAGCCTATCAGGAACGGCAAAAATCCGTTCGCCATGAAAAAATTTCCGCCGCCAAGGCAAAACTCGCGACAGTGTTCCCGGATGAGTCCGAACGGGAAAAGGCGGCAAAGCTGTTCAAGGATGTCGAAAAGGACATCGTGCGCGGTGCCATTCTCGAAACCGGTTTGCGCATCGACGGGCGGGACACGAAAACCGTCCGTCCGATCGTATCGGAAGTGGGCTTACTACCCCGCGCGCACGGTTCGGCGCTCTTCACCCGCGGTGAAACGCAGGCCCTGGTCGTCACCACCCTCGGTACCGGTCAAGACGAGCAAGTGATCGATGCCTTGACCGGCGAATATCGCGAAAATTTCATGCTGCACTATAACTTCCCGCCCTATTCGGTCGGTGAAGCCGGGCGGATGGGATCACCCGGTCGTCGTGAAATCGGCCATGGCAAGCTCGCCTGGCGGGCGCTGCGACCGTTGTTGCCGACCAAGGAAACCTTCCCCTACACGATCCGCGTCGTATCAGAGATTACCGAATCGAACGGCTCTTCGTCGATGGCGAGCGTTTGCGGCGGTTCGTTGTCGATGATGGACGCCGGTGTGCCGCTGGTCCGCCCCGTCGCCGGGATCGCCATGGGCCTGATCAAGGAAGGCGAACGGTTCGCCGTTCTGACCGATATTCTGGGTGATGAAGATCATCTGGGCGATATGGATTTCAAGGTGGCCGGGACCGAACTCGGCGTCACCGCCTTGCAAATGGATATCAAGATCACCTCGATCACCGAAGAAATCATGCGCCAGGCCTTGGCCCAAGCGCATGATGGACGCAAGCACATTCTGGGTGAAATGTCGAAGGCCCTCGAAGGGGCGCGCCATGATGTTTCGGGCAATGCGCCACGCATCACCACGATCTCGATTCCGAAGGATAAAATTCGTGAAGTGATCGGGTCGGGCGGCAAGGTCATTCGCGAAATCTGCGAAACGACCGGGGCAAAAATCGATATTGACGATGACGGGACGGTAAAGGTTTCCTCCGTCAATGCGGATTCCTCCCAAGCCGCCATCGATTGGATTCGCGGCATCGTCGCCGAACCGGAAATCGGTGTTATCTATCCGGGCAAAGTCGTGAAGGTCGTCGATTTCGGCGCTTTCGTCAATTTCCTGGGTTCACGCGATGGTCTTGTTCATATCAGCGAAGTCTCTCAGCAACGCATCGCCAAAGTGTCCGATCACCTGAAAATGGGCGACACCGTCAAGGTGAAGGTTCTGGGCTTCGACGATCGTGGCAAGGTCAAGCTCAGCATGAAACAAGTCGATCAAGAAACTGGTGCCGATCTGGTCGGCAAAAAAGACGATGGAGCCGCCCAATAACGGCGTAGCCATTCGCAACGGATGATGCCCCCTGTATTTCTTGCCTTGAAATCAGGGGGTATTTTTTTGATGATTGATTAAACGCATCCCATGCTCTGATCTTGGTCTTCCATGTCCTGTTCTCTTCCCTCTATCCTCCCGCATTTGATCGGCCATCGCGGAGCCGCAGCCCACGCCCCCGAGAATAGTTTGGCGGGGTTTTCGGCCGCCCACCGGCTGGGCGTCACTTGGGTCGAGGTCGATGTGCGTCTAACGGGGGATGGGCGGCTTATCTTGCTGCATGACGATACGGTCGACCGCACGACAGACGGCAACGGTCGTGCCGCCGACCTCTCGCTTGAGGTCATTAGTTCTTTCGATGCTGGGGGATGGTTCGCGCCGGAATTTAGCGGCATCCTCGTGCCAACTGTCGAAGAAGCCATCGACCAAGCCCTGGCTTTGAACCTTGGCATCAACTTTGAAATCAAACCCCATGCCGGTTCCGAAATCGAGACGGGGCATGCCTTGGCGGACTTGCTCGATACTGCGTGGCCGACGACCGCCCCACCACCGCTTTTATCCAGTTTCTCGATCGACAGCCTCGTTGCTGCAAAAAAAAGAGCCCCGCATCTCTACCGCGGCTTGCTTGTCGCGGATATTCCTGAAAATTGGCAGGACCGTGTCGCCGAAACCGGCGCGCAGGCGCTGCATTGTCATCATGAGTGCCTCAACAAAGACAAGATCGCCATGATCCGCGATCATGGCCTGGCGGCCCTATGCTATACAGTGAATGACCCTGTGCGCGGGCGACACTTGCGTGAATGGGGCATAACGAGCATAATTACCGACGATCCAGTGGCATTGATGAGGATTTATTAAGGTTATTGATCCGATAATATTCATGTTTGCTGATATAATCCTTCCTCGTTCCGCGCCCCTTCAATATCTATTGACGTCGATAATCCACGACCCTATTGCGGTTTATGCATCTTTCTCCTTCGCTTTATTGGTGGATCAGCTTATAAGATCTGCCTTTTATGCGGTCATGCTCGCCTTCGCCATGAGGCAGCCTTGTTCGCCGTTATTCGTTTGGGAGTTGTGAGACGTGAAGGCGTTAAAACCGCTGGTTATTTCTGGTCGTGAGGTACTGCCGCTGGTCGAGGGCGGTAAAGGGATCTCCGTATCGAATGGGGAAAGCTCGGGTGCCTGGGCCGCGGCCGGTGGTGTCGGTACTTTTTCCGGTGTGAATGCCGATACGATCGACGAGCATGGCCACCAAATCGATCAGCGGTATTACGGCACGACCCGGCGCGAACGGCACGATGAACTGATCAAATACGCCATTCGGGGCGGTATTTATCAGGCAAAGGTCGCCCATGAGCGATCGAACGGTCAGGGTCGCTTGCACATGAACGTCTTGTGGGAAATGGGCGCAGCGGAGCCCATTTTGCACGGTGTTCTCGAAGGAGCGAAGGGTCTCATTCATGGTGTGACCTGCGGGGCTGGCATGCCCTATAAAATTGCGGAAATCTGCGCCCATTACGGGGTTTACTATTATCCGATCGTTTCTTCCGCCCGGGCGTTCAAGGCGCTCTGGAAGCGGGCCTATCATAAATATGCCGCACTTTTAGGCGGCGTCGTCTATGAAGACCCCTGGCTTGCAGGCGGCCATAACGGTCTTTCCAATTCCGAAGATCCCGAAAAACCGGAAGACCCCTTGCCACGGGTGCGCGAATTGCGCACGACGATGCGCGAATTCGGTCTTGCCGACACCCCGATTTTCATGGCGGGCGGGGTTTGGCGGCTGGATGAGTGGCAAGAGTGGATCGATAATCCCGATCTCGGCCCGGTTGCCTTTCAGTTCGGGACGCGTCCGCTTCTCACAGTGGAAAGTCCGATTTCGGTAGCCTGGAAAAAACGCCTCCTCACCATCAAGGCAGGCGACGTCTATTTGAATCGGTTCAGTCCGACGGGTTTCTATTCATCGGCCGTGCGCAATGCCTTTCTCGCCGATTTACAGGGGCGAGCCGAGCGGCAAATTGCTTTTTCGGCCGAACCGGTCGGCGATCATACCGTTGCCATGCCGATTGGTGCCCGTGGACGCCTCGTCTATGTCACGGATCATGACCGCAATGCCGCCCAACATTGGATGTCTCTCGGCTTTACCGAAGCCTTACGGACTCCCGATTCTACGTTGATCTTTGTGACTGCGGCATCAGCAGAAGAAATTCGCATCGATCAGGCGGATTGCATGGGCTGTCTGTCGGCCTGCAATTTTTCGAACTGGGCCCAAAACGAGTTGGGCACAACCGGCAAAAAAGCCGATCCGCGCAGTTTCTGCATTCAAAAAACACTCCAAACCATCAGTCACTCTGATGATGTCGAGCGTAACTTGATGTTTGCCGGGCATAATGCATACCGTTTTGCATCGGACCCGTTTTATGCGGGCGGGTTTGTACCGACAGTTCAGCAATTAGTTGAACGTCTCATGACCGGTGCCTGATTTCTTACGCTTGTCGTTCTCGAATAATTTATTAGGGGTAACGGTTTCTTTCTGATACTGTTACCCCATCAATTCTGGTCTAATGTTTGGTGGTCCGTGTCTGGATTGATCTTACGCGGTCCATCAGTTCCTTTCCTTGGTCACGGCAAATACCCAATGTCGCATCCGCAAATTTCTGCCCTTGATCGTCTGAAAACAGTCGGCCTTCGCCCGACGCGCCAACGGATTGCGTTGGCTGGTCTGCTATTCTGCGATACAGGGCGTCATATCACGGCAGAACAGTTGCATAGCGAAGCGCGAGCCCAGGAATTTCCAGTTTCACTGGCGACAATCTATAATACATTGCATCAATTTACCGAGGCAGGCTTGCTGCGTGAAGTGGTGATTGAACCGGGCCGGTCTGTATTTGATACAAATACCGAAGACCACCATCATTTTTACAGCGAAGAAACCGGCGAATTGCAAGATATACCAGAAAATTCGATCAGCCTCAGCAACGCACCGGCCCCCCCGGACGGCACATCCATTACCCGTGTCGATGTCATTATTCGGTTAAGACGTTTGGAAAACGGCGCATAGTTTTTAGCACGCCTTTCCCCTGCGACAGAGGGTAATAATTTCAGGGCTTGTTTCTTCTAACGGATTTCCATCCCAATCCCCGTAATGCGCAATCGGTGTAAACTCGGCTTTGTTGAGTTGCGCATCGATGGTTTTTACATGCGAAAAATCCATCACCGTTTTGCTACGCATAATCCGGCCATCTTTATGGTGACGCCTGATACAGACAGTGGCGGTATTGGTGACTTCATGCCAAATCAAGGCTGATTCGACATGAATTTGGTCGGAACCTACCCAATATTGCGCCATGGGGCGAAACTGACCGCGTGTCTCGTTCAGACGCACGGGAACCGGATTGATCGCATCGAACGCAAAATAACCGTCTGGCGATAAATGCCGTTGGATCGTGATGAGGGCCTGGTGGCGCGGCCCGTCACCGATGATATGCTGAAAGGCATGCCCCGTCATGATGATCAGACGATAGGGCGCGTCAACCGGCAAATCCTTGATTTCACCACAAACCCACGTCACAGCCCGGCTCAGATCCTTGAGACGCGCATAATTCAAGAAGTCCGATGACGGCTCAAGCCCTGTAACCGCAATGCCATGATCGGCAATCGCCCGGGCAAGCCGCCCAATTCCACAGCCGATATCGAGCACGGGCCCGCCCAATCGGCGCGCTAAAGACAGAAAGAATGCATCATCAGGCCCCCACGGATTTTCCAATTCAAAACGGACCGGATCGACATATTCTTGTTGCCAGACGGAATCATCCTTCATCGTCCCAACCAACCCGCACCGCCACGCCCCATGATGCCGATGTCAGGGGGCGGGAAAAATTTCTTGGGGATAGATACCGTAAAGGTCGAGGCGGCGGGTCCAGCCCCGGATTTCACCGAAATCCACCCGACACCAATCGGGACTGCTGGTCGGGCATTCCAGCAATTTCCCGATCACGCCCGGCTCCGCTTGGGCAACAGGGGTGGATGATGGGTCGGGTTTCGAACGAACGGTGCGCATTTCACCGCGTATCATTACAGACCGCTTGCCGGCGAGCGAGGTCTGATTCACCCATCCCTCCGTCCCCTCGTTATCGCGAATTTTCCGCCACACGTCAAATTCGGCAATGATTTCAACCGGTAATTCTTTTCGGGTAAATACCCAAGAAACAGGATATTTCGTCCCTGGCCCAACCCGCATATTGACCATGTTGAACTTTAACGAAACGAAACGCGGAATGGGCAAGATCTGCTTATCGGCGGCAAGGCTCAATGCAGGACAGGCCATCAGAAGCAAGCCAAGCCCGCCCAAAACCATAAACTTCCTGATCATCCCCTCACCCCACCGGACCCGTCATCAAACGACATCGCCACACGCATCATGCTTTCACAAGGGGCCAGCGCACGCATCGATCATGGGCGACCCCGCACCAAACATCCACCACCCGTCACAATTACCACGGATAGGCTGAAAGTGCGTTGATTTTTCATCCCGAACAATTGTCAGCTATCGTCATGACACTGTGGCGGGATTGCACGTCCGGCAATCGATCATCAAGAAGAATGGCTTAAACATATCCACATCCGCTTTGGTCGAATGATATACTGGCACCGAAGATCACCTCGGGGATTGAGCGTATGCAGAACAAGAAGCCCACCGTCATTGTGACCCGCAAGCTGCCCGAACAAATTGAAACGCGCATGATGGAATTGTTCGATGCGCGTCTCAATCTTGACGACTCGCCCCTGACCCAGGCACAACTGATTGAGGCCGTACAGACCGCCGATGTTTTGGTGCCTACGGTGACGGATCGGATTGATTCTGCTGTTCTCTCTCAGGCGGGTCCGCGCCTGAAGCTCATAGCGTCCTTCGGCACGGGCGTCGATCACATTGACCTTGCCTCGGCGCGTCAACGCAACATTATCGTGACCAATACGCCGGGCGTCCTCACGGAGGACACGGCCGATATGACCATGGCCCTGATCTTGTCGGTTCCCCGCCGGATCAGCGAAGGCGAACGGCTCATTCGGTCCGGGAAATGGGGGGGCTGGGCACCGACGCACATGCTGGGCCACCGCATCTACGGCAAGCGGCTTGGCATTATCGGGATGGGCCGGATCGGCACGGCGCTTGCCAAGAGGGCCAAAGGATTTGGTCTTTCAGTCCATTATCACAATCGCCGCCGTGTCGATCCCGCGATCGAGGCCAGTTTGGAAGCCACATATTGGGAAAGTTTGGATCAAATGTTGGCCCGGATGGATATCATATCGGTCAATTGCCCCCACACGCCCGCAACCTATCACCTCTTGTCGGCGCGCCGCTTGAAACTCTTGCAACCGCATGCCTATATCATCAATACGGCCCGCGGCGAAATCATTGACGAGAACGCCCTGACGCGGATGCTGATGGCCAATGAAATCGGCGGGGCCGCCCTTGATGTGTTTGAGCATGAACCGGCGGTCAACCCCAAGCTGATCAAGCTCGATAATGTCGTGTTACTGCCCCATATGGGATCGGCCACGATCGAAGGACGATTGGATATGGGGGAAAAGGTTCTGATCAATATCAAAACTTTTGCCGATGGTCATCGCCCCCCAGATCGCGTCCTCGAAACGATGCTCTAAAAACTCAAAACCTCCCCCCCACGCGAAACACCCGGTTAAATCTGGGTTATGGGGCAATCTTGCGATCCCATCCTGTGCATCCTTTTGAGTTCAGGTTGACAGGATGGGATCGGGCTTCGCTCGATGCATCCGGTCAATCAAGTGTGATAGGCATGGTCTTTTTCACGTTTCCCGATGATGCCTGTTGGAACGCCGACCGCCGAGCCGTCGAGTTCGGCATCGCCGTCGGGGACTATCAAGGGCGGGTCTTCGTCCCTCGGGCCTTGTTTCAAGCCCTCCTGACAGCATGCACATGCGATGAGGAAACCTGTCTTGCGGCCTTTCATGCCCATCGTATGATTTTTGAACGGGCCGCCGAAACCCGCGTTACCCGTCGGCACTTGGATGGGGATGGGCATATAACCCTCAAAAGCACGGATCTTTTGCCCAACAAAAACGGGCTGCCCGACTGAGCAGCCCGTTTTGATCATTGCAATAGACGAGACTGGCGATTATTCGGCAGGCGACGCGATAGAAGATGACCGGCGCTTTGGTGCCCCATTCACAAGACGCCCCACCACCACTAGAACCAATAATGTCGATACATAGGCTAGAAGTTGGATCCCCGAAGGACGATCGGAATAACCCACCATCGCATGCATGGCCTTGCCCAGAATATCGCTTTGCGAGAGGATCGACGACGTATCCCAAATCTTGTTCCCAAGTGTGGGTAAAATATCCGCATCGGATAGAATCTGTACGCAGGTAGCCGACATGCCGGCCGCCAACAGCGCAATCAACCAATTGGTTACGGAAAAGAGATGGCGCATGGGTATGCTGAGCAAGCCGCGATAGAGCAAGTACGAGATCACGGCACCAAGGCCGATCCCGAAGAACCCGCCCAAGGCGACATTATATTGGGTTTCTTCTGCCGATGCGAGTATCCCATAGAGGAAGAGCACAATCTCGCTGCCCTCGCGCAGAACGGCAACCGCTACCACGATGGCCATTGCCGCGAGTGAACGCTCACCCCGCGACACGGAACGCCCGACCTCGGTCATCTCACGGGCAAGTTCGCGGCCATGCTTTGCCATCCAGATATTGTGCCAACCCAGCATACAAACGGCGACCGCCAAGATTCCAGCGTTGAAGATCTCTTGGCCAAGCCCGTCAAGCGCGCCAGAAATGGCGCCCGCGAAGGCTGCGACAAGACCCGAACCAGCAACACCCGACAAGAGACCGTAAAGGATCCATCGCGCGCGGCCAGCAACCCCGACCGTTGCGGAAAGAACGATTCCAATAATCAAACCGGCTTCGAGAACCTCTCGAAATACGATTGTTAGGCTCGCTAGCATGGTAGAATCCCGTGATAATAGATCTTATTTGCACGCCTTTGAGAGTGATACGCTGACGCAAAAAAAAAAGCAAGTCCCCATCGGTCACAAATTATTTTCTGATGCGAAAATTATGTCGCACCACGTCCGTTGCATCTTGTGTGCGCTTTATCATCACCTTTCTGCATGAAAACAATGCAGCAATCCCAAAATGATCTGATCATCCCGACCATAGGATAATGAAATCTTTAGTTTGTTCCCTTAAGATAGCTGCATCATCAATGCGACATCTGTATTTAAAGGTTTTTTAGGGCAAAATCTAATGAAACGAGGCGACAAAATACAAAATAGAGATGAGCTATTCCTCTTAAATGAAATCCCCGCAATCATTGGGATTTACGATATTCAGTTCACATTAGTATTTTTTAATGATTTTGCCCGTGATTTCTTTGGCATAGATCCGAACGAATCCAAACCGATATCGGTATATGCTGTCTTTCATCCCGATGACCATACACACCTTACAGCCTTGACTCATGCCGCAGCAGCACCGCAATCCATCACTCTGCGGGTGCGCCGGAAAGAGGGGGCATGGATCTGGGTCCAATGCAGCCTAAAACAATGGCAAGGCCCTGATAAAACAGGTATTTTCTATAGTATCGTTTGCACCGACATTGATCGTCTCAAGCAAAAAGAAGCTTTGCTCGCCGATTCAATCGAGCAGTCTCCCGCAGTAGGATTGCCGAACCGTGTTTTATTTGAACGGCTGCTGGCCAATTTGATCGAAAAGGCCCATGGGGTTCGCTATAAAATTCCCGTCCTGATCTTTGCGTTGGATCGATTTCAAGTCATCAACGAAACATTTGGTCATGACGGCGGGGATCTGGTCCTGCAGGAAATCGGCAACCGCCTCGCCGCCCTCGGTTCAGCCCTCGAAGTGACCGGCCATCTGACCGGCAATCGTTTCCTGATCATCGGCCCCATGGGGCGGGATGCCGCAACCGCCCACGACACGGCGGCTCACCTGCGGCAGCTTTGCCATCGCCCCTTTTATCTGGGGGATATTGCCCATGATTTCACCGGATCGATCGGCATCTCTTTGTTCCCAGAAGACGGTGAAAGCCCCCATGAACTCTTGCGGGCCGCCGAAGCTGCCTTGCAAACGGCCAAATCCAATGGCGGCAATACGCACATTTTCTATGACCGGGCCCTGCATGGTCAGGCCAAAAAACAATTCGATCTCGAACTGGATCTCAGAAAAGCCATTCCCAACGGCGAATTGGTTTTATTCTTCCAGCCGAAAGTCCGGTTGCCTGATTTCCGGCTCGTCGGTTTTGAGGCGCTCATCCGGTGGAACCATCCCGAACGGGGGCTGTTGCCGCCGGTTCTCTTTATCGGACTTGCCGAAAAATCCGACCTCATCCGGGCTCTTACCCGTTTCGTATTTGAAGCCGTCGCCAAACAACAGGCCGCCTGGATCGCGGCTGGCCTCACCCCTGTGCCGATCGCCGTCAACGTCTCCGCTCGGGAATTTCTACACCGCATTCTGGACGAGCATCTCCCGGCCTATCTTGCCTATACCCTGCCGCCCGGCCTTCTTGAGGTCGAAATCACGGAAAGCACCATGATCGAAGATTTCGATCATGTGTGCCGGATCGTGAAATCATTGCAGGCGGCAGAGATCAAAGTCGGCATGGATGATTTCGGCACCGGCTATTCATCCTTGGCCAGTCTCAACCGCCTACCGATTGCCAGCCTCAAGATCGATCGGGCCTTTACCAAGGATCTCGATTGGGACCGGGCCAGTCGGGCCGTCGCCTCCGCCATCATTTCCATGGCCCGCGAAATGGGCCTCGAGGTCATTGCTGAGGGTGTTGAAACCAAAGAACAACTTGCCATTCTGCGCCAGTTGAACTGTAAAATCATTCAAGGCTATCTCACAGGATATCCCGTTCCGGCCGACACGGCCGAGGCCTATCTGCGCCAACCCTGCCCCATACCGGGCAGTGAGACGATCACTGCCGACCGCCCACTCCACCCGTCGATGGCCCTTGACAGAAAAACCCGCACCGACGAGGGTCGTCGCCGCAAGAGAGTGAAACTCCAGCGTTGAAGGGACAGGGCATGCGTCTTATTTGTTATCCGACATCGGGCGAAGCGCCCAGGATCGTTCCGGCACCGTTCGAGCGCCCCTGGATGGACAAGACGCAGAGTGGCTTTGCCTATCGCTGTCTGCCGCTCAATATCGCCAATGCCCATGGTTGGTTCATTCTGAACGAAGCCCCGTTCGTCGCCCAATGGAACGGCAGCCAAGAAGCCGATTCCATTCTGATCGAAACCCTCGACAAGACCAGCAAGAAACCCTTGCCGCTTTTGGGGATGAGCCATTTCGGCAATGGCGTCCTGACCTTTAGCGTGCGCGCCCTGTTTCGCACCGAGCCGAATTACGATCTCTGGGTGACGGGTCCCACCAATAGCGTGAAAGACGGGCTCCACCCGTTGACCGGTGTCGTCGAAACCGATTGGTCACCCTTTACCTTTACGATGAACTGGAAATTTGCGCGCAAGTTCACGCCCGTGACCTTTGAAAAAGACGAACCGTTTTGCATGATTTTCCCCGTTCCCCGCGGCATGATCGAATCCTGCGAGCCGGAATTTCGCGATATGAGCGAAGACCCCCTGGTCGAATCCCGTTACACCCAATGGGCGCAGGATCGCCGAAGCTTCAACCAAGACCTGCACATTGAAGGGTCGGACGCCTATAATCAACAATGGCAAAAGGATTATTTCCGTGGTGAGGACATGTGGGGAAAAGCCCCGCCCAATCACCGCACGCGGCTGAAACCACGCGAATTCATCGCGAGATCACCCGATAAAAAACGATAAATCATCGACGGGCCCCACCCGCCTACCC
>DAISJD010000028.1:0-30330 GCA_036821645.1 Aliidongia sp.
CCTTTCCCGTGCCGGTGCGGCTCAAGCCCGATCCAGATAGACGCCGACGATTTGATCGAGCAGCGCCAAGGCTTCGGTCCGGGGCCGTTGGAAACAATTGCGCCCGATGATGGACCCGTTGCCGCCGCCGTCGCGGATCGCACGGGCCTCGTTGATCACGCCTTCGGCCTCTTTCGCTTCCCCGCCGGAGAAGACCACGATGCGCCGACCGTTGAAGCAGGCCTTGACCACATGGGCGATCCGGTCGGCGGCAGTGGCACCGTTGATTTGGTGCTTTTCATAGACTTTCTTGGCGGCGTCGAGTTCGAGCGCCTCGGTCGGCGGCTTTACCTTGATGATATGGGCCCCCAACAGGGCTGCCATATGGGCGGCATAGGCGCAAATATCCAAGGCCGTTTCGCCCGGTTTCGTCAAGGCGCCGCCGCGCGGATAAGACCAGACCACGACGGCAAGGCCGACGGCCTTGGCCTCTTCGGCCAATTCGCGCAATTGTTCCATCATGCCGAACTGGACGTCGGAACCGGGATAGATCGTAAAGCCGATCGCCGAGCAGCCGAGCCGCAGCGCATCGCCGACGGAGCCCGTCAAGGCCTGACTCGGATCCTGCTTTGCGGTGGAGAGGCTGTTGGATGAATTGACCTTGAGGATGGTCGGGATCTGACCGGCGAAGGTGCCAGCCCCCGCTTCCAGCATGCCGAGCGGGGCGGCATAGGCGCTGAGCCCAGCATCGATCGCCAATTGGAAATGGTAATGCGGGTCGTAGGCGGCCGGGTTCGGGGCGAAACTGCGGGCCGGACCATGTTCGAACCCTTGATCGACCGGCAAGATCACCAACTTGCCGGTGCCGCCCAGGCGACCTTGCATCAAAATACGGGCGAGATTGGCCTTGGTGCCTGGATTATCGCTTTCATAACAATCCAAGATTTTCTTGACGGCGGGTGTCATCGACATGGGGGGCTCCACAAAACCGGAAATTTGCGCGCGACCATAATACAGAACGGGGGGCAAGGGAATGAGTTGAATGGCGGGCATCCCGGTTTTGCAGTCCGGTTTTGCAGGGGCGGAATGGGCGTTCGGTCCGATTATTCCCGCTTCAGAACGGAATCGACGAAGAATTTGGCGAAACGATTTTCCTTGAACGACCGGTTCAATTCTTTGGGATCGTAGCGCGTCTCGATCCAATGCAGGAAATTCTGCGCCGGGTCGGCCATGATCGGGGGCTTGCCCTCGGTATCGATCAGATAGGTCTCGAACAGATAGTCGATGACGCCGGTCTTTGCCTGCTTCACATGACCATAATAGAGGGATAATTGCCGCACCGCCTCGCGCAAGGGGCGCCCCTCGTGCAGGAACAGATAGAGGGTCGCCATCATGCCGGCCCGGTCGGCCCCGGATTTGCAGTGGAGCAGGACGGGATATTCCAATTGGGGAAAGAGGGCGGCCGCCGCCTTGATGGTCGCGATTTCAAGCGCACCGCGCGAGCGGATCGGGAAATCGACGAGCTTAAGCCCCAGTTTATGACAGGCTTCGCGTTCGAGAATATAAGAACCGCAATTGTCGCGCCTTCCGCGCAAGTTTAGGATCGTCTTGATCCCTTTTGCCTTCGCCTGCTGCAACTGACGCGGCCCCGGTTGAGCGGAACGCCAGACCCGGTCGGTCACAGGATGGACGTTGCAGTAAATATCCCGGATGAAACCATGATCGACGAGCCACATACTGCGCCAGGCGCGCCGACGTTCTTGGGCGGTCATGGCGGGGGGCGGGCCTGCGAAGGACGGAAGATCAACCATGGGCGGTGCAAACTCTTGTGAAAAATTCTTACACCCTCTTGCTAGGCTGCAATAGGGATGATGTAAAGAGATAGTGTGGCGGGCCACCCTTGATAAGAGGGGCGGTTTTTGATGGCGGGGGCCTTCTGATATGCGTAACGTCGCACGCCGTATTTGCCGGTGCCTTTTGACGGATCCTTTATGACTTCTGTTGCGTCTTCTTCCGCGAAATCTCCGGTGTTCCGCCGGTTGCTGCGCGAGGCGGTCTTGCCCTATGCACCGACCCTTGGGGTCGTGTTGGTGGCGATGGCGGTTTATTCCGCCATGAGTGCGGCCACCGCCGCCTTGATGCAGCCGGTGGTCGATCGGGTTTTCATCGCACGCGACGCCGATTTGCTGTGGTGGGTCGGCGGAGCCGTCTTGGCCAGTTTCATCCTGAAAAGTGCCGCAAGCTATACGCAAGACACGCTGCTGTCCTATGTCGGCCAAGGGATCGTGGCGGGGATGCAAGATCGGCTGTTCCGGCATTTGATGCAGCAAGATCTGACCCTGTTCATGGAAGGCCATTCGGGGGCGCTCGTCTCGCGGTTTACCTATGATCTGAATGCGATGCGGGCCTCGGTTTCGGGAGCCCTTTTGGGCTTTGGTCGCGATGTCATGACCATTGTCGGTTTCTTGGGCGTGGCCTTCTATTATCAATGGCAATTGACCCTGATCGCCCTTGTCGTCGCCCCGATTTCAGCCGCCCCGATCGATCGTTTGGCCCGCCGCATGCGCCGCGTGTCGAGCGGCGTGCAGGAACAGGTGGGCGAGATCAGCGCCACCTTATCCCAGAGTTTTCAAGGCATTCGCATCATCAAGGCCTTCGGGATGGAGGCGTATGAATCCGCACGTATCGCGCGCCTGACCGATGGCCTGCGCCGTCTCAATATTCGTGCGGCGCGGATGAGTGCGGCGGCACAGCCGATCGTCGATAGTTTCGGCGGGATCGCCATTGCCGCCGTGATCGTCTATGGCGGCGGTCAGGTGATTGCGGGGACGACGACGACGGGGGCGTTCTTTGCCTTTATTACGGCGGTCATGTCGGCCTATCAACCGTTGCGCTCGCTCGGCAAGTCGTTGAGTTCGTTTCAAGAGGGGCGGGCGGCGGCGGAACGGATCTATGAGCTGCTGGACCGGGTGCCGACGATTGTCGATCGGCCGGGGGCCGTCCTGTTGGCCCGCGATCCTGGGCCGGTGGTCTTGGACCGGGTGGATTTTGCCTATGATCCCGACAAACCGGCGCTTCGCGCCTGTAGCCTGACGGCCCCCGCCGGGCGGGTTACGGCCCTGGTCGGCCCGTCCGGGGCCGGTAAAAGCACGGTCTTCAACCTCATCCCCCGCTTTTACGACCCGGATGCGGGCCGCGTTCTGGTCAATGAGCGCGACCTCACCGGGACGACCCTCGCCAGCCTGCGCGGGGCGATCGCGATCGTCAGTCAGGATGTGATGCTGTTCGACGATACGATCGAAAACAATATCCGCTATGGCCGGTTCGACGCGACGGCGGCCGAGATCCGCGCCGCCGCATCGGCGGCGGCGGCCGATGGATTCATCAGGGATCTGCCCGATGGTTATGGCACGATGGTGGGCGAACGGGGCCTGCGCCTGTCGGGCGGCCAACGCCAACGGATCGCGATCGCCCGCGCCTTGTTGAAGGATGCGCCGATCTTATTGCTGGACGAGGCGACGAGTGCCCTCGACACGGAATCCGAACGGTTGATCCAGGATGCGTTGAAACACCTGATGCGGGGCCGCACCACCCTCGTCATCGCCCACCGCCTGTCGACGATTCAGGATGCCGATATGATCCATGTGATGGAGGCGGGCCGCGTGGTCGAAAGCGGCACCCACGACGATCTTTTGGCGCTGGGCGGCCTTTATACACGGTTGCACCAACGGCAATTCAGTGAGGGGTGAGGGGGTAATTTCTATTAATAATAGTTTATTGAATTGGAGAATATTGAAAATTAACCTTCGATGGCAAAATATATCTATAGTGTGATTGCGGTGATGACGGCGAGGCCCAAGAAGTGCTCCGTAGACTTGCCGTTTTGCGTTGCCGTTCTGAACCTGTTTTAAGTTTTAATGTTCGCACTCATGATCGATTTGCACTTTTATCTTTAGGATGAGGAATGATGGGGGTTTTGTATGCTATGAAAGCGCGAGGATGACGATCGAGCTCATTAACACGTCGCCGGAAGCACCCGATGCACAGGAACTCATGGGCGCGTTGTCCAGACACTTGCAGACTATCACCGGGGATGGTGGTACCAGGAATTTTACCGCTGACAGCGTGCAATCGGATAGGGCAATGTTCGTGATTGCGTACCGGGATGGTCGTCCGTGCGGATGCGGGGCGCTGCGACCACTGAATTCTGGAACGACCTCAACGGTCTGCGAAATCAAGCGCATGTATTCGCGTCTGCCTGGTGAAGGTATAGGAAGCAAAATTTTGAAAAATCTTGAGCAATATGCTGTGAAAATGGGTTATCTGGAGGTCTGGCTGGAAACTCGCCGGGTAAATGTGGTTGCGATGAATTTCTACAAGGCTCACGGCTACGTTGAGCGTGAGAATTACGGTCCCTATGTGGGGCGATCGGAAGCGGTGTGTTTCGAAAAAAAGCTGAACAGAACGCCTGCGCCATAAGTGATAGGATAGCCGAGGGAATTCCATCGCCAATCTCTTATATAACGCTACGTGAATTTCTGGATAGGTTTATTGGTTTGGATTTTGCTGGGCTCTTCGTCTCAACGGCCAGAAATTCACCTTGTCGCCCGTGTGATCGATTCTTATAAAGCTAAAATTGAATTTTTTGAGGATCATCGTAGTGCGTCAGTTTTTTTCACTGAGCCTTGTCGCCGCCATGTTTTTCTCTACCGCATGCAGCGCTGCCATTGCCCAAGAAACAGATGATAGCGGTCGTCGCGGCGTTTTTATCCCGGTTGGCGAGCGCTATAGTGTTGTTAAAGTGCAATGCGCCTATAATAAGCAGCTTTTTAATTCGACCCAGACCAGAAATAAACTGCCCGTTCGTCTTGCCATCGCGCATTCGAGCGGGATGGCCGAGCGGATCGGGGTGGTGATTGCCGAGGCATTGACCGTGAACGGATATAAACTCGTCGACCAAAACGAAGCTATTTTGATTGCGATCGATGATAATAACGCCCAAGAACTCTATAATATGAATGCGCAAAAAACCTCAAATTTCTTTATGAATGCCTATCAATTATCGGTTTTCTGGTGTGACAAGACGAATATTTTTGAAATTAGGGGTGGTACGCCAAGAAAATATGAAGAATATGCCGAGAAAGATACTGAAAAACTTTTGAGCGATGTCCGCAGGAAAATCGTTCAATATTTTGGGAATTGAGCGTTAATAAATACAACAAGAAAGGCACGTTCAGTAATCACTGAACGTGCCTTCTTTCTTCTATGCGGGCTTTAGAACGCCGCTGCTTCCAACGCCATGATCGGCTTTGCCCCCGCCATGATGGCGGCGGCATGGGCCGAGGCGTGGGGGAGGAGGCGGGTGACGAAGAAGGTGGCGGTGGCCAGCTTCGCCGTATAGAACGCCTCGTCGCCTTGGGCCTTGGCCTCGCCGCTCGCCAGTTTTTTCTGGGCGATCTCGGCCATTTGCACCCACAAATACCCGATCGCCGTCAGGGCGAACATGCGCAGATAGTCGGTGGCGGCGGCCCCGGCTTCTTCGGGGTTGCCCATGCTTTTCTGCACGATATGGGCCGTGATCTGTTGCAGGCGACCGAAGGTTTTCAGGACCGGCATGGCAAGATCGCTCAAGGCCGGGTTTTCGGCGGCCTGTTGCAGATAATCGCCCGCCGGGTGGAAGAACCGGCGCAAGAGACGGCCCATATTCATCGGCAATTTGCGGCCGACAAGGTCGAGCGCCTGAATGCCGTTGGTGCCTTCATAGATCTGGGTGATGCGGGCATCGCGCACCAATTGTTCCATGCCCCATTCCCGGATATAGCCGTGACCGCCGAACACTTGTTGGCCCAGGGTCGCGTTTTCATACCCGGCATCGGTCAAGAACGCCTTGACGATCGGCGTCATGAGGGCGACGAGATCGTCGGCTTCCTGGCGCTTGGCCGGGTCGGGATGTTTGTGCGAGATGTCCAAGGATTTCCCGATCCAGGCGGCCAGCGCCCGCCCGCCTTCGGTATAGGCCTTGATGGTCAGCAACATGCGCCGCACGTCGGGATGCACCATCAGGGGATCGGCCGCCTTGTCGGGTTGGACGGCCCCCTTCAAGCCGCGCCCTTGGATCCGGTCGTTGGCATAGGCGCGCGCACTTTGAAACGCGGTTTCGCTAAGCCCCAGACCCTGAATGCCGACGCCGAGGCGGGCGGCGTTCATCATGGTAAACATGGCGCGCATGCCCTTGTGGGGTTCGCCGCATAGATACCCCACCGCCTCGTCGAAATTCATGACGCAGGTGGCCGATGCCTTGATCCCCATCTTATGTTCGATGGACCCGCAGAAGGCACCGTTGCGCGCCCCCAGGCTGCCATCGTCCTTGACGAGGAATTTCGGCACGATGAACAGGCTGATGCCGCGCACGCCCGGCGGGGCGTCGGGCAGTTTCGCCAAGACCAGATGGACGATATTCTCCGTCAGATCTTGCTCGCCCGCCGAAATAAAGATCTTGGTCCCGCTGATCTTGTAGGTGCCGTCTTCTTGGGGAACCGCCTTGGTGCGGATGAGGCCGAGATCGGTGCCGCAATGGGGTTCCGTCAGATTCATCGTCCCACTCCAGGTGCCGGACACCATGTTGGGCAGGAATGTATCTTTCAGATATTGCGAACCATGTTGCAGGATCGCGTTATAGGCCCCATGGGACAGGCCCGGATACATGCCGAACGACATATTGGTGGCGCAGATCATCTCTTCGATGAAAAAGCTCAAGACATGGGGCAAGCCCTGTCCGCCATAGGCGGGGTCGGCGCTGATCGCGGTCCAACCGCCGTCGCAGAAGGCCTTATAAGCTTCTTTGAAACCGGCTGGGGGCCGGACCACGCCGTTTTCGAAGGTGCAGCCTTCTTCGTCGCCGGTCCGGTTCAGCGGGAAGAGAACTTCTTCGCAGAATTTACCCGCCTCTTCGAGGACGGTATCGAAGAGATCGGGGGTCGCCTCTTCGTAGCCCGCGAAGCTTTGGAGGTCGTCGACGCCGAGCAATTCATGGAGCACGAATTTAAAATCGCGCAATGGTGCTTTATAGGTTGCCATCGGACGTTTCCCCTCAATTCCTGAGTGGCTTGCCGGTTTCGAGCATATGCTCGATCCGGGCCAAGGTTGCCGGCTGGCGGACCAGCCCCATAAAATAGTGGCGTTCAAGCTCGGACAATTGGTCTTCGGTCAACTCGACCAGCATGTCCGTATCGCCCCCGGACACAACCCCCGCCACGGCGGCGGCGACGGTTTGGTCATGGGGCGTTGCCTTGCCTTGGCGGGCAAAATCGGCAACTGCCATGGTGAAGGCCGTGGCGGCCGTCGGGCCGGGCAGGCGGATCACCTTGGGTTCCGGGGCCTGATAGCCTTCGGCCAAGGCCAAAACCTTCGCCTTGGCATCGAACAACAGGCGGTCGCGGTTCATGGTGATGCCGTCGGTCGGGCGCAGGAAGCCGAGATCGCGCGCCTGTTCGGCGGAACGGGAAACCTGGGCCGTTGAAATTGTCTCGAACACTTTGCCGACCACCGGCATCGGGCCCTGGGGCGAGCGCTTATTGGCGGCCTGGGCTTCGGCCGTACGCAGCAACAGTTCCTTACACCCGCCCCAACCGGGCAGGAGACCGACGCCCACCTCGACGAGACCCGTATAGAGTTCGGCATGGGCCTGCACCGCATCGGCATGCAGACACACCTCGCACCCGCCGCCAAGGGCCATCCCGAACGGGGCGGCGACGACGGGGAACGGGGCGAATTTCAGGGCCTTATAAGTCGCCTGACCGGTTGCAACCGATTCTTCGAGGGCGGGCCACAGGCCGATATTGGCCGCAAACATGGCAATGCCGAGATTGGCCCCGACCGAGAAGTTCGAGCCCTCGTTATAGACGACGAGGCCCTTCATCCCTTTCGAGACATGGGCGATGCTTTTGCCGATGAGAGCCATGATCTCGGGATCGATGGCGTTCATCTTGCTGTGGAATTCGAGACAGGCGACGCCGTCGCCCAAATCCCACAGGCTGGCCGAGGCGTTCTTGATCAGCGGCTTTGAAGCACGCTTCACATCTTCGAGCAGCAGGACCCCATCGGCCCGTTCAACCGGCTTATAACTGCCGTCAATGGCCAAGTAATGCAGCCGACCGGCTTCGACCGTGTAGAAACTGCGGCCTTTGGCAAGGGCGACCAGGGGCGGAACCGGGATCTTTTCCGCTTCGAGGAAGGCGATGAACGTATCGACGCCGATCTTGTCGATCAACTCGAACGGCCCATCTTTCCAGTTATAGCCAAGTTTCATCCCATCATCGACGCCGACGATGGTATCGGTGATTTCCGGCACGAGGCTCGCCGCATAGGCCAAGGTGGCCCCCATGGCGGCGCGGGCCATGCGACCGCCGCGATCGGGATGGGCCATGACGGCGGCCGGATGCTTCAAGCCGGCACTTTCGAGGGTGCACTTGCTTTCGGGGCGATAGGTCCCCGTGGCGAGATCCATGGATTCCTTGCGTTTACCGGCGGCCCGGTTGATGCGATAGAATCCGCCCTTGCCGCCTTTGCGCCCGGTCAACCCGTCGGCGATCATCCGGCTGAAGAGTTCCGGTGTGCGATAGGCTGCTTGGAAGGCGTCGGTCGCGGGCAAGGTCCGTTGCAGGGACTTGCTGACATGGGGCATGAGGTCGAGACCGACGAGATCGATCAGGCCGAAAATGCCCGTCTTCGGAATGCCGAACGGGCGGCCCATGATCGCATCGGCTTCTTCGACCGTGAGGCCGAAATCGAGCGTACTATTGATCGCGAGTTGGATCCAGAAGGTGCCGATCCGGTTGGCGATGAAACCCGGTGTGTCTTTGCAATGCACGACACCCTTGCCCAATTGCCGATCGCAGAAGGCTTCGACCAGGGTGACGGCATCGGGGCGGGTCTTCGGGCTGCTGACGATTTCCAGAAGCCGCATATAGCGCGGCGGGTTGAAGAAGTGGGTGATGAGGAAATCGGCTTCGAAGCGATCGCCCAGACCTTCGGTCAGGATCTTGAGCGGGATGGTCGAGGTATTGGAGGCGACGATCGACCCGTCTTTGCGCACGGCCTCGACCTTGGCATAGAGAGCGCGCTTGACGGCGGGATCTTCCAAGACCGCTTCGATGATGAGATCGACATCGGCTAAGAGGCTGAGATGATCCTCGAGATTGCCCGGTGTGATCAATTTCGCATTCCGCTCGTGCATGAGCGGGGCGGGATCGGTTTTCTTCAGGCGGGCAACGGCCCCTTCGGCGATCGCCGACCGGTTTTCGGCACCGGCTGGGACGATGTCCAGAAGAACGACCGGGATACCGGCATTGGCGATATGGGCGGCAATGCCGCTGCCCATGACGCCTGCACCGATGACGGCTGCTTTTTTAATGCTCATGACGGAAATTCCTGCGGCCGGGGTGCATTAGGCTGCTTCAAGGACGGTGGCAATGCCCTGACCGCCGCCGATGCATTGGGTCGAAAGGGCATAGCGTTTGCCTTCGCGCTTCAGCAAGGACGCGGCCTTGCCGGTGATGCGGGCCCCCGTGGCACCCAAGGGATGACCCAAGGCGATGGCGCCGCCATCCAGGTTGATCTTGGCCGGGTCGATTTCAAGATCGCGGATGCAGGCGAGGGCTTGGGCCGCAAAGGCTTCGTTGATTTCGACGATGTCGATGTCGTTGATCGACAGGCCCGCGCGCTTCAGGGCCTTGCGGCTGGCACCGATCGGGCCCAGACCCATCACTTCGGGGTCGCAACCGGACACGGCGACGGACCGCACGAAGGCAAGCGGGGTGAGGCCATGGGTCTTGGCATAGTCGAGGGTGGTGACGAACACGACGGAGGCCCCGTCGGTCAGGGGCGAGGAGGTCCCGGCCGTGACGGAACCGGCCTGATCGAAGGCGGGTTTCAACCCGGCCAAGCCTTCGGCGGTGGTTTCCGCACGGATGCAGCCATCCTGTGAAACGCTGCCCGACCCTGTGGTGATGGCGACGATTTCATCGGCAAACTTACCGGCGGCTTGAGCGCGCGCTGCCTTTTGGTGGCTTTCGACCGCCATCGCTTCTTGGGCGGCGCGCGTCAGGCCGTAACGGGCGGCGACATTCTCTGCCGTGATGCCCATCGACATATAGGCACCCGGATAGGCCTTGGCCAGAACCGGGTTCGGCATCGGGTTGAAGCCCATCATCGGCACGCGGGTCATGGATTCGATCCCAGCGCACAAGAAGGCGTCACCCGCCCCGAGTTGGATGGCCCCGGCCGCCATGTGGATCGATTGCATAGAGGAACCGCAGAAACGATTGACCGTGGTCCCAGCGACCGAGAGCGGCAATTTCGCGAGAAACCCGATCAGGCGGGCCACGTTAAAGCCTTGTTCGCCTTCGGGAAAGGCGCAGCCGACGATCAAATCTTCGATGGTGGCGGGATCGACGCCGAGACGCGCCACGAGACCGGCTACGGTCTGAGCGGCGAGGTCATCCGGGCGGACGCGGGCAAGCTCACCCTTGCGGGCGAAATGGAACGGCGAACGGGCGTAACCCGCGATCACGACGTCTTTCATGGCTCAAGCTTCTCCTCTGCGGCGTCCGAGGCGGATCTCTGTCCCTCGGCTTCCCTTTGTTGAATACAGGTAAGGATGGTCGTTTCTAAATCCCTGAGCTCGCTCAAGGTCAGAGCCAGTTCCGCCTGTTGGCGTTCAAGCTCCGCGATGCGCTCGCGGCCTTTGTTCAAGGTGCGGCGCAACTGTTCCAGATGATTGCGATCGACATCGTAAAGGTCGAGCAATTCTCGAATGTCGGCGAGAGGAAAGCCTAAGCGTTTTCCTCTCAAAATCAATTTTAGCCGGGCAAAGTCCCGAGGACTGTAAATTCGGTTGCCGCCCGCCCGTTGCGGCGAGAGCAGACCTTGATCTTCATAAAACCGAATGGCGCGCTGGGAAACGCAGAGTGCCGACGACAAATCGCCGATCGAATAGACCGGTTCGATGCTTGGTTTCGGCGCACTCAGATCTTCCGGCATATCCACCCCATAGTGCGACGGGATTGTTCCCCGTTCAGTCTTATTGGCGTCGATCGGACAGTGACCGATTTCAGGCGAGACGATCGTGAATGAGATCCTTCTCACCAACCTGAAAGATACATGACGTAAACGTCATGTATCTTCGTAAACATAGTTATAACTGGGAGCCGCGTCAAGCCCGATCCGTCGTCGCGATTAGTGTGCGGTCGTTTTTGCCGCTTCTTCGTCCATCAACATTTTCTTGGAGAGTTTACCGACCTGGGTCTTGGGCAAACTCTCGCGGAATTCGATGATTTTCGGCATTTCGATCGGCGAAAGATATTCTTTGAGAAAAGATTTCAATCCGGCCTCATCGATCGTGCCACCATGACGGCGGACGACATAGGCCTTCACGGTTTGGCCGCGATAGGGATCGGGAATCCCGATTACCACCGTTTCAGCAATGTCGGGATGTTTGTAGATCGCTTCTTCGATATTGCGCGGATAGATGTTGAACCCACCGGCAATGATCAAGTCCTTGATCCGGTCGACCAGATAGACATACCCGTCCTCATCCACGTAGCCGACATCGCCGGTGCGCAGGAGTCCGTTTTTCAGCACCTTTTCCGTTTCATCCGGCCGGTTCCAATAGCCCAGCATGACCTGCGGCCCCCGGACGCAAACTTCGCCCCGTTCGCCGGTCGGCATGATTTGATCGGGATTGTCGATCGAGACGATCTCAACGACCGTGCCTTCGACTGGGATCCCGATCGAACCGGGTTTGGCAAGACCATGGATCGGATTCGTAGTCACGACGGGAGACGTTTCCGTGAGACCGTATCCTTCCGACAGGCGCGATCCGGTCAGGCGTTCAAATTCGGTCTTGACTTCAAGCGGCAGAGGTGCGCCGCCGGACAGGCAATAGCGGATCGAAGAAAGATCGTATTTACGCGTGTCCTTGAATGTATTGATCGCCGTGTAAATGGTCGGCACACCGGGAAACGTCGTTGGTTTTTTCTTTTGGATTGTTTCCAAGACTTGAACCACATCGAAACGCGGTAGCAGAATGATGAAGAATCCGCCGATGATGGCGACCATTTCCGCAACGCTGAGCGCGAAGACGTGGAAGAAGGGGAGAACCGCGAGAAGCCGTTCCTGGGCACCGCTTGGATCGCGCGGGAACCACCGATAGCATTGCTGGGCATTGGTGGTAAGGTTGGCGTGGGATAGCATGGCCCCTTTGGGCACGCCCGTCGTCCCACCCGTATATTGCAAGACGGCAACATCGCGCTGCGGATCGCAGGGAACCGGCGTCGGATCGTTGCCGTGATTGATAAGATCGCGGAAATTGATATGCCGATTGTCCCGCGGCCATGGGGCGATTTCCTTCGCCTTGACCCAGGGGAACAGATAGTTTTTCGGAAAAGGCAGCGAATCGGCCATTTGACAGACGATCACCTTTTCAAGCGAGCTCTTCGCCAGCATGGCCCCAACCCGCGGATATGTTGCGGTAAGGTCAAGCGTCGCCATGAACCGAACACCGGCATCATCGATTTGATACTGAATTTCCCGTTCGACATAAAGCGGGTTGAAATTGACGACGATACCGCCCGCCTTCAGAATGGCGAAGAACAAAATCACGGAAAATGGCGAGTTAGGCAGGCAGAGCCCAACCCGATCGCCCTTTTTCAATCCCTCGGCTTGAAGGCCCTTGGCAGCCCTGTTCACCAAATCGCCGATCTGGCGATAAGTATAGACCCGATCCAAAAAATCGATGCAGGGCAGGGCGGCATGCTGGGCGATGCTGCGCTCCAGCATCGTCGGAACCGAGATGATCTCGAAATCTTGCGCGTGGGGCCCATGTGGTGCAGGGGGCACCGATGTGACTGAACTGAGCGGTGCTTCTACCATCTGCGTCTGTCCTCGCTCCCAGGTCGACCCTGCACGTAAGGGGTGCCGGTTCGTTTATCGTTATCGCGGCACCGGCAGCGATCCAGTTGGAAACTGAATGCAATCGTTTGATCCCGGACCGTTATTTTGCGTCAAATTATTTTATAACGATATTTACTAAATCACCAGCGGGATCATCCGTCTGGAATAATTTTTTTATTCTTGATGGGCGGGGCGGTGGCTGTGCGCAAAAAACAGGCGTCACGCTTCATGGGAACAAAATGAAAAAAAAGCGGCTCTGGCGGGGCATCGCCCACCAGAGCCGATGTCGCTTAGAAGGTCATTTGCAACGAAGCCGAGAAAATATCGACCGTCACAGTGGAGGTGGAGCGGACAGTATCAAAGAAGGTGGTGTTCGGACTGCTTTGATTGACACTGACCGGGTTCGTGAAGAAATGCTGATAGCTGCCATTGATGGTCATCTTGTCGTTCAGCTTGAAGTTCAGACCGCCGGACAGGATGTACCGATCCGTATCCGGCAGGCGGAACGTGCGGGCCATGCCGGTGATCGGCGACTGGTCGTACGCAAAGCCGGAGGTCAAGGTCAATTGCGGCGTCAAGTTGTAGGAACCGCCGATGGCGATGAAGGCCGCATCTTGATAGTTTTGCGGAACGATATTCGGCGGCTGCAACGGATTGTCGAAATCGGCACGTAGCGACTTGAACCGATGCCACAGCGTTTCGGTAAAGTCGAAATGAACCGTCAAATCCTTAGTCACGACTTGGGAGAGACCGATTTGGTAGTTGCCGGGCAAGGAAAGATCGGCAACGGCGCCCGTGCGGCTGAAAAGACCGGTCAGGCCGATAAACTGCTTATATTGATTGGGGATGGCGAAATCGGCGCGACCCTTGATTTTTTGATTGAGGCCGGACCGATATGAGAGACCGATGGTCGTGCCTTCCAGCGGTTGGAGCAGGACGCCGACATTGTAGCTTTCGGCGTAGGACGTCCCTTGCAGATCGGCGCGACCGTCATTCGCCAGTTTCGAGGCACCGGTCACAAGCGAGCGGACCAGTTGCTGCTGGTTGATGAGGCCGGCCCCGAATTGCGCCAACGGTACCAGCGTACCGAAATCGATCGCATTGGTGAGCTTGGCCTTGACCTTCTGTACCGAGAACCCACCGCCGATGCTCACATACTTATTGATGCGGTAGGCGACGTTCGGATTGAAGTCGGTTGCCTGGATTTGCGAAAACAAAGCCTGATACCGGCTGAGCGAGTCGGCACCGTAGCTCGTAATCAGTCCGAAAGGGACCGTGATGCCAAGGCCAAAATGGAGGTCTTCGGTCGGGGCATAGGCCAAGTAGGTTGCCGGAATGACCTTTTCCAGCGTGAAGTCGCGGCTGTTGCCGCCTTCGATTTTGAGGGGGCCGATACCGGGAATGGTCGTAATGCCGGGAATGTTCGTGACGGCGCTCAGATAATTCTGCTTGCCTTGGGGAACAACGTAGTTGCCGTTTGCCGTCGTTCTAAACCCGTCGAACAGGACGAGGGCAGCGGCATTGTTGGTCATCACGGCCAAATCGTCACCGGACGTTGCCTGACCCGATGCGGCATAGCCGTTGAAAATAGCCGAATTTTCGCGCAAACCGAACGCTGCCGCATGGGCTTGCTCGGCACCGAATGTACAGAGCGCCAGGGCGGCGGTCGCCGTGCAGAGAGTCCGTTTAAAGGCGGTTTTGAAACTGGTCATCGTGTTCCCCCCAACAATTTTTTGCTTCTAGGCGCGCTAGAATGTTTTCTTCGTGCTGCGGGCGGTCAGATTTGGCGGGGTTTCTTGCGGAAAAACGCGGCCCGTTTGTCTTCTCAACCAACAACGCAATTTTGTTCATCACGTCACTCTGATTACCGTAAAAGAATGCCGCCTGTTTGGACAAGGTTTACAAGCGATTTCGTTTAAAATTCGTTGCACTGATGCTGTATAAACACAGGAGCGTAAATATAGGCATCGCCTAATCGTATTGCGATGCATCTTAAATACATTTATTAAATGCCATTTTTCTTGCAGGTGCGAAATAATGCTCTGCGGTGCGGCGCTTAGTTCTCGTCCGTTTGGGCGACAGCTCTTGATCATCGTATGAAACGGCGCGATGGTTTTTAGTCGGCAAATCGAGATAAAAACTATATACTTTGACAATCGCCCTCGGTGACTGGCACAGTCTGCCGCAGCGATCAGCAAAACAAGAAGGAGGGCGTCAAGGATGCGTGCGCAGAGCCTCATATCACCGGGTAGTCAGACGGACGATGTTGCAGAACTCGACCGGCTTTTCGCCATTCAGCGGGCTGCCATGGCGCGCGAGCCGGTCCCCGATCTTGCGGCCCGTCAGGCCAGCCTCGACGCGATCATCAAACTTCTGCGGAAGTATCGTAAGGCCTTCGCCGATGTGATCTGCGCCGATTTCAAACATCGCTCGGCCGCCGAGACCGATCTTGCCGAGATTGCGGCCTCGATTTCCGGGGCCCAGCATACGAAACGCCATCTCGCCCGTTGGATGAAGCCGCAGCGCCGGGCCGTCCATTGGACGTTTCAGCCTGGTTCGGCCAAAATCCTTTATCAGCCGCTGGGCCAGATCGGCATCATCGTGCCGTGGAATTACCCGTTATTCTTGACGTTCGGCCCGCTGATCGATGCCATCGCCGCCGGTAATCGCGTCATCATCAAGCCGTCGGAACTCGCCCCCCAAACAGCCGCCTTTTTAAAGACGGCGCTGGCCGAAATCTTCCCGCAGGAACAAGTGGCCGTTGCCCTGGGCGGCGTCGATGTCTCGCAACATCTCTGTACCTTGCCGTTCGATCATATTCTTTTCACCGGATCGACCAATGTCGGTCGCCATGTCATGCGGGCCGCTGCTGAGAACCTGACGCCGGTTACGCTTGAATTGGGCGGCAAATCTCCGGCCATCATTTGTCGCGATTATCCTTTGCGCAAGGCGGCGCGGATGGTTGCTTTCGGCAAGTTCATCAATGCCGGTCAGACATGCATCGCGCCGGATTATTGCCTCGTCCCAAGCGATATGGTCGATGCCTTCACCGACGCCTTGATGGAAGAGACGAAGGGGATGTATCCGACCGTTGCGGGCAATGCGGATTACACCTCGATCATCAGCGACCGCCACTACGCGCGACTGACCGGTATGATCGAGGAAGTCCGCGCCAACGGGGCCAAGGTCGTCAGCCGCGACGAACCGGCTGCGGCTGCTGAACGCAAGATTCCACCGACCTTTATCATTGCGCCGAAAGACGACACGGCGGTGATGCGCGAGGAAATTTTCGGTCCGATCCTGCCGATCTTGCCCTATTCCGATCTCGATCAGGCCATTGCCGGGATCAATGCCGGGGACAAACCGCTCGCCCTCTATTGCTTCTCTCATGATCATGCCGTGATCGACGGCATTTTGAACCGCACCAATTCCGGCGGTGTTACGGTCAATGGCAGCGTGATGCACGCTTTGCAGCATGATCTGCCCTTTGGCGGTGTCGGGCCGAGCGGTCAAGGTGCGTATCATGGTCATGACGGGTTCATCCGCATGTCACATGCCCGCGCAGTCTTCGAGCTCGGCCGGTTGAGCATGTTGGACCGTCTGGCGGCACCCTATGGCTTTTTGTTCCGTTTTATGACCAACTTCTTGATTGGTAAATAAGCGGAATCGAAAGCATTAATCATTGAAATATCTAATGCCCGATCCTATATTATAATATAGGATTGGGCATTTTATTGAGTTTTTATTTAGAATGATTTTTTTTAACAGCATAACTCAAGCATTGTTTTTAATTTAATTTTTTGTATTTTAATCGTTTGGTAATGGGGTTCGTTTTTTTTTGATGGAAAGGCGCGTGTGCGCCGCACATAAGTTTTTTGTTGCAATACAATATTTCATTTACCAAATGAAGATTGTTGCCTTATTGCAAAATTCTGGCTAAGTGTAGAACAAAGATAATCAGCCGCAGGATCGATCGCTTGATCCGGGACGCAAAGGGAGGAAGTAGTGATGTTCGGTATGATGATGGATCGCCCGTTGTTGATTTCATCCCTCATCACGCATGCGGCACGTTACAATGGTGATACTGAAATTATTTCACGTCAGGTTGATCGCAGTCTTTTTCGGTATACTTGGGCTGATTGTGAGCAAAGATCAAAAAAATTAGCCAATCTTTTATCGCGGATGAAAATCAATCAGGGTGATCGTATCGCAACGCTTGCCTGGAATAATCACCGCCATCTTGAATTATATTATGGAATTTCTGGGTTTGGTGCTGTTCTTCATACAATTAATCCCCGGCTTTTTCATGATCAAATCACGTATATTGCAAATCATGCAGAAGATCGTATCCTTTGTTTCGATCCGAGCTTCTTGCCGCTGGTCGAACAATTGGCACCGAATTTTACCACGATCCGCCATTACATTCTGATGGGATCGCAGGCGGAAATGCCGGCCCGAACGAGCCTTGACGGTCTCTTGTGCTATGAGACCTTGCTTGAGGCGGAAACGGCGGATTTCGATTGGCCGCTCTTGGATGAAAAAACGGCCTCGTCTCTTTGCTACACGTCTGGGACGACGGGCAATCCCAAAGGTGTGCTCTATAGTCATCGTTCGACCGTGTTGCATGCGATGGCCTCGGTCAGTCCGGATGCCTTATCCCTGTCGGGGCGCGATGTCATTTGCCCCGTCGTGCCAATGTTTCATGTGAATGCCTGGGGTACGCCTTATTCTGCGGCCTTGACCGGCTTGAAACTGGTTTTGCCCGGGGCGTTTTTGGATGGGGCGACTTTGGCGAACCTGTTCGCCGAGGAAGGGGTAACTGTTTCCCTTGGCGTGCCGACCGTCTGGCTCAACCTGCTGCACTATATCGAGGCGAACGATACGGCAATCCCGACCTTGAAGCGTTTGGTCATTGGCGGATCGGCGGCCCCGCCTGCCTTGATGGCGGCCTATGCGGCGCGCGGGATCACGGTGATTCATGCCTGGGGCATGACGGAGCTTAGTCCTTTGGGCACGGTATCGACCCAAAAATATAAGCACGCGACCCTGTCGCCCGAGGCGCGTCGGTCTATCGATGAAAGCCAGGGGCGACCGGTTTTCCCGATTGAAACCCGTATCCTCGACGAAGCCGGACGGATCCTGCCCCATGATGGTAAGGCTGTCGGCGAGCTTTCCGTACGCGGACCTTGGATCCTATCGGGCTATTACGATAATCAAGAGGCGAACAAGGCGGCCTTCGATCACGATGGTTGGTTTAGAACGGGCGATGTCGGATCGATCGACGCCGATGGCTATCTCAGGATCACCGATCGCAGCAAGGATGTGATCAAGTCCGGCGGCGAATGGATCAGTTCGATTGATCTCGAGAATGCGGCGGTCGGCCATCCTGATATCGCAGAGGCGGCTGTGATCGGGGTTTATCACCCAAAGTGGGACGAGCGCCCCCTCTTGGTGGTTGTGGCAAAGCCGGACCACACAATCGATATCGACTCCGTTCGGGCTCATCTGGTCGAGCGGGTAGCAAAATGGTGGATGCCCGACGACATCGTCGTCGTCGATCAATTGCCCCATACTGCAACGGGCAAAGTCTTGAAAGCAAAGCTACGCAAGGACTTTGCCGATTATAAGCTATCGACCCTTTAACACTTGTTTGAGTAACGAAATATATTTGCGTTTAAAAGACTATCCATGTGATACGTGGGTAGTCTTTTTTTATAAAATTTTTTGTTCAAATAATTTTATAAAAAATAATAAAATAATCATCAATTTTGAAAAATATTTAAAATTACTTTATTATAAAATAAATAAGATAATAATAATGTTCTATTTTTTATCGGCAGGTTTGAATGAGAATAATGTATTTTTCAAATTTACCAATTTTAAAGCGCGTAACAGTTGTAGACTTTCGGTCAGTTTTGTTTCATTCTTCGGCAAAACACAGTGGTGGTCGCGGCTAAAAAATAACGGGGGGTGGGATGGTTCAACGGTTGCCGGAGGCGTGTGGCGATGTCTTACTGGAACGCGACTTGCGCGATCTTGCCGATCACACGATTCCGATCATGCCCGCCCATCGACTGCCGGAAAAAGCCCTAGAACAGTATCTGCACGAGGCTTTGGGGATCGGTCGCATTACGCGCCTGCGGCAGATGCTGCGCGGCTTGTCCAACCCGACTTACCTTGTGGAAACGGAACATAAGGGAACGTTGGTCCTGCGCAAGCAGCCGCCGGGCGTGATTTTGAATTCCGCCCATGCGGTCGACCGGGAATATCGCATTCAGTCCGCCTTTTACGGGACCCATGTTCCCGTACCGGAACCCTTGCTGTATTGTGCCGACCGGCGGGTTTTGGGCACGCCGTTCTATTTGATGGAACATCTCAAAGGGCGGGTGTTTCGGACGATGGCGCTACCGGAAATTCAACCGCGCGAGCGTATCCTCTATTGTCAGGCCATGCTGAAGACGTTGGTCAATATTCAGGAGATGGATTGGTCGGCCTTGGGCCTGTCGAATTACGGCCGACCCGGCAATTATTACGAACGCCAAATCGCGCGTTGGATCGAACAGGGACGGCGCAGCGGGTATCGCAATAGTGCCATCGTCGAACAATTGGCGCATTTGCTGTTGGAGTCGATTCCGGGCGGTGCCGAAACGACGGTCAGCCACGGCGATTTCAAGATCGACAATCTGCTCTTTCACCCAACCGAACCGCGGGTTATCGGCGTGTTGGATTGGGAATTATCGACTTTGGGTCATCCATTGGCCGATTTCGCCTATGCTGCCATCCCTTATTTTGTCCCGCCCTCGGCGATGGGCGGGATTAAGGGACTAGACCTTGCGCAGGAAAAATTGCCGAGTTTGGCTGAATTCATTCAGATCTATCGGGCATCCTCGCAACAGGGCGATATGATTTTGCCGTTTCATTTTGCCTTTGCCCTGTTCCGTCTTGCCATGATCTTGGATGGGGTGGCGGCACGCGCCGAGATCGGCAATGCCAGCAGCCCCGATGCGGCGCAAGAATCGGCGGCTAGTGCACTGATGGCGGAGGCTGGACTTAACTTGTTGTTGTCGAATGATTTTGATCTGACATTCTGAGGGACGGTATGGCGGGATCGGTGCCGATGCCCCTAAGCTTTGATTGACGGTGCCGGGTGCTTTGGGTGAAGCTGTCGAAGCACCCCACGCGTCTGGTTTTGGCGCATGTTGGGATAATGATAATCCGGAGGGAACACAGAATGTCGAAACAGTCCCGTAATGCCGTCTCTATTGTGCGTTTATCATCACTTGCGATCATGATCGGCGGCCTGATGTCGGCCCCCCTGGCCTTGGCCGCATCGGACGATATTCGGGGCTGGTGGTATGACGAGAGCAAAAAAGGCGGTATTCTGATCGAATCGTGCGGTGACAAACTCTGCGGCAAATTGCAGTGGCTGCGCGAGCCCTTGACCAAGGAAGGGACGAACAAGCTGGATAAGGAAAATGCCGATCCGGCTCTGCGCACCCGCCCGGTCTGTGGGATTGCCATGTTGTCGGGCTTTTCGAAGAGCGAAGACGGCTTTTGGGAAGGTGGCCTCATTTACAATCCTGAAGATGGTAAAACCTACAAATCGAATCTTAAATTGAAAGACGATGGCACATTGCGTGTTCGCGGTTATGTTGGGATTCCGTTGTTGGGGGAAAGCCAGATTTGGACCCGCATCAACCCGGCACCAACCCCTTGTACCGTTGAAAAGCAATAATCGAAGATTCTGCGCTTTCATTCAGTAAGATCATTCCCAATTCCACAAAGATGGAATTGGGAATGGCTGTTTGATCGCGCTGCGGGACTTTTTTGGATGCAATTGTCGAACCGTCGCGATACGGTTGTTTGGCATAGTGCTTCCCCTGATCGATTGATCGAGAATGATGGCTCGGCCGACAAAATTTATTGGCCTGTTCTGCGCAGTGCTGGTGTGGCTCTCTCAGAGCCCGTCGATGGCTGGCGACTGTAGCCATCTTGTGGTCGCAGGCAAGCCGATCTGGTATCCCTATTCGATCGATGCAGACGGCAAACAGAGTGGCGCCATCGGGTTCGTCATTGCGCGCAAGATTTTAACCGAGATGCATGTCGAGATGACGATCCGCGATCCACTGCCTTGGTCGCGGGTGGTCAACGATGTCGAGAGCGGGGCGATCGATCTTGCCATTAGCGCTTATTGGAATGCCCAGCGCGCCTTTCGGGTGCGTTATACCGAGCCTTATGCCACGGAATTCATCAGCGTTTTCAGCCGCTCCGATCAGGCGTTCCATATCGACGGCTATGCCGATCTGATCGGGCGGCAAGGTGTGCGCGAACTGGGCAGCAATTTCGGCGATGATTTTGAAACATATGCAAAGGCCAATCTTGCCCTGATCGAGACGGCGAATACGGAAACCCTGCTGCGGATGGTGCAAAGCGGTCGGGTCGATTATGCCGTCATTTCGCGCGCGAACGGTCTGATGTTGACAAAGGCGTTGCAGGGCGAACCCTTGATCGTGCCTTTGGTAAAGCCGATCGCTAATAATAAGATCCATATGATGTTCTCGCGGAAATATAATTGTCCCGATATTGTCGATGGTTTTAATCGACGCCTGAAAGAGATGCGTGACTCTGGCGAAATTGATCGTATGCTCGCCTCTGCCAAACGGGATGGGTCATAGGGTTTCGTCCGAGGTATCCAGATCGTTCGGCCAACCCTGTCCGCCGTCTTTTTCTCGCCCGTCTTTATTGTGAATGAGGCCGCCATGAATGCGCATCCCCCTGTTGATCAAACGACGATAGCCTTGGAGGCGGCGGCGTTTCGCGCCCTCGTCGCCCATTTGCGCGACCATCCAGAAGTCCAGAATATCGATTTGATGAATTTGGCTGGGTTTTGCCGCAACTGTTTATCGCGGTGGTACCGCGAGGCGGCGGAGGCACAAGGCATTGCGCTGACCGATGGCGAGGCGCGGGAAAAAATCTACGGCATGCCTTATGATGCCTGGAAGGCGTTACACCAAAAACCCGCTTCGCCGAGCGATCTTGCGGCGTTCGCACAAAAATCCGGGTCGTGAACCTCGAACGGATCGCGGCGATGAGCGAGGATGACGCGTCGGGGCCGACGGTTCTCAGTTTCGGCTGTCGCCTCAATCTTTGGGAAGGTGAAGTGATGCGCGGCCTTGCCCGTCAGGCAGGCCAAGGCGACGCCGTGATCATCAATACCTGTACGGTGACGGCGGAGGCCGATCGCCAAGCCCGGCAGGCGATCCGCAAGGCGCGTCGTGATCATCCCGAGGCTCCGATCATCGTGACCGGCTGCGCCGTGCAGCGCGATCCAGCGCAATATGCCGCGATGCCGGAAGTGACGCGGGTGCTGGGCAATGCCGATAAGTTGGAGGCGGCCGCCTGGGCTGGACGCGATCGTGTCATTCTGTCGGACCTGACGGCGGTGCGCGACACGTCCGGCCATCTTCTCGACGGGTTCAGCGCCAATACCAGGGGCTTTGTCGAAATCCAGACCGGGTGCGACCATCGGTGCAGTTTTTGCGTCATTCCTTTGGTGCGCGGACGAAGCCGCTCGGTGCCTGTGGGCGGCGTGGTCGAGGCTGTGCGTCATCTTGTCCGGCACGGTCATCACGAGGTCGTTCTGACCGGGGTGGATATTACCGGCTATGGTCGCGATCTGCCCGGTCAGCCTGGTCTTGGGCAGTTGGTGCGCCGCGTCTTGACCCTTGTGCCCGATCTGACGCGCCTGCGGCTTTCATCGTTGGATCCGGCGGAAATCGATGCCGAGCTTTGGACCTTGATTGGGGACGAACCGCGCCTTGCGCCGCATTTACACCTGTCGGTTCAGGCTGGGGATGACGATGTTCTGCGCCGGATGGCCCGGCGACATCGGCGGGACGATGTGCTGCGTGTGGTCGAACGGGCGCGCAGCGTGCGTCCGGCCATCGCCTTCGGGGCCGATCTCATCGCCGGTTTTCCAACTGAGACCGAGGCTGGGTTTCAGCGGAGCCTGTCCTTGATCCTTGAGGCGGGGTTGGATTATCTGCATGTCTTTCCGTATTCCGTGCGACCGGGAACAGGTGCTGCATCCTTTCCCGCTCTTGCCGGTTCGATTGTCAAGGCGCGTGCCGCCCGTCTGCGCGCGGCAGGTGAGGATGCGTTGCGGCGGCGCCTTTCAAGCCTCGTCGGGCAAACCCGTACCCTGTTGATGGAGCGCGGCGGGATTGGGCGGACGGATTGTTTTGCACCGGTTCGGCCGCGTGTGCCGCAGGGGCATATCTTGGAGCCGGGACGTTTGATCGATGTTCGTCTTCTGGGTTGTGCGGATGATCAGGCGACCCTGATGGGAGAGTTGGTGTGAGTGAGAACGGGACGAGTTGGTTTCAACGGTTAAAACGCGGTTTGAGCCGGTCATCGGCGAAACTGAGCGAAGGCATCGTCGGGATTTTCACCAAGCGCAGGCTTGATGATGAAACGCTCGAAGAATTGGAAGAATTGCTGATTACGGCCGATCTCGGCGTGACCCTTGCTGCCAGCGTTACGCAGAGCCTGCGCAAAACCCGTTTCGGTCAGGAAGTCTCGCCCGAGGAAATTCGCGAATATCTGGCCGATCTCATTACGAAAGTGATCGAACCGGTGGCCCAGCCCTTGACCTTTGCGCCGGGGGCTGCCCCTCATGTGGTGTTGGTCGTCGGCGTGAATGGCAGTGGCAAGACGACGACGATCGGCAAGTTGGCTCGGCAATATTGCGATGCCGGGAAAAAGGTTCACCTAGCCGCAGGCGATACGTTTCGGGCGGCAGCGGTGGAGCAATTGAAAATTTGGGCCGAACGGACCGGCGCACCGATCACGACGCGCCCGACCGGTGCCGATGCGGCCGGGCTTGCGCTCGACGCGTTGAACGAGGCGCGGGCCGCGGCGGCCGATTTATTGTTGATCGACACGGCAGGCCGGCTTCAGAACCGGCGCGATTTAATGGCGGAATTGGAAAAGATCGTCCGCGTTCTCAAAAAGGGCGACCCATCGGCCCCTCATTCGGTCCTGTTGGTCCTCGACGCGACGGTCGGGCAGAATGCCTATTCCCAGGTGGAGATTTTCCGCGAGATTGTCGGGGTAACGGGGCTCGTCATGACCAAGCTGGATGGAACGGCACGCGGCGGCGTGTTGGTCGGACTGGCCGAAAAATATGGGATGCCGGTTCATTTCATCGGCGTGGGCGAGGCGGCCGAGGACCTGCGCCCGTTCGAGGCTCAAGGCTTCGCCCGGAGCCTCGTCGGCCTGCCCGGTTAGGCCTTGATGTCGATGACCCGCCCGCGTGCGCCGGTGGGGGGCGGGCCGGGTCTTTCCCGATCCGATCCGCCTTCGCCTGGATCTTTGGAGTCCGGGGAGTCCGGCTGTTCAGCCGGTTCGCCGCGAACAATGGCGGTTACACCGACCGGGGCGGCGGCGCGCGTCGTCGCCGCATTCTGCTGCACCTGATTATTGGCTTCTACCGGGCTGTAACCGGGCGGCCGCAGTGGTGGTGTGATCATGATCGTGAACCTAGCAATGGGTTGGAAGAGCCTACTGCACGGTGAATACGGGTGCAACCGACAAATTCATAAAATTTTCGTCAAAGACATTTTTTTCCGATGGATAGATGAAACTTCATTTAATATACCGCTAAAAATAATAAACATTATTTCTATGTATTTAATTTTTTGTATCTTATCATTACTGTTTTGATAGTAATACTATTTATTTTATTTTTTTATCTGCAATTAATTTCATGTTAAATTTGTGTATTGAGGATGATTTTTTTTATAAAAGTAAAAAATTGGTAAATAATGCAGGAATGAAATGTGTAAAGCTTTCAGTTTGGATAATGATTGATCGCAAGATTGCGTAAATTATTGACATTTCTTTGTATAATGAGGGTAATTTAAAAAGCAGCAGATTGTTTTCGTGAGACGATTGGCGGCATCGGGATGAAAATGATGCGCCACTATGACCGGGAGATTTCGTCGTTGTGAGCAAAGAGGCGTTATCGACGACCTGTCAGAATGTTTTGGCGCGGGTTGGATTGGAATTTTTGGTGCAGGGGGGGCCCGCCTTTCTGGCCGATCCAATGGGCACACTGATCTGGCGCAACCAAGCCTGGATCGATTTGGCGCGTCGGTTCGACCCGGATCAGGGTTGGGGCACGCTCTCTTTACCGAAGCCTGTGGTCGACCTTGTGGCCGAGCAGGGCGGCGATGTTATTTTGGATGCGCGCATCATCGGGGCTGGCGGCGGGGAACGGATCTCGGTACGCGTCATCGCCGCCTATGATGCCGATGGCGCGATTTGTGGGGCGGCCGGACGGCTTTTGACCCCCACCCAGGCTGGCACACCCGGTCATCACTTGGTCGAAACGCGCGAACGTCTTGAGGAAGTGACGAAACTGATGTCCGACTGGCTCTGGGAAGTCGGGCCGGATCTGAAGTTGATTTATCTCTCGGCCCGCGTCTTGGAGGCCCTCGGCCATCATCCCCGTTCGTTATTGGGGCGGCCGCTCACCGATGTCGGTCGCTTCGTCGATGCCGAGGGGCTCGAAGTGCGCCCGCCCTTGTCGAAGCGGCACCCAAAGCCCTTTCGCGATCATGGTTTCTCATCGTTCGACACGACGGGGCGGGTGCGCCAATTCAAATTGACCGGCTTGCCCTTGTTCGATCCGGTGACGGGGGCGTTCGGCGGCTATCGCGGCACGGCAAAGGATGTGACGGACGAAATCCGCGCCCTTGCCATGGTCGCCCATTCGCAAAGCGTGCTGACATACGCGATTGAATCGATCAGCGAAGGCTTTGCCATTTTCGATCGCGATGAACGGTTGCTGCTCTATAACAGCAAGATTACCGAAATCTATCCGCGCAGCAGGCAATATATCAAACCCGGCATGAGTTTTCGCGATATGCTGGAGGCGATCATCGCGTGCGGCGATATACCGGACGGGCCGGCTGCCGATCTGTTGCGCCGCGAAAGCCTGACGGAGCGTGCGCGTCAGGTGCGGGGCGTCGAGATCGAACTCAGCGATGGACGCTGGATCCGAGCCACGGACCGTTTAACCGATGATGGCTGCATCGTCGGCGTCCGGGCCGATATTACGGAGCTGAAACAGCGTGAAAAGGCCCTGATCGAGGCGCGGGACGTCGCCCAAGGGGCAAACAGGGCGAAATCTGAATTCCTGGCCAATATCAGTCATGAATTGCGCACCCCCCTTAATGCGATCATCGGCTTTACCGAATTGATCTTGAGCGAGGCCTTGGGGGCCATCGGCAATAGCCATTACCGCGAATATCTGAACGACGTCTTGTCGAGCGGCCGGGATTTGTTGGATCTCATCAACGATATTATCGAATTGGCAAAGGCGGAATCCGGGCAGTTGGATCTGACGGAAGAGGCGGTCGATGCCCAGGACGAGATCATGAGCGTGGTGCGCGCCTTGAGCGAACGGGCGATCAGGGGATCGATCACGGTGATGGTCGAAATCGCGCCGGGCCTGCCGCCGATCCTGGTCGATCCGCGCAAATTGCGCCAAATCCTGTTCAATCTGATTTCAAACGGCATTAAATTCACCCGCACCGGCGGGGTCGTGACGGTCAGTGCCGCCATGGCCGAAACGGGGGAACTCGCCCTCGACGTCTGCGATACGGGGATCGGGATGGCGGTCAAGGATCTCAGTACCGCGCTGAAACCCTTTGGCCAGGTCGATGCGACCTTGAGCCGACAATATGGCGGCACGGGCCTCGGCCTGCCGCTGACCAAGGCCCTGGTCGAGCGGCATGGCGGCACCCTTGCCATTGCGAGCGAACTCAATGTCGGCACGCGGGTTTCGGTGCGGCTGCCCGCCCATCGGCTCTTGCCGGAGCCGGAGGGATGAGCAACCCCGCTTGAGGTCCCCGCTTGCGATACCGTCAGGCCGGAACCAAAGCGGGGTATCCTTGAGGTCGTTTTCTTAAATCCCGAGATATTAAATCCGGGCTAGGGCCGCAACGCCGGGCAAGGTCCGCCCTTCCAACCATTCGAGGAAGGCACCCCCGGCGGTGGAGAGATAGCTCAGCTTGCGATCGACCCCGGCATGGGCCATGGCCGAAACCGTGTCGCCGCCGCCTGCCGTCGCCATCAGGCTGCCCTCGGTGACGCGGTCGGCAACTTTGCGGGCGAGGGCCACGGTCGCTTGATCGAAGGGCGGAATCTCGAACGCCCCCAAAGGACCGTTCCAGACCAGGGTTTTGCAGGGTGCGATCGCGGTCAAAATCGCCGCAACCGTGCGTGGGCCCACATCCAGAACCATCTGATCGGCAGGGATGGCGGTGATGTCTACGGTTTCGGTTTCGACATGGGGGGCAAGGGCCGCTGCCACCACGCCATCGACCGGCAGGATGATCCGGCAGCGGGCGGCCTCGGCGGCGGCAAAAATCTGGTGTGCCGTGTCGATCATATCGGCTTCGACCAAGGATTTGCCGACCGCGAGCCCTTGGGCTTTCAGCATCGTGTTCGCCATGGCCCCGCCGATAACCAGGATATCGACCTTGCGAACCAAGGAATTCAACAGGCTGAGCTTGGTTGAGACCTTGGAGCCGCCGACGATCGCCGCCATCGGACGGGCCGGATGCTCGAACGCGGCGCCCAGGGCCGCGATTTCCGCCTGCATGAGATAGCCCGCCCCGACCGGCAACAGACGGGCCAGTGCCTCGGTCGAGGCATGGGCCCGATGGGCGGCGGAAAAGGCATCGTTGACGAAGACATCGCCAAACGCGGCAAGGCTGGCGGCGAAAGCCGGATCATTGGCCTCTTCGCCCGGATGAAAGCGGATATTTTCCAAGAGCGCGACGTCGCCGGGGGTGAGGGATGCCACCACCTTTTGGGCGGCGGGGCCGATGCAATCCTCGGCAAAGGCAATGGGCTTGCCGCCGAGGGCGACACTCAAGGGACCGACGAGGGGGCGTAGGGATTGGGCGGGGTCCGGCTTGCCTTTGGGGCGGCCGAAATGGGAAATCAACACGACCCGTGCACCGGCATCGATCAGATATTGAATCGTGGGGACGAGGCGATTGATCCGGGTCGCATCGGACACGACGCCATTGTGCATCGGCACGTTGAGATCGACGCGCACCAAAACCCGTTTGCCCGCGACATCCAGTTGATCCAACGTTTTATACGCGACCATTGGGGACTCCCTCTTGCATTTTTTTCGGCGTTGAACGGCATGGGTTCGGGGCATAGGGCGTGCAGGCCCGCCTGTCAACCGCCGGAATGGCTGATTTCCAAGGAAAACGCAGATTTTACCTTAATGCTGCATTGGGTGGATGGTTTTTCGCGGCACCGATCGGGGCGTTTTTTGGGGGGGGTGATCAGGTATTGTGCCCCATCGATTCTGAACGGCGTTTGTTTTTGGCGAGAAGACCGATTCTATGGTTGAGGTTTATATTTTTAAATATGTATATGATTGTATCCAAATTCATAGATTAAAATAAAAAACAACTTACAAGTATATTTAATTTTTTTTAAAATATTGTTTTTTATAGAAAATTTACTTATAACAATCTTAGATTATTTTTTTATGGTTAATAAAATTTAAAATAGAAGAAAAAGCTTTTTTATGTTGACTTATAATTTTTTAAAACTTTAGATCGATTTTATCGAGGAAATAATTTCTTGATTAACTTGAAAATGAGGGAAAAAATGTCAACTCTTATCACAATAAATCTGCAAAATAACAGCAGCATCACTCAGGATTTTTTCTTTTTTCAACAACCTGCTATTTATAACGGCGGGCCGGAAATTTACTCAAATAGTTTGCTTTCACAGAATTTGACGCCATTTTCAAATTTTGGTTCTGTCTATACATTCCAGTTATTGCTGCAATATTATGCCGGTGTGCAAACTCAAGCGCCGACTTTAGTTGTTGGGCAGACGTCGGGCTATAACTCTGCAATCCAGGCGATTGACCTTGCCGATGGCGGGGCGAGCGTTCAGGATCAAACGACGATGATGATCAATCCTTCTCTGGGACTGACAAACCCGGTTAATGGTCCGGGTGTGCAGGGTCGGGCGTTTCGGATTGTCACACCGACCTTTGATCCGACCGTGAGTCACTACAATGCCGGATCGGCGGTGCTATTGACAAGTGGTTCCTTTGTTCTGTCGAGCTTCGTCACGGCATACCCCAATCAGAATATTGATTGCCAGCCCGTGCTGAAATTTTATGTCCAGACCGGCAGCTATGAAGCGGGTACTGTGATGAATTTCACGTCTTCATCATTGAATGCAGCACTCTGCGATGCGACAGGTCCTTATAAAACCTTCAATGTTATTTATAATGTTGACGGTACATGGACCATTACTCCGTTTCTGAGCGTCACAAATGCTGCCAGTGAACGTTTCTTGGTTTCGGCTGACGTTGCCAACAATACGGCGATCAAGAACGAAGCCGGGACAGCCGTTATCGCCACTGGCTATTGCGACAATACAAGCGCGCCGCAATTCCTGGTCCAGAACCTGAGCAATACAGGCGCGATTCATCTCCATAGCGAGTATCAAGTCGGTCCGATCAATGGCCCGTTCAGAGGTCGTATCTGTACGGCGATCGATGGAGCAGGCGCCACTTTTTCCTGAAGGTTGCCGTAATCGAAACGCACGCCTTGCGTGAAAACTGGGCGTAACGATGCGTAGGCGCGGGCGTTGACGGGACTTGTTCGGTTGATGCCCGCGTCACGACTGAAACCCGTGTTGGACTGGCTTTGGGGTGATGCCCGTCTTATATAAAGGGGGCAAGTGCGAAAGGTAAAAGGCCCATGCGTGCTCCCAAAACCAGATATCAGGCGGCCCTCGTCACCGGGGCGACGAGCGGGATCGGCGAGGCGATCGCCCGGTCGTTGCCCCCCGAAACGGATCTGTTGTTGACCGGGCGGAACCGGGAAAAACTGGCGGCATTGGAGCGGGACTTGGCGGCCCCCGGTCGCCGGGTCGCGGTCATCGCCGCCGATCTTGCCGACCCCGCCGATCTCGATCGCGTGGTCGCGGCGGCCGATGGGTTTGGGATCGATTTATTGGTCAATAATGCCGGTCTCGGGCAATTTGGGCGTTTTGTCGACAATGCCGTCGCCATCGAACAAGAGATGGTGATGGTGAATGTGGTGGCGACGACCCTGCTGACCCGCAGGCTGCTGCCCGGTTTGCTGGCGCGGGTGCGGCAGGCGGGGGGGCGCGGCGGGGGGGTTTTCGGCGGCCGCGGGGTTGGGGTCCGCCCGGATGGCCTTATTTGGGACCATGCCGCGCACCAAGCGCTTGGATGGAGGGTCGCGCAACGGGTGGCGGCGGAATTTGTGGCGGGACCCAACCATGTTGTGGCGCCTCTCCCCGGCACGTCCGCGCCCCCAA
>DAISJD010000029.1:0-29817 GCA_036821645.1 Aliidongia sp.
ATATAAAAATTTAATAAGTTAAATTAATCTTATTACCATTAAACTAAAGTAATTTATAATTTTTATTCGTTAATTTTCCAAATTTTTTTTTGATAAAACAATCCATTTAGTTGTTTTAGAATCACGACAAACAGTTGCAATGATCAAAAAAATTTGTTAGAAAATAGCTGCAAGTATGTCTAGAAAGAGAATTAACTATACACATTTAAAATAGGAGGCCGAAATGCTTGAAGGTTTAGAAAAAGATGTTGCAACCCTGATTATAGAGGGGCTCAATTTAGAAGTTGAGTTATCGGAAATTTCTGTTGACGATCCTATATTTGGTGAAGGACTTGGTCTTGATTCTATTGATGCCCTTGAAATTTCATTACTTGTTTCAAAAAAATTTGGCGTGACCATGAAGCAGGGAGATGAGCGCAATAAAGAAGCCTTCAGTTCAATCCGCGCCCTGTCTCGTTTCATACAAGAAAACATGGCGGTTGCTTAATCCTGATTTAAATACGATCAAGAGTTTGCTGGAATCAATCGGGTGGGTTGCAGTACCGTTTCAGATAAAAGTGCCGCAAAAAAACGGTACTGCAATAAGTGGTATAGGGGATCAGCATGACCGCAACACTCTTCACATATTCGGTGCCGATAAACGATCCCGCTTTACCCGGACACTTTCCAGGAAACCCAGTGGTACCTGCCGTCGTAATCTTAAACAAAGTAAGAGATGCACTAAAAAAAATTGATTTCACCTATGAAATAGAAAAAATAAACAAATCAAAATTTATTGACATTTTACGCCCCAGTGAGGTTTTTTCTATAGAAATTAAAGAAAAGAAAGACAATTTATTTGAGTATAGCTGCGTCAAAAGTACCGGTGCTTTATTTGCTTCCGGTGAAATAAAGATTGGGAAAATCAATAATGCAGAATAATGATAAAATTCAACCGACATATGTGACCGCCTACACACTAACAAGCTCACTTGGTCACGGCAATGTCGCGACAACGCAATCCCTCCATGCCGGACGAGGCGGATTGCGTTTTTATCAACTGCGCGAAGGCGGTGATACATGGATTGGTCTTATCGATAAGTTTGCCGATATTCCAATTGACGGTGCGTTATCCCGCTATGACTGCAGAACAAACAGGCTACTGCGTGGTGCGATATCCTGTGATAATTTCCCACAACAAGTTGAAAGAGTAAAACGTAAGTATGGAGCGCATAGGGTTGGGCTGTTTCTCGGCACAATCACGGCCGGGTTGGCGCATTTAGAACAAGCCTATCAAAATAATAATTACAAAGAAAATATATTAGGTGACGATCTTCGCTGGTATAATACAGTCGATTTATATTCAGCGGCGGAATACTGCCAAAAATACCTCGGAATTACAGGCCCATCCTGTACAGTATCGACAGCATGCTCTTCAAGTGCAAAAGTATTTGCCATTGCACATCGGTATTTAAAGGCGGGGCTTTGCGATGCGGTCGTCGTAGCAGGACTCGAATGCGCCTGCGATAGCATCGTGTTTGGTTTTCGGTCTCTTGGTCTGCTCTCGACCGAACCTTGTCGGCCATGGGATACCAACCGCAACGGTCTCAGTGTTGGAGAAGGTGCCGGATTTGCCTTGCTGGAGCGCGAACCGACGAGCGCAACAGAAATTGCCCTTTTAGGATATGGAGAAAGTGGCGACGCCTACCACATGACAACACCACATCCCCAGGGTGATGGTGCCGTCGCTGCGATGCGCAAGGCGTTAAAATCAGCAGATCTTATGCCGCATCAAATCGACTATATCAATTTACACGGTAGCGGCACGCCGGCTAACGATTCATCAGAAGATATCGCAGTCGCAACGGTATTCGGTGACAATATCCGCTGTAGCTCGACAAAAGGATGGACAGGACATACCCAAGGTGCCGCCGGCATAACGGAGGCTATCATATCGATGCTTTCCATGAAACATGGTGTTGTACCTTTTTCGATGAATACCCGTAGTGTTTATCCCGAGGCAAAGATCCGCATTCAGATGGAAAATGAAAACCATCCCATTCGCGCCGTTCTTTCTAATTCTTTCGGCTTTGGCGGTAATAACTGCGCTCTAATTTTTGGAGCAATATAATGAAACAGCTTTATATAGAGTGCCTTGATATTCTGTCTCCGGGCTTGGTTGGTTGGGATGAGGCTGCTTCTGTACTTCGGGGGGACGTGCCATTTTTGCCAGGAGAACTCCCCCCTTTTCCTGCCGGATTAATGAATTCAAATGAAAAACGCCGTACGACCCCAATGGTACGCTTAACATTGCAAGTAATGAATATGCTGTCAAAAAAAACCAAGTATGATATAAAACAAACCTTAACAGTATTTTCCAGCTCTGAAGGCGACTTAAACATAACAGATGCCGTATGCGAGGCATTAGCATCACCTGGAATTCCTGTATCACCAGTACAGTTTTCATCTGTTGTTCATAATGCAGCAGCTGGTTATTGGTCAATTACATCTGGACAGACTGCACCTTCGGTCAGCATATCAGGAAGTACCGGATCTTACGCAGCTGGTCTGATTGAAGCTTATGCCAATATATTAAACGGATTATCTCCCATTGCCTTTTTATGTTACGATTATCCTGGTCCCGAGCGTCTTAAGACCTATCGCCCCGTATCAGCCCCCTTTGCTTCTGCGATGCTTCTGACGCCGGAAAAAACAGAGACTACAGGCTTTGCGCTATCCCTTGAAATCATTCAAAAACACGAAGCGGATAAGCTAGAGGATCCTGATCTGGAGGCATTGCGACTGGGCAATCCCGCTGCGCGTGGGCTTCCGCTGTTAAAGCAAATCGCATCAGGACAGGTGGGTTCCGTCACGCTTGGTTATCATGACGATTTGAGTTTGGTGGTGCATGTCCAGCCGGTCGTTTGATTGCGATGCAATCTATGCTTTGATACCGCATAGCGGTTCGATGCGATTACTCGATACTGTTACGATAGAGTCAGAGCAGCAGGCCTTTGCGCGTGCGACATCGCATCATAACGTCGATAATCCCCTTCGCGTCGACGGGTATTTACCATCGTTTCATGCTCTTGAATATGCTGCACAAGTCATTGCTGTCCATGGCGTCGTAAATCTTGCCGATCACAAAAAACACGATGCCATGTTTGTTGCTGCGTTTCGTGACGTAAGCCTCAGCATCGCTCCACTTGATGCTGTGAAAGCACAACCGCTCGATATTTACGTCTCTCTTACAGCGGCGATACCGGGCAGTTGGAGCTACGCGTTTCACGTTAACGTAAAAAATAACGATGAATTAATTGAGATAGCACGTGGTCGGGCTTTTGTTGCTGTTCCGGGAGAAAAATAATGAAACGTGCTTTAGTCACAGGCGCAAGCGGTGGTTTAGGGTCAGCCATAGCCCAGAGATTGGCTGCATGCGGTTTTCATGTCATTGCACATGCCAATAGCAATCTTGCAAAAGCACAAACTGTCGTGGAAATCATCAAGGCATCTGGTGGATCGGCTGAAGCGATACAATTCGATGTTTGTAATAATCAAGAATGTGAAAAGATATTAACAGAACTTGCAAATGTAAACCCAATTCAAATCATCATCAACAATGCGGGTACGCACAAGGATGCGCCGCTTGTCGGCATGAGTCACGATGATTGGCATTCAGTTATCGATGTTTCTTTAAATGGTTTTTTTAATGTAACGCGCCCCTTACTCATGCCGATGATTCGGACGCGATGGGGTCGTATTGTTAATATATCTTCAGTTGTCGGTGTCATTGGCAATCGCGGACAAGCAAATTATGCGGCAGCAAAGGCAGGCATGCATGGCGCAACCAAATCATTGGCAATAGAACTGGCCACCCGCGGGATTACCGTTAATGCAGTTGCACCCGGTTTTATTGCCGCAGGCATGGCTGAACATGGTATTTCTAATGAGGTTATAGAATCGATGGTGCCCATGAAGCGGGCTGGTAAGGCTTCGGAAGTTGCCGAAACGGTGAGTTTCTTGGTTTCACCTGGCGCTTCATACATCACTGGACAAATCATCGGCGTGAATGGTGGCATGAGTTGATGGTTTTATTGTCCAAGAATCATATGTTCATCTGAATCAGAAAAGAAGGAACAATAATGATGGCTTACAAAATCAACGACATAAACGCCGAATTGACTTATTACCGCTTACTAGAAGCATCTGAACAAGGCCGTTGGGATTTTGCTCATCTGCCTTGGGATAAGACAGATGTTAGTAAAATTACACCAACACTGATACACAATGCTAAAGTTGCTGCATTCGGTGAATTAACAACATTTTCAGCGACTGAATCTTTTATGAAACTATTTCATGACGATGTAGATTTCACACATTGGCTTGCAGTTTGGTTTTATGAAGAAACCAAACATCCGATGGCATGGATCCGTTATCTATCGCTCTGTGGTGTGAAGGTTGATGACACATTTATTCATCAGGGCCGTCAAATCACACCAATGACAGATTCCAAAACAGAAATGTTAACCCTAAATATGATTTCAGAAATTACGGCTTGTACTCAATATCAATTCATTGCTAAAAATACAGATGAACCACTGTTTATTGAGATTGCTCGTAATATTGCCCGCGATGAAATGCGCCACTCTGTTGGATTTGAGAATTACTGTAAAAAAACGATTGAGCAGTCAGAGGATCCAGCCTACGAGAGGCTCCGGGCCTTACGGGCAACATGGTTTATTATGCAGCCAGAACGTGACGGAATCACGCGGCACCCCGTCCTTTTATCTCTGCTTGGGCTTAAGGACGTTGATAATGCCCTGCTTGTTCAGAAGGCGGAGAATCACGTTCTTTCCCGTATCTCAAAAATGCTCAATGTCGATATTCCCGATATTGACTCCCTGTATGATGTCTATGCTGCTGAAAAGAAGGCTTATAGACAAAATAAAAAAGCTGCTTAATCAAAATTGAGGGATGTAGTTTTCATCCCTCAATTTTTAAAAACACAAAGTTTGGATATAATGAAAATGTATAATTATCGTGTTTGTTTTGCAGATACAGATTCTGGTGGCATCGTTTATCATGGTCGGTATTTTGAGATGGCAGAACGCGCTAGAAATACTCTCATGCGTGAAATTGGCATTGATACGACGAAACTGTTTCGGGGTAGGACAGGGTATGCACTCGTTGTTCGCAATGTTACGGCACAATTTGTTACGCCAGCCCTTGTTGATGATTTACTTGAAATCACTTCATTCGTGATCAAGCATAGTTTAGCACAAACCCGCTGGCGAACAGAGATCAGGCGTGATGATATAATGATATGCAGCATGGATGCCGATTTGGTTTGTCTAGATTTGGAAACAAAAAAACCATGTTTTCTTCCTGATTTTTTAGATAAACCACTATCAACCCTACAAAAAGAAAGTGAAGAAAAAAAATTTATAGCGAGAATTCAATCATGAAAATTAATTTTCTTAAAAAAAACCAACTATCTACAAAATTATCCAATTCAAAATTAAAAAAATTATCAATTTTTAAAGCTTTTTTTAGCTTAATTTCACTTCCATTGTTATTATTATCTTTTATTCTTTGCCTAATTATTCCCGCTCACTATTCATATATTATTTGCTTTTCTATATACGGCGCAATAGTTTTTTTTGAAGTTAATTTTGGCATTTATTCACCATTTACACTATCCGTTTTTTGCTCATATTTTTTAATAATAATTAATAGTATTTTCTTTGATGAAATAATATCAAGCAAGATATATGCTTCTCAAGCTGTTCTTATTGTATTATTTTTTACATCATTAGTTTTTTTAATAAAAAAACGTCCAATAACAAGTTTTTACTCTCATAATTTTTCCTTTAAATTGTTACAAAACACCATCAACATATCTACATTAATCTTTATTACTACAGCTATAATTTTATCATTTCTTCTTCCTCAAAATTTAAAAATTTTTATGCCTTCTGTGTTTATATTTCTTGCATCTTTAACTGCATTACTTATGTCTTTGGTTACGTTTGGACCAAAATGGTCACGAAAAAAAGAATTTAATTATGCTGGCTTCGTATTTCGTGAAGTCCATGGTCCTCAAGCAATGGAAAGCATTGTCCGATTTTACAGTCAAGAAATCATGACCGCTCTTAAGCGTGATCGTAAAAACAAAACAGAGCATAATATTGACGATATATATAAAGAAGCGCTCGCTGCGGAAAAAAGAATGGCCGGTCCTGGCCATCATTATTTTGAAGCACTTGACCAAGGTAATGTTATTGGCGTCGTTGCCGTTGCGATTGATCATCCTGGTCGGCTAACCCCTATAGAAATTGCAATGGGTGTTACCTTTGATCGTTTGCGACCGTATGGCCGTATTATGGAAATACGTCGACTTGGAATTGATAAAGATTATCGGTTCAGGTTCGAAGTAATATCAGGTCTTTTTAAATGTGCACTGGATTTCGGTCTCGAAAACGATGTTTCTTTTTTTACGACCTATGCCTTTAGCTTTACCCAGTCCATGTACGATAAAGTCGGCTTTAAGCCCGTCGTCAGCCACGGGAAAACTGGTATTTTGTTCGGTTCAATGATGCAGCCGATGGTTATGAATTTTGCCCATTCGGTTCTTGTTCAAAACGGGCTTAATAGCAATTCAACCGAATCGTTTAGTCGTAATTTTAACCCATATCTTTTAGATCGCTGGATAAATCGTCAGACAATATCTCAGATATGGAAACCAGAAACAGATCAATCCTGGTCCTTATCTGTAGATGATATCGATAGGCGTGTGATCCCATCTAATTCATAAATTTGGTCATATATTAATTTATCATATTTAATTTTTGTTAAAAAAATTAAATATGATTTCACTTGGAATTTTTTTGAATTTTCTTGAAAAGAAACTTTTAACAAAAAAAAATTTTATCATTAACTTAAAAAGTCTTGTATCATCACTATTGAATGATTTACAATCTGTTCGTTTATTAATCTTTATAATTTTTTCCTTTCACTGGTGTTGTTTTTTATTTGCCAGTGCAGTTCGACTGCTAATAACGCTCTTAACCACTCTCATGGAGATGAACTAATGTCAAATCTTGGGGAAAAACTTAGAAACCTATTGGTCAAACCAACGGAAGAAAAAACAAAACAAGGAATGTCGCGACGCGAGTTTGTGCGCAACTCCGTTGCAACTGCGTCGTTTGCAGGGCTAATGACGGCATCCTTTTCATCGTTGAATACCGCCTCAGCCACAGCGCAACCACAACCGCAATCATCAGATTTCAAGCAGCTGAAACCGGATGCCCCGGTGGAATTTATTGTTGTTGGTTCTGGTCCGGGCGGTGGCATCCTTGCCTCATCTCTCGCCCTCGCGGGCCACAAGGTTGTCTTGTTTGAGGCTGGCGGTGATGATCCTGATGCTGACGACGTAATCAGTCCGCCGCTTTTTCATATTGTTGCGGGAAATGATCGCAGAATCTCATGGGATTTTTTCGTCCGTCATTATTCGGATGAAACCCAACAACGCAAAGATAGCAAATATACGCCTGAACGAAATGGCGTTCTTTATCCGCGATGCAGTACAATTGGCGGGTGCAGTGCACATAACGCACTGATTCTCGTTTACCCCAGCAATTCAGATTGGGACTTCATTGCCGAAACGACGGGCGACGAAACGTTCAGATCGTCCAATATGCGCCAATATTTTGAGCGGCTGGAAGCAAATCGGTATATTCCGCGTCCTGCGAATCCTTCACAGAACCTGGCGCGCCATGGATTTGATGGATGGCAGCCGATTGAACTTGCGGATCCTATGCTTGTTGCGACCGATCCACTTCTCAAAGTGATTTTAAAAGCCACCTTGAGTCAAGTCGGCAAACCCGGTGATTTGGATAAGTTCCTTACGAAGAAACTCGATCTTAATGACGCCAGAAACGTCGACACCAATGCAGAAGGCGTGTTCCCTGTCCCCCTTTCATCATTGAATGGCCTGCGCAATGGCCCACGCCAAATTATCCGTCAAACACAAAAACTGGTTCCGAATAACCTGATTATTAAAACGAATGCACTTGTGACACGGGTTCTTTTCAACAACAAAACCGCGATCGGCGTTGAGTATTCGGAAGGCGCGCATCTCTACAGTGCTCACCCGATGTCCGATCCGAATCAACCAACCCCTCCAGCCAAAAAAATGCTTGCTTCTCGTGAAGTAATCGTTGCTGGCGGTACTTTCAATAGTCCTCAAATCTTGATGCTCTCCGGTGTTGGTCCTGCCGATCAGCTGAAAAAGTTTAATATTCCCGTTGTGTCGAACCTTCCGGGTGTTGGCAGAAATATGCAAGATCGTTACGAGTTGGCGGTTTTGACACAGCTGAACGATAAAATCGGTCTTCTTAAGAATTGCTCACCAGGCAGTCCGACCGATTTCTGTTATGGGCAAGTACTGCAAGGTGTTGGTCCCTATACGTCGAACTTTATTACCGTCGGTAATATTCGTCGTTCTGTACCGACGCGTAAAGATCGCGATTTGTTTATCTTCAACGTTGCGGCACCGTTCTATGGCTATTTCCCCAATTGGGATTTGCCTGCTATTACCATCCAAGATCAGACGAGCTGGCTCATTCTGAAAGCCCATACAAAGAATACTGCTGGTGTCGTCAACCTACGCTCTGCAAATCCGCGCGATGTACCGGAAATTAATTTCCATTATTTCCATGAAGGCAATGATGTCGCCGGTGAAGATCTTGAGTCAGTTGTAAAAGGTATTGAAGTCGTCCGGGAAATCAATAAGCAAATTGCACCAATCAGCCTTGGTGAAATTATGCCTGGTCCGCAAGTACAGACGCGCCAGCAAATGGAAGAATACGCTAAGAACGAATGTTGGGGTCACCACGCGACCTGTACAAACAAGATGGGTCCACCCAGTGATAAAATGGCAGTGGTCGATAGCAAGTTCCGTGTTTACGGCACTAAAAATCTCCGCGTCGTCGATGCTTCCGTTTTTCCCAAAATTCCTGGTTATTTCCCTATGGTGCCGATCATGATGATCAGCCTCAAAGCAAGCGATGTCATCCTCAATCAAATCAAGCGCGACGGACGTAACCTGTAATTTTTGTCTGTCTTCGTTTTGACGATAAAAAGTCTTGTCCTTTTATAGTTTTCATTTGATTACTCACATCAAGTGAAAACTTAAGAAGGGCAAGACTTTTTTATTTAACCGATCAATCTGTATAAAAATATTATCTGTTAATTAGTGAATAATAAAAAAAACGCGACCAAGTGCAGCCACTTAGTCGCGCATGCCCCCTTCATTGCAAAACAACGTTGGGGAAGTTTTCATACCGTTTGATCTATACGGCTTAACTGGAAGGGATCAGCTTACAGTTCAGTATTCCATTGAATTGAACGAAAACCGTACCCGAAGCAAGCCCTCGAACGACACCACTCACGTTAACATTCATCGTCGTATTTGATGTGACCTCTTCAGTGGCTGTCACAGTCTGAAGTGCATTGGCAATACCATTTGCATCATAGCCGATCGACAGATCGGAGCTTTTAAAGGTATTGCGGCCGGTCCGTTTCCATGTGCCATGTGTTTCACTTTGTGATTTACGAGGCAATGCAACGTTATATGTATTCTCTTCATGGAATGTAATGAGGAACGGCAACCCGCCAAGGCCGCCATTTCCAGTACCAAGACAGTTCCAGCTTCCAACCAATGAAAAAGCTTGAAAAGATGATGTCTTTTGATCTTTTTCAGTAGCAAGAGCAGATTGAGCAGAGCCAAAAGCAATAATCAGCGCTGCCGCTGCAGTGAAATGACGTAGACAAGACTTAAGGTTCATAATTACCCCCTAATTCTGTTGATTGGACTTGTAGGTTTTTTTCTTACACTTTCTATTATATATTTTTTTAAAAAAAATTGTACCAGAAATTATGTGATTCTTTAAATTTTTATAAAATACTTTTCCGAAACACGTACCAATCAACATTTAATAATTTACTTTAATTTTTTTATTTATATACACCTCTCTTTGTTTATAATTACATTTAAATTTTATTATTTTTATTCAATATTAAGAAAATCTAAAAAAATAATAACGATTTTCGCCATAAAATAGCAAATCAATAAAATTAATATAATAAATTTTGAGGTTTAAAATATTTTTATTTGCATTTTTTCTATCAAAAGTAACTAAAAAATACACGTACGCCATTAGATTATTCAATCTGAATCTTTAAGTAGCCGGGATATGCGTCATGGAAATACGCCTCAATTTTATTGATTTACCGTATGATATTCAATTAAATGGTGTATTAATTAACAAGACGGGCGATTTCTTATTCCATTATTTTGATAATTCTCAAATGTTTATGCGCGCGGAAATCCGATGCTCTGGAATAAACCGCGCACAAAATATGCCATTCTGGGACTAAACTGGCTTACGGATTAAAGTACCCGCCCCCTCACTCGATAATAGCTCGACCAACAGGGCATGGGGTTTGCGCCCATCCAAAATCACGGCTGCCTCGGTACCAGATTCAACCGCCTGAATGCAGGTTTCAATCTTGGGAATCATGCCGCCGTAAATGGTCCCGTCCTTGATCAGTGTGCGGGCTTCGGGAATCGTCAATTCCGGGATGACCTGCTTGTTTTTATCCAGAACTCCGGCCGTATCGGTCAACATCAAGAGCCGCGTCGCCCTAGTTGCTCCGGCGATCGCCCCCGCCGCCGTATCGGCATTGATATTGAAGGTTTCACCAGCCGCCCCGACGCCGATCGGCGCGATGACCGGGATGATGTCGGTCCCTTCCACCAATTTCAAGATCCGATCATTGACCGAGACCGGTTCGCCGACGAAGCCGAGATCGAGCACCTGTTCGATGTGGCTGTCGGGATCTTGGATCGTACGGGTCAATTTGCGCGCTTGAATGAGGCCGCTATCCTTCCCCGAAAGACCGATGGCGGTCCCGCCCGCCGCCGAGATCAGGCCGACGATTTCCTTGTTGATGCTGCCGCACAAGACCATTTCGACGATTTCAACCGTCGCCTGATCCGTCACCCGCAAACCATCGATAAAGGAACTGGCGATTTTCAACCGGTCCAGCATTTGGCCGATCTGAGGCCCCCCGCCATGAACAACCATCAGGTTGATGCCAATCTGCTTCAAGAGCACGACATCGCGCGCAAAACCGGCTCCCAAAGATTGGTCGCCCATGGCGTGACCGCCATATTTGACGACGATGGTCTTTCCCGCATAACGCCGCATGAACGGTAAGGCTTCGGATAAAATCTCGGCCTTATGAGCGATATGACCCGTTATCGTCATGGCACCGTTCCTTTTCACGCAAGAGGGATTGAGAGTCGTGAAGCAACTTTAAGGCGTAAAAATGGCATAAAAAACCGTATCGACCCAGCGTTACGGCATCCCATCGGGAACCGCCACCGGGTCTTGGCTGAAAGCCGCCAATTGCGCGCGGAGCTGGGCAATCCCAATGCCATCGACGCTCGACGTCATGACGGGATCGGGCATAGCCGCTGTATGGAGTTTCAAGGCCAGTCGGACCTCGATCAACCGTTTTTCACGCGCCTCGGGGGTCAATTTATCGCCTTTGGTCAAAACGACGGCGTAGGCCACGGCAGCCTTATCCAACATGGTCATGAACGGTTCATCCACCGGCTTCAAACCATGACGCGCATCGATTAAGAGACAGACCCGGCGCAGGTTGGGTCGGCCCTTCAAATAGGCGTTGGTAACACGGGTCCACCGGGCAATTTCCGTCTTCGGCGCCTCGGCATAACCATAGCCGGGCATATCGACCAACATCAGACGGTCACCCAAATTGAAGAAATTCAATTGTTGGGTTCGCCCCGGCGTATGGGAAACCCGGGCCAAGGCATTGCGCCCCGTCAAAGCATTCATCAGACTCGACTTGCCGACATTAGAGCGACCTGAAAAAGCAATTTCCGGCAATCCCGCCGCCGGGATCGTGTCGAGATCGGTCGAACCATTGATGAACGTGCAGGCCTGTGCAAACAACCAACGGCCCTTCTCGCGGGCGAGCGGGTCAAGCTCTTGTTCGATATCCGCAGGATCGACCTTACGCGTCATGCTTTAACGGCCTTTGCATCGGCGATGGCCATTTTCTTGGTCTGGCGCGTAATCAACCAAGATTGGCCGATACCGATCACATTGCTCCACGACCAATAGATCATGAGACCAGCGGGCAAACTCGACATCATGAAAACCAGCATGATGGGCATGAATTTCAACATTCGCGCCTGCACCGGATCGGGCGGTGCGGGCTGCATCTGCTGCTGCAGGAACATGGTGGCACCGTAAATCAGGGGCCAAACCCCAATCATCAGTGCCTGCGGCAGAGAAAAATCCAAGACCCCAAACAGATTGAACACACTGGTCGGATCCGGGGCCGACAAGTCGTGAATCCAGCCGTAGAACGGGGCATGGCGCATTTCAATATTGGAATAAAGCACCTTATAGAGGGAAAAGAAGACGGGAATCTGAAGGAGAATCGGCAAGCAACCAGCGATTGGATTGGCCCCGACACGCTTTTGCAATGCCATCATTTCTTGATTGAGCCGGACGCGATCTTCGCCATACTTCTCGCGCAATTTGGTCAGTTCAGGCTGCAACTCCTTCATCTTGTTCATGTTGATCACCGCCCTTGTTTGAAGCGGGAAGAACAAGGCCTTGATCACTAAGGTCAAGATAAGAATGGCAATACCAAAATTGCCAACCTGACCATAAATAATATCTAGAAGATAGAAAATAGGCTTCGTCAGAAAATAAAACCAACCCCAATCAACAACATTGTTATAGACTGGTAGGTTATATTTATCGCCATAAGTATTCAATAATTTAACTTCTTTGGCACCGGAGAAAAGCAACATTGCATTCTCGCCAGTCTTACCCGATTCTACGGTTATAGCCGATCCTAGATAATCTGCCTGATAGGTTTGCGTATCGGTCTTGTCGACCCCTGAATGACGAAAGCTTGCCTTAAGCTCTTGCGTTTGATCGAGCGGGGCCAGGGTCGTCAGCCAATATTTTTCACTAAAGCCAATCCATCCACCAAGGCTGGTCCGCTCCAACGGGCGGTCGTTGGCGATGGCGGAATAACCGATATTTTCCTCAACGCCATTGAAGGCCCCCATCGGCCCTTCATAGGAAATCCATGTCGCCGTCTTCGATGGTTCGCCCGTGCGGGAAATCAACCCAAAGGGCAGGACGCTGACGGGGGCGCCGGTCTTATTCTCGATCCCATCGCGCACGACAAACATAAAGCCGTCATCAACTGAAAAACGGCGTGTGAAGACGAGACCGGCCCCATTGTCCCAGCGCAACGTCACGGGGGTAGCAGGGGTCAGTTTTCCCCCTTCCGCCTGCCAAACCGTCTCGGCATTCGGCACGAAGAGCGCCGGATCCTTAGCGATCCAACCCGTCTCAGCAAACAAGGCATCATGAGAACCGGATGGGTTCAACAAATCGATGGACGGGCTGTTAGGATCCAGTGACTCGCGGTAATCGGTCAAAGTCACATCGTCGAGCCGGGCACCCTTCAAGTTGATTGAGCCTTTGAGGCGTGGCGTTTCTATCTCCAAGCGTGGCGCTTGCGGCAACAAAACGGCGCGCGGCTTTAGGGCGGCAACGGGGGCTATCGGACCGACCGCAGATGACGCCCCCCCTTGAGGACCCGGCTCGCTCGCGGCACTCAGTACAGGGGCCGGTTTCATCGGAGTCGGTGCGAAATATTGAAAGCCGAGCAAGATCGCAATCGACAACACGATCGCCAGGATGAGATTACGTTGCTCCATGCCCTTAACAGATCCTCTCGCAGGGTAAAATCCAGCCCAAACGCCTCTTACGCGCCCGCGTCATGATGAGGGGGCTGCCGCACGCGCGCGGCCTCTTTTATGTGGGAACAATGGCCTTTGGAATAGGGCGTTTTGCGCATGGGTGGATCACCCTTGTCGCGATCCGGTTTTTTTATCCTGCTCCTGTCCCGAGATCGGCACCGGATCATAGCCCGATCCACCCCATGGATGACAACGCGAAAGCCGCCGCACCGTCAAGACAACACCCCGTATCACACCAAAATGGGCAACCGCATCAAGTGCATAGCATGAACAGCTTGGCTCAAACCGACATTTGGCAGGCCCCAAGAGGGGCGATAGGGTAAGGCGATATAAAACGATGACGGCCATCACGCACAAGGTCGGGATACGCTGAGCGCTTTTCAGCCAGCCATTCATTGCGGATCGCGCCACGCACCCAGCCGACGCAAAGCCTTCTCAAGATCCATGCGCAACAGGCTATAGGCGCGCCCCAGGGTCTCTTCGCGGGCAATCAGGACATAATCCTGGCGGGCAACGGCGTGATCGCCCATAATCTCGCGCGCCAAGGCACGCAACCGGCGTTTTGCGCGATTGCGAGCAACGGCATTGCCAACTTTTTTCGATGCCGTAAAGCCAACCCGACGGCCCAAAGCATGACCACCGGCACGCTCGGGATCGGGGGAAGCCGCAGCCTGCACCAACAGGCCGGGCGCAACCCATTTACGCTTCGCCGCAGCGACTCGTAAAAATTCTTTTCGCTGCTTTAAACCGCCTAACCGACGCGGCAAGAACAGGCCCTCGACCAGCCCTTACGCCGACAAACGCTTGCGGCCACGGGCACGACGGGAAGCCAGAACCTTCCGGCCGCCAACGGTGGCGAGACGCGCGCGGAACCCATGACGGCGCTTGCGGACAATCTTGCTGGGTTGGTAAGTACGCTTCACGACGAAACTCCAAAACTCACGATAAAACAGAGCGGGACTCTATAGGGGAGTACGGGACAGAAGTCAACCAACCCGCAAATCAACCCTGGTTTTTCCGAAAAATCTGAAAAACCCATCCGCGCGGCGAAAAAACGAAACTGTGCAGGGGAATCAACCGGATCCCCCTACCCGCGAAGACCAACGCTAAACTTAATGGGCGAAAATATCGATTTCCGGCCATCCCTCAAGATCGAGCAACGCGCGCGCCGGCAGAAATTTGAAACATTCCTCGGCAAGGTCCGTACGCCCTTCCCGTTCCAACATCAAGTCGAGCTTGGCCCGCAATTGATGCAGATACAACACGTCGGACGCGGCATAGGCTTTTTGATCGTCACTCAACGTATCGGCCCCCCAATCGGAGGATTGTTGCTGCTTCGATAGATCGACGCCCAGCAATTCCTTGCACAATTCCTTCAAACCGTGACGGTCCGTAAATGTACGCACCAGTTTCGAGGCAATCTTGGTGCAGTAAACCGGACCCGTGATCACACCCAAATAATGGGCCAATACGGCAATATCGAACCGCCCAAAATGAAACAGTTTGGTGACAGCAGGATCGACCAGCAAGGCCTGCAAGTTGGGTGCGTCATAATGGTCGGGCGCGAACTGCACGAGATGAACGGCGCCGTCGCCTGCCGATAATTGTACGAGGCACAGACGATCGCGGAACGGGTTCAATCCCATCGTCTCCGTGTCGATCGCGACAACGGGGCCAAGATCAAGACCAGAGGGCAAATCGCCCCGATGCAATGTCACTGTCACGGGTCGATATTCCGTTTATGAAAGAGAAAGACGATGATGATAAAACAAGCATAAAGAACCCACGCCGATAGTCGACTGTGAGTTCGTGATAAAGCGAGGACAAAGTCAATAAAAAAGCCCCACCTGTTGGATTGCAGGTCAGCTACACACTGATCTGACAAATCGCAACAGATTATGGGACCGTTTTTGGTGCCCAGGAGAAGACTCGAACTTCCACGAGGTTTCCCCCACTAGAACCTGAATCTAGCGCGTCTACCAATTCCGCCACCTGGGCTCAGGTGAGGGATGGTTTATAGGTGAGGCCCTTGGGCTTCGTCAATGATTTTTTTGATCTGTGCGAAGATTTTCGCCCATTCCGTTGCCGAGGCCCGATACCTGTGCGAACTGGCACCTTTCTTTATGCGCCAAGATCGCTTAAATATCACATCGCCTTGGGCTTCGAGGCTGAGCCCCTCTTTTCAAGCCCCTATTTTATGGTCGCCCTTGTTTCGGCGTGTCCTGGAGTATCGTTTCATGGCAAAGCAGCGTCGCGTTACAGTCTTCGGCGGGACCGGCTTCATCGGTCGTTATGTCGTCAAGCGGTTGGCCGAACGCGGCGACATCATCACGGTCGCAAGCCGCTACGCTGTGCGGGCGACGCATCTTCAGCCCTTGGGCGATGTTGGGCAAATCACCCTCATCAACACCAACATTCGCGACGAGGCGGCCATCGACCGGGTCGTGAAAGGGTCCGATTTCGTCATCAATCTGGTCGGGATTCTGGCCGAGGGCGGTCGACAACGGTTCGACGGCATCCAAAGCGAAGGGGCGACCCTGATCGCCAAGCGAGCGGCAGCGGCTCATGTTGGGCGTTTCGTCCATGTTTCCGCCATTGGGGCAGATACGGGATCGCCATCGGCCTATGCCCGCACCAAAGGGTTGGGCGAAGACGGCATCAGAACTGCTTTTCCCACTGCCACCATCCTACGTCCGTCCCTCGTGATCGGCCCTGAAGATCAATTTTTCAATCGCTTTGCCGCAATGGCGCAATTTCTGCCCTTTCTGCCCTTGATCGGCGGCGGACAAACGGAATTCCAACCGGTCTATGTGGGCGATGTCGCCGATGCGGTCCTCGCCTGCCTCGATCAGCCCGCAACGCAAGGGCGCATTTACGAATTGGGTGGCCCGCGCAGAGCCTCCTTCAAAGAATTGATGCAGATTTTAGCGCGGGAAATTGATCGCCCCACACTGCCGCTGATCGAGATTCCGGTCGCCCTAGCCGCCTTCATGGCGGGTTTTGCCGAATATCTGCCAAACCCGCCTTTGACCCGCGATCAGATTATTCTGCTGCAAAAAAATAATGTGACCAGCCCCGACCTGCCGGGGTTCGCCGATCTTGGTTTAACGCCGACCCCGATCGAAGCGGTCATCCCAAGCTATCTCGGGCGGTTTCGCAGAGGTGGCTGGTTCACGGTCCATCAAGTCGGCTGATCCGTTTTTTTTGCTTCCGAAGCAACGATAGGAAATTGCCCCGCCCGCTGTCGTGCCTTGCGGGCGGGGGTAAAAAACCACCAATCGAGGGCTTGCCCGGTTTTCACCTGATGGATAGCGGCCGTAAAAACATCATGCACGCAAGGGTCTTGCCGGGTTTGGGTGAGGCGACACAGCGTGACATAGAGACTGTCGGCATCCCTTCCTTCGAGATCCATCGGTGCCGTAATACCCAATAAGGCAAAATCCGCCAGGGCCGCTTTGCCGATATTCCGCAAGGCCGATAGCGGGTTTTTCGCGTGACGCCCCGTCTTCTTTGTTTGTTTTACCGACATGTTTCCCACTTCACGCTGATTTACCCGAATAAAGGGTTCATGGCGTTGCCCATTGGCCTCGGCCCCACACAGTTTCAACAGAAGTCATTTTCAGCCATAAATCACACAAAAATATATTTGATAATTTTATAAATTTATCAATTTTGTTTTAAAAAAAAATTTAGTCCCAAAAAATTACTATTTCATCGGAAACCAACAGAAAAAATGAGACCCAGGACAAAACGCACGACAGCACCCGCAAAAACTAGTACCATATTTTGTCTATATCGGTTTTTTACCCTTGCATGGTCCGGCTATCTCGTTGACACTCTCTGGTGACGCGCGTCTGCATGAGGAAGGAACTGGTCATGGCTCAGAAACTCTTGAAATTTATTTCGATAGACCAAGCCATGCCGGAAAAACGGGATCCAACCGCCCGGAAAACTGATTTCGATGAGATTTACCAACCCTATGCCAGCCAGCGCGCCACAGAACAGGCCGCACGGTGTTCGCAATGCGGGGTGCCTTTTTGCCAAGCCCATTGCCCGCTGGGCAACAACATCCCGGATTGGCTGCGGTTGACGGCAGAAGGGCGCCTCGAAGAAGCCTACGAACTCTCGGCCGCCACCAACAGTTTTCCTGAAATATGCGGACGGATCTGTCCGCAAGATCGGCTCTGCGAAGGCAATTGCGTCATCGAGAAGGGATTTCAGTCCGTAACCATTGGCGCAGTTGAGAAATTCATTACCGATACGGCGTTCGAGCAGGGCTGGGTGCGCCCGCCAACCCCCGCCCGTACGCTTTCCCAATCGGTCGGCATCATTGGTGCGGGGCCGGCCGGTCTTGCAGCGGCCGACTTCTTATGTCGCAAGGGATATGCGGTTCATGTTTACGATCGCTACGATCGGGTCGGCGGTCTATTGGTCTATGGGATCCCGGGCTTCAAACTCGATAAGTCCATCGTCGCGCGCCGCCATGCCTTATTGGTTGAGGGCGGCGTAGCGTTTCATCTCAATTTTGAAGTTGGGCGCGATGCCTCTCTCAGCGATCTTCAGGCAAAACATGATGCGATCCTGATCGCAACCGGCGTTTATCGCGCCCGCGCTCTCGCCGTTCCCGGCGACGATCTTGCCAACATCATACCGGCCCTCGACTATCTGACGGCGAGTAACCGGCGCGGTCTCGGCGATTACCTGCCCGATGGGGTGATGGATGCGGCGGGCAAACATGTCGTGGTGATCGGTGGCGGCGATACCGCCATGGATTGCGTGCGAACCGCGGTGCGCCAGAAGGCGGCGTCCGTTACCTGTCTCTATCGGCGGGATCGACGCAATATGCCGGGTTCTCTTAGGGAAGTCGCCCATGCAGAAGAAGAAGGTGTAACCTTCGTCTGGCAGGCAGCCCCGGAACGGTTCACCGGAACCCTGGGTCGGATCGACACCGTCCATGCCACCCGAATCCATCTCGGGGTTGCCGATGGGTCAGGTCGCCAAGTGCCCCAGGCCGTCCCGGACAGCGCCTTTACTCTGCCCGCCGACCTCGTGATCACGGCGTTGGGCTTCGACCCCGAACCTGTCCCGACCCTCTTCGATGCCCCGGCTCTGAAACTCAGCCGATGGGGCACGATCGCGGTGGATGCGAAAACGGGGGCCACGGCACAAGATGGGGTTTATGCGGCAGGCGATATCGTGCGCGGGGCCTCGTTGGTAGTGTGGGCCATTCGCGACGGGCGCCTTTCAGCCGCCGCCATCGATCAGCGCCTCGCCCAGAAGCGCGCCCTATCCCTGCGTGCTGCCGAATAGCACTGTCCATCCCCCCTTTCGACCGCCTTGCTTGACGAGTGCTCAGCCATGACCGACCATCCCACAGCACCGAGCCCCGATACGGGGGCCACCTTCATCGCCGCCTGGGAAAAAAATGCGTCCCATCTCGCGGCCCACGGTCTTTACGACCCGACTGACGAGCATGATGCGTGCGGCGTCGGGTTTGTGGCAGCCATCGACGGCAAACCGCGCCGCGCCGTCGTGGAGGCGGCGTTGCAAGCCCTTCAATCGATTTGGCATCGTGGAGCCGTCGATGCCGACGGCAAAACCGGCGATGGGGCCGGCATCCATCTGCAAATTCCCGATGCCTTCTTTCGGGCCCATGTCGCGCGCAGCGGGGCCGATCTGTCGGCCGACACGGCTCTGGCGGTCGGCATGGTGTTTTTGCCCCGTACCGATCTCGACGGTCAGGAACGATGCCGGGCGATCGTCGAAACGGAAATTCTGGATTTCGGCTATGCCGTGTTCGGGTGGCGACAAGTACCGGTCAATATCAGTGTGATCGGGGAAAAGGCCAATGCCACACGGCCGGAAATCGAACAGATCATCATCGCCAATCGCAAGGCCGCCCCCCCCGATCACTTCGAGCGCGATCTCTATATTCTGCGCCGTCGGATCGAACGACGGGTCATTGCCGATCAAATCAACGGGTTCTATATCTGCTCTCTTTCCAGTCGGTCGATCATCTATAAGGGCATGTTTCTGGCCGAACAGGTCACGGCCTTTTATCCCGATCTGCTCGATCCCCGCTTCGAATCGGCCTTCGCGATCTATCACCAACGCTATTCGACCAACACATTCCCGACCTGGCCCCTCGCACAACCTTTTCGCATCTTAGCCCATAACGGCGAAATCAATACACTGCGCGGCAATCTGAATTGGATGAAAAGCCATGAAACCCGGATGGCGCACCGGGCTTTCGACACGAATCTCGACGATCTAAAACCCGTGGTTCAGGCGGGCGGGTCGGATTCGGCCGCCTTGGACAATGTATTCGAATTGTTGGTACGGGCGGGGCGCCCTCTGCCGATGGCGAAGGCCCTGATGGTGCCGGAAGCATGGTCAAATCGCGACACGATGCCGAAAGCCCATCGCGATCTCTATTCCTATTGCAATTCCGTCATGGAACCGTGGGACGGCCCGGCGGCCCTCGCCATGACCGACGGCGAATGGGTTCTGGCCGCCATGGATCGCAACGGCTTGCGTCCGATGCGGTTTGCCGTCACGAAAAGCGGTCTCATCGCTGTCGGCTCCGAGGCGGGCATGGTGCGTTTCGACGATAGCGACATCATCGAAAAGGGTCGCCTCGGGCCGGGCGAGATGCTGGCCGTCAATCTGGCCGAAGGGCGTCTCGTCCGCGATCACGATATCAAGAATTATCTGTGCGCCCAACACCCGTTCAGCGATTGGGTCGATAATATCACCCCCCTCGACGCCCTGCCCGTTCCGGCCGATTACGCGCCCGTCGCGCGCGATCGGGATGCTGTGCGCAAGCACGCGGTCACCGTCGGGTGGAGCCACGAAGATCTCGAACTCATTCTGCACCCAATGGCCGAAACCGGCAAAGAGGCGATCGGGTCCATGGGGGACGACACGCCGCTTGCCGTCCTGTCTGATCAGTATCGGGGCCTCCATCATTTCTTCCGGCAAAATTTCGCCCAAGTCACGAACCCGCCGATCGATTCTCTGCGGGAACGACGGGTGATGACCCTCATCACCCGGTTCGGCAATCTGAACAATATCCTGGACGAAGACGCAACCCAGTGTCAGATCCTGCAACTGCCCTCGCCGGTCCTGACCGATGTCGATCTTGCCGCCGTGCGCGCGCATCTCGCCGAAACCAGCATCGAAATCGATTGCACCTTCCGCGTCCCGGCCGACGGTCCCCAGTCGCGGGATCGGGTCCTGGCCGAAGCCCTGGCACGCATCCAACGGCAAGCGGCCGACGCTGTGCGCGAAGGACGAACCCATGTCGTCCTCAGCGATCGGGCCATCGACAGGGACCGTGCCCCGATCCCAATGATCCTCGCGACCGGGGCCGTCCATAGCCATCTCGTCCGCGAACAATTGCGCACCTTTACCTCTCTGACCGTGAGCACGGCCGAATGTCTCGACGTGCATTATTGCGCGGTTCTGATCGGGGTTGGGGCGACCTGCGTCCATCCCTATCTTGCATTTGCGGCGATTGCCGAACGCCATCACCGCGGCCTCTTGCCAGGGCTACGCCTTGAAGAAGCCATCCGTCATTATCAAAAATCCCTTGATGACGGGCTGCTGAAAATCATGGCGAAGATGGGGATTTCGGTCATCTCCTCCTATCGCGGGGCCTATAATTTCGAAGCGGTCGGTCTGTCGCGCTCGCTTGTTGCAGCGTATTTTCCCGGCATGGCCTCGAAAATTTCCGGGATCGGCTTACCCGGCATTCAATACCGCACGCTTGAAGCCCATGACCGGGCCTTTGGCACTGGCGAAGCGATCTTGCCGATCGGCGGCTTTTATCGCTTGCGTCAACAGGGCGAACGGCATGCCTTTGAAAGCAGCCTGATCCATCTTTTGCAAACAGCCGTCGATCGCGATTCTTACGGCACCTACAAACGCTATGTCGACGGCGTGCGCAAGCAACCGCCCATTAGCCTGCGCGATCTGTTGGATTTCACCTATAAACATCCGCCCATCTCGGTCGATGAATGCGAATCGATCACGCAATTGCGCAAACGCCTCGTCGCCCCCGGCATCTCGCTGGGTGCGCTCGGCCCCGAAGCCCACGAAACCCTCTCGATCGCCATGAACCGGATCGGAGCGAAATCGGATTCAGGCGAAGGTGGGGAAGACCCCGCCCGCTATAAACCGCGCGCCAACGGCGATAATGCCTCATCGGCAATCAAGCAAGTCGCCAGCGGTCGGTTCGGCGTCACGGCAGAATATCTCAATAATTGCCGTGAAATCGAAATCAAAGTGTCCCAAGGGGCAAAGCCCGGCGAAGGCGGCCAATTGCCCGGTTTCAAGGTCGACGGCCTGATCGCCCGTCTGCGCCATGCGACACCGGGCGTAACCCTCGTCTCACCGCCGCCGCACCATGATATTTACTCGATCGAAGATCTGGCCCAACTCATCTACGATCTGAAACAGATCAATCCCGATGCCAAAGTCTGCGTCAAACTGGTCGCCCGTTCGGGGATCGGCACCGTGGCGGCGGGTGTCGCCAAGGCCAAGGCCGACGTCATCCTGATTTCCGGCCATTCGGGCGGCACGGGGGCAAGCCCGCAAACCTCGATCAAATATGCGGGTATTCCCTGGGAAATGGGCCTGGCCGAAGCCCATCAGGTGCTTGTCCTGAACCGTCTGCGCCACCGGGTCCGCCTGCGGGTCGATGGCGGCATCAAGACGGGACGCGATGTGGTCATCGCCGCGATCTTGGGAGCGGAAGAATTCGGCCTCGGCACGGCATCCCTCGTCGCGATGGGGTGCATCATGGTCCGCCAATGCCATTCCAATACCTGCCCCGTCGGCGTGTGCACGCAAGATCCGGCCTTACGCGCGAAATTCGAGGGCACACCGGAAAAGGTCGTCAACCTGTTCAGCTTCGTCGCCGAAGAAGTCCGTGAGATTTTGGCCGCACTCGGCATGCGGACCTTGAACGAGGTGATCGGGCGAACCGATCTCCTCAGTCAGGTCAATCGCGGCTGGGCCCATCTCGACGATCTCGACCTCAATCCGATCCTGGCCCAGGCCGATCCCGGCGACTATCCGCGCTATTGTACCGAAGAAGACCGCAATCCCGTTCCCGATACGCTCGACGCCCAGATGCTGCGCGATGCCCGTTCCTTGTTCGAGGCGGGCGAAAAAATGCAATTGACCTATAATATCCGCAACACGCAGCGCGCGATCGGCACCCGCATTTCGTCCATGATCACCCGCAAATACGGGCAAAAAGGTCTGGAACCCGGCCATATCACCGTGCGGCTGCGCGGTTCGGCCGGGCAATCGCTCGGGGCCTTTGCGGTCCAAGGATTGAAACTCGAAGTGTTCGGCGATGCCAACGATTATGTCGGTAAGGGTCTCTCGGGTGGGCTCATCACCGTCCGCGCCATGACGTCGAGCCCCCTTATCGCCCATAAGAATACGATCATCGGCAATACCGTTCTCTATGGTGCCACCGCCGGCGCCCTCTTTGCCGCAGGGCAGGCGGGCGAACGGTTCGCCGTCCGCAATTCCGGGGCCGATGTGGTGGTCGAAGGGTGCGGGTCGAACGGCTGCGAATATATGACCGGCGGGACTGTCGTGATTTTGGGGCCGGTCGGCGAAAATTTTGCCGCCGGGATGACCGGGGGTATGGCTTTCGTCTATGATCCGACGCAGGTTTTCCCGCAACAGGTCAATCCCGGCGATGTCGTCTGGCAGCGGATCGCCAGCGATTATTGGGACGAAACCCTGCGCCGCCTGATTGAAACCCATGTCCGTGAAACCCAATCGCGTTTTGCCGAACAACTCTTGAACGGGTGGGCCTTGGAACGGGATCACTTCTGGCAAATCGTGCCGAAAGAAATGTTGTCCCGGTTGCCGCACCCGCTATCCGACAGAGCGAGCCTCCATCAGGTCGGATAACAAAAAAAGCCCAGCCCCCTTCAAGGGGGCGGGCTTTCATCTGCCCCGTGCGGCACCTGCCCCTATTGCTGGGCGTCGGCCAAGGTCAGATAGATCTTGTTTTCTTCGTACGAAATAAAGACGCGCAGCTTGCTCAGAATATCCATCCCGATCACCATATCATAATGATCGAGCGATCGCGTATTGAGGTGCGTTCCGGCAATGGAAGAGCCCGATCTGTCATAGTTTTCGACAAAAGCCTCAAGATCCTTAAAGCGAAGACCGGCAAACTCGACCGTTTTCAAAATTGTCTTCTTAGGCGATTGTGCACCCTGATCACGCCCATCGGATGAATCGCCGATGAAAGAAGCCGAAATTGACGAGTATGAAGAACTCGTCGTGATCTCAGCCTCGATTTCAGTGCCATTGACGATGACCGGAACCAGAATTTTTCCCGTACTGTTGCGGCGAAATTTTTCATCCAGATATTGCCGACTCCAATACACGACAGCGCCGCGGCAATGGTCTCTATCAAATAACCTCAGCTTCTTTCCAACCGAATCAATCTCTATTTCATAAAAAGATAGGTAATCCATGCCAAGGCTGACATATTCTTCCTGCACACCATCAAAGATCGGATATTCTCCGCCTTGAATTTTTTTTGTACCTATATAAAAATCTGGCAAATTAATATTTCTTCTTAGTGTTTTTTTATTTGAACTTGTATATCGTCCATCATAATCCTTTTGCGGATCAATTTTTAACTTCTTGGCTAAACCTTCTGTGACGCCACTCGCCGCCCCGGCAATAGAGAGATTAAAGGACACAGGCTCATCTAAAATTTTACCCTTCGTTATGAGGGGTGACCCGATCCTGTTGGTAAGCGTGAACTCCGCCGCCTGTTTCAACTGGCAGCTCTCTGCCAACACCGATGGCATAAGAATAAACTGGGCCATGATGAAAGCAAAAAAAACGGCATAAAGCGACTTATTGACAGTCATATTTACCTCAAAAATGCAGTTTGGTGCTATGGGGATAGAAAAATCCTATCCCCAATGGGATCTTTATTTATGGGCATCTGCCAGAGTGAGATAGACCTTATTTTCCTTATAAGAAATAAACATGTGCAGCTTGCTCACGATGTCCATCCCGATATTCATGTCATAATTATCAAGGGACTTTGTATTGATTCGAGATCCGGTATTGACCGTACCAATCTTCTTATATTTTGTGACGCCGACCTCGATATCTTTGAACCGCAGACCGGCAAACTCTAACGATTTCAAAATGCTTCTTTTTTGGGATGCCGCCTCTTCCGATCCCCCCGACGCACCGTCGACCAAGGCTTCGGATATTATCGTGCGACTGATCCCCGTATCGATCACGGCATTGATCTCTGCGCCATTCACAATAACCGGGATTAAAACCTGATTGAATTGACCGCGACGAAATTCTTGATCAAGATATTGATTGGTCCAATAAACAACGCCACCCTTGCAATGATCTTGGTTAAATAATTTGATTTTCTTGCCTGCCGGATCGATTTCGATTTCAAACAGGTCGAGATAATCGCTGGCAAGCGCTACATATTCAACCGGAACCCCATTTTCGGTAACAAAAGGACCGCCTTTAAATTTTGTATCTTCTATAAAAAAATTCGGCACATTGACATATTTAATAGAATTTTTTCCTTTTCCATCGAAGACAGATTCTCTGTTTAACCGCAATTCATTCAACTTTAATTTATCCACCAAGGTTTCTGAAATACTACTCACATTACTGACGAGACCAATATTGAAGAGAACGGGCTGATCTTCGATTTTTCCCTTCAATAAAATTGGCGCATCAATACGTCCCGCCATATCGAACGCGGCAACTTGGCTTAATTGACAATTTTCAGCGCGCGCAGGCATCAGCGCCACAATAAAAACAGCCATAGAACCATACAAAATCCGCGATATTTTAATAAAAGAACTGCGCATTACCATATCCCTTCCATATCCTGCCAATAAAAGCGTTTTAATCGTCTAATTCCCCGACCAAAATTTACAACTTTTAGGGGAAAATTAAAATTTATCTCGTTATATCATATTTTTATATGAAATTACACACTATTTTTACACTAAAAATCAATATCTTATAAAATTAAAATATGGCGTATGCAAATTCTAACTATAAAACTAAAGCGAGTAAATCATAAAAATAATAGTATTTTAAAAATAAATCTTAAATCCATAAAATAAAATATCATATGGAATTTTATAAATTAATTATAGATTGAAAACTATCTTTAAAAGAGCGATCAATTACTGAGCGGCATTTTTATCAAACTGAATGGTTTGGCTGACTGTATCTGTATAATGACGATCAGGCTTTCCATAAGTATTAATCTGGAGGTATTGGTTTTGGTCCTTAGCCCGATATGGCGTGTAAGTACACCTGACTTCGTCATGCACACGGGTCACGCGACGCGATTGCGCTTCTAGTTTGCGTACCAAAGCCATTTCAGCCTCAATTCAATAAAAAAATGAATTTAGCAGATATTTATCCCTTAAAACAATATGCTCGTTTTTGCTTATTGCCCCATAAGAAATGTACTGGTGATTGATCGAGGCTTGATGATAGTCTGTCGGACTTATTCACGTTAATCCAATCTCGATTGTACCACCCTGATGCGCACCCTGTTTCATCTGCCGCTTTGTCCGTTTTCCCGCAAGGTCCGCCTTGTCCTGCGCGAGAAAAACCTCGATTTTACCCTGCAAACTGAACGCGTCTGGGAGCGCCGTCCCGAATTTCTTCAGATGAATCCCGCAGGCGAAGTGCCGGTCCTGCAAGAACCCGATGGGCGGGTGATCGCCGATTCAGCCGTGATCTGCGAATATCTTGAAGAAGTCTATCGCGATCGTTTGCTGTTGGGCATCGATCCCGTCGACCGGGCCGAAGTGCGGCGCTTGATCGTGTGGTTCGATCAAAAAATGTATCGCGAAGTCACCCAAAACCTCGTCGGCGAAAAAATCCTGAAACGGATGATGGGCTATGGCCACCCGAATTCCGCCGCCATTCGCGCCGGTCATGCCAATATTCATTACCATCTCGAATATATTTCATATTTGGTCGATCGGCGGCGATGGCTTGCGGGCGATCATTTTTCTCTGGCCGATCTTGCGGCATCGGCTCACTTATCGTGCCTCGATTATTTAGGCGACGTGCCCTGGGGGGCCCATGATCTGGCAAAGGATTGGTATGCCCGGATCAAATCGCGCCCCGCCTTCCGGCAATTGCTGACCGATCATATTCCCGGCAATCCGCCGCCGGATCATTACGGCGACCTCGATTTTTAGAGCAGATCGCGCCCGATAATCCCCTCACGGCGCAATAGGTCTCGTTTGCGCTCCAGCCCGCCGCCATAGCCGGTCATAGCCCCCGATGCCCCGATCACCCGGTGACAGGGGATGATGATCGCAATCGGATTTTGCCCATTGGCAGCCCCGACCGCCCGACTGGCCGACGGGTTGCCCAAGCGCCGGGCAAGGGTGCCGTAACTCTCGGTCGTGCCGAACGGTATCTGGCGCAAGGCAGCCCAGACACTTGCCTGAAACGGTGTGCCGCCGGGATCGAGTTGCAACCCATCCCACGGGTCGGGCGTGCCAGCGAAATAGGCCGCAAGCCGTGCCCGCAAGCCGGTCGGATCGGGGTGGACGCTTCGGCGATAGCCCAACGGAAATCGTTTCGCCAAGAGCGCTTCAAACCGTTCGCGATAATCGCTAAAATCGAGAGAAATCAGGCATTCCCCTCGTGCAGCCACCAGAATCGTGCCGACCGGGCTGTCGATTTCGGCATAGTCGAAATGGGGTGTCACCTTGATGATCCTCCTAACCAAAGATGAATGGCGGCATAGGCCCGATAGGGACGCCACGCCTCGGCCATCCGCCGCAGGTCCCGAATGCTGGGCACAGAATCGCCGCGCGCCGCGCGACGGCGCAGGATAAGATCGCCCGCCGGGAACGCATCGCCATCGTGCAAGGCGCGTAACGCGATATATTGCGCCGTCCAATCGCCGATGCCCGGCATCGTCACGAGATGGCGGGCAACGGCACCGGGATCGCCCTGCCAAAAACTGGGGTCCGTCGCACAATCCATCAAATGCCGGATCGTTTCTGCCCGCGCCCGGGGCATGGCGAAATGGGACGGGTCGAGCAGCGCCACATCCGCCGCCTGTGGAAAGATCCAATCGAGCCCGACGATGGGTGTGCCGCCCGCCATCGCCAAGGGCCTACCCGCCGCACGGGCAATACGTGCGACGACACCGGCGGCGGCCTCGACGCTGACCTGCTGACCCGCGATGGCCCGAATGGCCAATTCATCGACATCCCAACTGCCGGGAATGCGAATATGGGGCCGGGCCGCAACCAAGTCGTGCAGCACCGGATCCCCCTTGAGGTGGGTGGCAATCGCCCCCGTATCCGCATCGAGGTCGTATTGACGCCGCAAGCGGCGACAGACCACAGGCGGGGCATCGGGATCGGGATGCCACAGACGAGCGGCGATCCCCGGCCCGTCCGGCCAAGCCTGAACCCCAAGCACCCCATGGCACCCGCCGATCTCAATCGTGCGGTAATAGATTGAACCGTCAATTTTTTCAATGCCAGGTAACAATCTGCGTTGCAAAAAGACCAACATCGATGCCCAATCGACCGGTCCCACCGCGCGCAGGCCAATCCACCCGTCCGGCAGGGCTTGCCCCGCGATCGCCGCCATCAAAACCAATCCCGCCACCTCACAGCACGATCTCGAAATGGGTTGCAAGCGCCGTGCGAACTGCTTGCTCGGATGTGAGCGGGGTCTCCCGTCGCCCGAAAGGCCCCGTTTCGATGAGACGATCCTGACTGATCGTCACCCGCCCGTCCGGCGTCGCCCGCGTGCACAAGCGCTTTTGGGTAAAATGCGATAAGGGTGACGTTTGATGGAAACGAGACATCTCGGCAAATGCCGACAAAGGTTGCGGCGTCAAGGTAAAACGATATTGCGCCGCCGCATCGCAGGCACCCGCCGTCTTCATGAACAATGTATAGCGCCCCTCGGTGCAGGCTAGCTGAAAAGAACCGACCGATTGGGTTTGGATCCCCGGTTCGTTGAGGCGCAGGGGGGTCAAAAACGCACTGCCGAACCCGACATCGACCAAAAACGGTTCATCCAACCGCACGATCAGTGCCAGATGATCGAAATCCGGGCCGAAAGAGCCATCGTCACGCGCGACATTGGCCGCAATCATCTGAACGTTAAACCCAATCTCTTTCAAAAAAATATAAAACAATCCATTCAATTCATAGCAAAATCCACCTCTTTTATTTTTAATAATTTTATTTTTTAATGATTCAATATCCAAATTTATTGGTCTTTTATTATAAATATCCAGATTTTCAAACGGAACCTTGCGCAAATGATGCGCGTGCAACGCGGATAGCATGGCGAAATCCACGGCCAAAGGCCCGGCATAGCCGAGCCTGTCGGCATAATCCGCCATCATGACCGTATCCCTTGGCCCCCTCATCACCCCCGTCATCGTCCCCATCACCGGCGTTTGGGAGCTGGCACGTCATCGACCCGCACATCGAGTGTGGCAAGGTTGGTCCGGGCCGAATCGGCGGCGGCGGAATCCGGGGCCAGTTCCAATACTTTCAACCAATCGCGCCGGGCCGAGGCCGCATCGCCGCTCAACCGTTCGATATTGGCGCGTTCCAACCAGGCTTCGGCCAAGGCCGGATTCAGGACAACCGCCTGATCCGCATCGAGCCTAGCATGGGCCAGATCCTTCAGATAACGCAAGGCCGACGCGCGATAGGCCAAAATATCCGCACGCGGCGGCCCCATGGCAAGGGCCCGGCCAAGATCATCCACGGCCCCTTGATAGTTTTTGCGCTGCGCATTGGCGACCGCCCGATTGACGAAATGCTCGCGGTTATTGGGTTCCACCGTGATCGCATTGGTCAAGGTCCTGACCGCATTTTCCGGCCCGCCCGCCTCCTCTCACGCCTCGGCCG
>DAISJD010000030.1:0-28749 GCA_036821645.1 Aliidongia sp.
GGTCCCGCACCCCAAAGCGGGCTTCCCGTAGCCCCGGGCGCCCCTCAAGGGCTGCCCCTGCCCAATGGCAACCGGTTCATCCCGATCGATACCAGCAAACAGGGGATCGCCAATCAACGGGCCGCGAGTGCCCAACATGGCAGTCTGCCGGTCGCCTTCACCCCCCCGTCCGGCACGATCAGCAACGCGGCCCACGGCCCGGCACCGAGTGCGCCGATCGATTTTGCCGATCGGATGCGGCAGGGGCTGGATAAATATAACGCCCTCATCCAAAGCAGAACCGGCAATCGCCCGCCGGGGTCCGCGCAATCCCCGCGCACCGTCGATCAAACCTCATAACGCCGCATCCCTTCAGCCGCATGCGCCGCTTAAAATCCGCGTGGGATTGGTTTAGGATCGGGCCAAACGGGACGGGTGGCTAAAACCATGGATCTGGTCGTTACGGATGCGCAGGGGTGCCGGTTGGCCGACCGGGTCGTGCCGGTCGCTTTGGGGCGTGGCGGCATTGGCGATAAAATCGCAGAAGGCGACGGTATCACGCCCGTGGGCCGGTGGCTGTGCCGCGGCCTCTTCTATCGGCCCGATCGCATTGAGCGGCCAGAAACGCAATTGCCCGCCATCGCCCTGCGCCCCGATGACGGATGGTGTGACGACCCCGACGATCGCGCCTATAACCGGCGGGTGATCCGCCCCTATCCCGCCCGCCATGAGGCCTTGTGGCGGGACGACCGGGTCTATGATCTGATCGTGCCCCTCGGTTTCAACGATCGGGCCACAATCCCCCATCTCGGCAGTGCCATCTTCCTCCATCTGGCCCACGACGATTACCGCCCGACGGCGGGATGCATTGCCCTAGGGCTCGGCGATATGCTGGCATTTCTGGCCGATGCCGATTGCACGTCCCGGATCGTCGTCATGCCGCCGGATCGGCCTCGGCCCTGACCCGATCGCCGAAAATTGCCGATCCGATCCGAACATGGGTCGCCCCTTGTTGGATCGCCAAACGATAATCGCCGCTCATCCCCATGCTGAGCGCGCGCAACCCATGACGAAGCGCCATTGCCTTTAGAAACGCGAAATGCAGGGCGGGCTCGTCCTCGACCGGGGGGATGCACATGAGACCGACGACCGGCAAGCCCAGACGATCGCGACAGGTCGCGATAAAATCATCCGCCTCGTGGGGCAAGATCCCCGCTTTTTGCGGTTCGGCACCGGTATTCACCTGAATGAAGCAGGATTTGAGCCGCACGCCCGGTTGCCGCCATGCCTGGGCTAGGCTTTCGGCCAATTTCAACCGATCGACCGTTTCGATCACCTCGAAAGTGCGCACGGCATCCGCCACTTTATTGGTTTGCAACGGTCCGATGAGATGCAGCACCAGATCGGGTAGAGATGCGCGCAGCGGATCGAATTTCTGCAGCCCCTCTTGGACCCGATTTTCGCCGAAAACCCGCTGTCCCGCCGCATAGGCGGCCAGAACGTCGGATTGCGGTTTCGTTTTGCTGACCGCCACGAGGGTAACGGCACCGGACGGGCGATCGAATGCCGCCTCGGCGGCGGCAATCTCGTCCCGAACCGCGCCAAGACGGCTGGCAATCTCATCGGACCCGTGCATCAATGACCCCGTGGGAACGTCGCTTCGATATAGGCCACCAGGGCCTCGACGCTTTCTTCCACAGTCTGGGCCTCGGTGTCGATGGTTAATTGCGCCACGAGCGGCGGCTCGTAGGGGGCGGAAATGCCGGTGAATTGCGGAATTTCCCCGGCACGCGCCTTGCGATAAAGCCCCTTGGGATCGCGGGCCTCGCACGCTTCGACGTCGGCCTTCACATAGATTTCGTGAAACCGCTGGTCGCCTTCTGCGCCCAACAAATTATGCATGGCCTGCCGCGCCCGATCCCGGTCGGCCCGATAGGGCGAGATGAAGGCCGACAGAACGATCATCCCGGCATCGGCAAAAAGGGCCGCAACCTCGCCCACCCGACGGATGTTTTCCGCCCGATCGTCGGGGGAAAACCCAAGATCCCGGGTCAGGCCCCGGCGGACATTATCCCCGTCCAACAGATAGACCTGATAACCGCGTTGGAACAAGCGATGTTCGACGGCCACCGCCAAGGTGGATTTCCCGGCCCCGGACAAGCCGGTAAACCATAAAACACCGCCCTGGTGCCCATTGCGGGCATGCCGCATGACACCGGTCGTCCGGGTTTCGACGCTATGGATATTGGTTGATTTGTGCGTCATCAACCGGCGTTGATCGGGATAGCCGGTCATGTCGATCCAACCGCCCGCCACCACGTCATATCCGTCGAGCAGGACGAAGCGCCCTGTCACCGGCAAGTCCGCATGATTATCGAGGGCGACGAGCCCGCGGGCGCGCAGAACCACATCGGCGACGCTATCGGGGGGCACAGGGTGGTCGTGGCCCCCACCCGCAGCGTCCAGCGTCTCAAGTGTGGCGGAATCGATCACCCGTTCGATGCGTTCGACATCGACCGGAAATTCTTGCGTCGCGAGTTTCAGGCGCAGGCGCGCATTCGGCTGCAAAGGGTGCCCCGCCAGCCAGAAGATCCGCGCATGGACGACCGAACTCAACATCGGGGCATCGTCGACCAGACTGGCGATTTCACCCCGTTCCAGGAAAATCTGCGGGTCGAGGGTGATCCCGATGCTTTCCCCGGCGGAGGCCGTGCGTTTTTCCGGCCCCTTGCCGCCCCATGCCTCGAAACTGACGACCTTGGCCGTCTTGTTCGAGGGGGAAAAGATCAGGCGATCGCCGACAGACAGACGCCCGGTCTCGATCCGCCCGGCGATGATCCGACGATCGTCGAATTTATAAACGTCCTGCACCGGAAATCTGAGAGCCGCCGCACTGTCGGCCTCGTGGCCGCGCACTTGATCCATCGCCTCGACGATGGTCGGCCCCGAATACCACGGCATTTCCGCCGAACGCAGGGCGAGATTGCCGCCCTCGCGCGCTGCAACCGGCACGATGGCGGCGGGGTCGATCCCGGCATCGCGAAAGAAGGTGCGGATCTCTTGCGCAATCGCCTCGAACCGGTCTGCGGCATAGCCGACCAGATCCATCTTGCTGACCGCGACGATCACATGGCGCAGACCCAGCAAGCTCAATAAAAACGCATGACGGCGCGATTGTTCCTGCAACCCATCGACCGCATCGATCACCAGCAGACCCGCATCGCTCGCCGCCGCCCCCGTCACCATATTGCGCAGAAACTCCCGGTGGCCCGGCGCGTCCAGCAGCAGATAGGGGCGGCGCAAAGTGGAAATCCAGATATAGCTGACATCGATGGTGATGCCTTGGTCCCGTTCGGCGCGCAGGGCATCGGTGACGAAGGCCCACTCGAACGGCATGCCCCGCTTGGTCGAGGAGGCCGCCAGGGCTTCCACCTTGCCGGTCGGCAAAGCCCCGACATCATGGAGCAGCCGTCCGATCAGGGTGGATTTCCCGTGATCCACATGGCCGACGACGACGATGCGGATGGGGGTGTCGTGGCGGGACCCCGGCTTTGCCTGGGAATCGCCCAGCCCTTGCAGCGTGTGTTGATCTTGCATCACATATGTCCTTCCGCACGCAGGCGTTCAAACGCATCTTCGGCTTCTTGGTCTTGTGCGCGCCCCGCCCGTTCGGGGATGCGGGTTTCCATCAGTTCCGCAATAATCTCAGGAATGGTGGATGCCGTGCTGGCGACGGTGCCGGTACAGGGGGCACATCCGAGCGAGCGATAGCGCCTGCCGTCGCGGGCAAAGTATAAATCGACGATCGGGATCCCCTCCCGCTCGATATACCGCCACACGTCAAGTTCGGTCCAATGCAGCAAGGGATGGACCCGAACATGGGTGCCGGGTGGAAAATCCGTCATGTATTGATCGAACAATTCCGGCGGTTGATGACGGGAATCATATTTGCCGTCGGTGGCGCGGGGGCTGAAAACCCGTTCCTTGGCGCGCGTGCCTTCTTCATCGCGCCGAATACCGGCAATGATCCCGGTAAACCCATGCCGTTCGATCGTCTGGTTTAGGGCATTGGTCTTAAGCGCCGTGCAACAGGTGATCCGGCCGCGCGTATGGTTCATCCCATCGGCAATCGCCGCCTCGTTGGTGCCGACGATCAGATTGAGATTCCAATCGACGGCGAATCGATCGCGAAAGGCAATCATTTCCGGTGGTTCATACGTCGTGTCGATATGAATGACCGGAAACGGGACATGCCCGAAAAAAGCCTTTCGGGCCAACCATAACACAACCTGACTATCCTTGCCGAAGGACCACAGCATGCCGAGCTTGTCCATTTTAAAAAAGGACTCTCTCAAAATATAGATGCTGCGCGCTTCGAGACTGTCCAAATGATCCATGATGACCTCTGTCGGCTTCGGCGGATTACGGCCTTTGATCTTGGGAAGTGGGCGATGGTCTGCGGACCGTAAAATCGCGATCTTGGCCTCACTGGGGTGGCTGGGGGGGATCGACGCGAATCAATAATGCCCCGATTGCTCGCCTTTTGATTGATGCTCTGATTATTCCACGGAAACGCGCATAAATGTAACTCTAAATAGATAGATTTTTATAATTACACTCAATTACTATACTCTTGCGTGCAAAACCATCATGATAAATAGCCAAAACGATGCATTTGTTCGGCGTGATCGTGCTTAATTCTATTAATCTGATCAATAGTCAGGAGTTTTTTCCATTGTCCCGATTTGCCCTCGCGAAAGAACGAGGCCGTCGCCGTCTTAGGGCGTTCAATAAAGCCTTTGCGTTTTTCCTGTGCCTGCAACACTTTGAAAGAGCTCAACTTTATTGCCTTTTCCAAGCGGTCGCGCGGCGGTTTTAAACCTAGAAATTGCGCGACCTGACCAAATGTCTTCAGGGGCGAATCGAGCATATCTTCGTATCGTATCACCAGTAATTGCGGACTCGGCGTATGGGTCCATGATTTCACATGGAGCGACCAACTGCCCAATCGTTCATAAACATTGATATCGTCACCGACGGTGCAGGTGCCCTCTTGGGACATGATCTCGATCGTCTCGTCGATGGTTTTGCCCATATGATGACTGAAAGAAATCACGACATCCAAAGGATTGCGCACAACATAAATAGCGCCCGCCGTGACTGACTGGGTGATGAGTTCCGCGCCCTCATCCTCGACCAAGGCGTTATGGGTTTTCACGAAAATACTGTCGGGATGCGCCTTCGTCATCGCCTGATGCACCTGGGGTCGCATCCGGCGGACCTCGTCCATCGTGTATTGCGAGGCGGGGCGGGGGTCCAGCAACTTATACCAATGGGCCTGGGCATCGCCCAAGGTAAAGTTCGATAAGGTATTGATATCGTAGGATTCGGTGGGATTGCGCAGCAAATTATGCAGATAGGAACGCAGCCACGTATTGCCCGACTTCGGAAACGACGCCAACCAAATAATTCCGCCCATCGATCATCCGCTTTCAAACCCAAAGATTATGTCTTGATCCTAGCTTAGCGCGATCCGGATGACAATATATTGGATGGCCCGTTAATGGTACATCCTGCAAGTCTGCCTCATACCAGACGCAAGGATCGGGGCCGGACGCCCGGACCATAAAAAAAGGGAGGATGGTTTCCCATCCCCCCTTTTCAATCTTTCGAGGCCGCCGATTAGAAACGGATGGCCGTACCGAACACCAACACGACGCCCGTGTAGCTGCGCGCGAACGGGTTGTTATTGGCAGGCACGCCAGCCGTCCCCGTACCACCGGTGTTCGAACCAATGGTCGAGGGTGTCGAATTCTTCGGCAGCGGAACATAGTTGCCTTGCGGGTCGTAATTGTTGAGCTGAACGCCGCCCAACAGATTGACACCCGGACCGACCAGATAGTTGGCGCCGGCAAACACGATGTTATTGATCGCCGAACGCTTCGGATTGGCCGGATCGACCACACCTTCGTAATCGCCGCGCGAGTACGAGATACCCGTGGTCAGAGGACCGACGGTGTAGGTGATACCGATATCGGAGATTTTATTGTTGATATCGTTCGTCTTGACCTTGGCGAAGGCACCACCGGCGGCGGTTGCCAAACCAGCCGCACCAAAACTTGTGAAGCCGCCGAATTCGCCATGGGCCGAATATTCATAGGCACCACCGATCTTGAACGCCCCATAGGTGACGGTCAAACCGGCGTTATAGATGAACGGGTCGGCATCGTTGATACCGACAACCGTCGTCGCCCGCACGGCGGATGCCCCGGAGAAACCGGCACCGGTGCTGATCTTCACATCGCCGATCGCTGCATCGTACGACGCCGCAACCGAGTAGAAGTTGCGCGCGAAATTGAGGTTCAGGTTGCCCGTGTTACCGCCGCCATTCGGGAAGGCTTCGGCGCGGTTGCCGCCGACCCGATGACCCTTTTGGAAATCAGGGGCATAGGAGAAGGCCAGTTGGAAACCGTTGATGGTCGGGCTGTAATAGGCGATCTTGGTGGCGCGACCGTCGAAATTCGCCGCCGTGGCATTGGTGCCGATCGGGGAATTGTTGAAGGTCACGTTTTGGGTGTTCGACCCGAAGAAGGAGTCGCCGCAATTGCAAACCTGCGGGGCGGTATAGCCCTTGTCGCGGCGCACGTCGCTCACGTCACCGAAGCGGAAGGTCCCGAAGGCATCGCCCTTGAGGTAGAGGTAATCGTCCTTGAACGTATCGTTCGTGAAGGCTGCACCGCCGCCACGGGTATTTTCGCCGCGCAAGCGGAAGTACACACCGGCAGTCAGGCCGTTTTCGAACTTCGACTCACCGGAAATGCGGATGAGGAAATCTTCCTGGGCGCTGTCGGCGGCGCGCTTGAAGCCGGCTTGGCCGGGTTGATTGTTGTCTTGCAGCATGATGCCGTAACCGAATTGGAAGGCACCGCCGACGGTCAACTTAATCGGCTGATCTTTTTCAGCAGCATGGGCGGCAGTCACAAGGCCCATCGCGATTAAGGCCGTCGTGCTCAACAGAATTTTTTTCATCAATTCCTCCTCGAGAATACCCAATAAATTCTGCACCAAGACCGTTTCCCAGAACCCTTGCGGTATCCTATAGAGAACGGTGATTTGGCCGACACCCATCCACCCAGGTCAACGCGAATGCCGAGCGACAAATCCAAATTCCTGCTTGGACCTTACGTCTCCTAAGAATTGGGTCAAGCACTATGACGCAAAATTGCTCACCCTTTCCCATGACTGTTGCCAAGACACCACATTCAGCATAAGGGCAGGGAAAAAATGTTCTTATTTCTGTAATAGTTGCTTGGATCAACCATTTGATTTGCGTTTCATTGCGGCCTGAATCCGAGATTCGTGTTTGAGTATTTTGGTTTATGAAAAATTTATGAATCAAGAACCGCTTAATAACACATAGTAACGCATCATGCGGCCTTGGCGATTCTTCTAGCCGCTCTTGCATCGCCGTTGAAATTTCATCATCGTCACCGGATCCGTCTTTCAAGATCGGCCGTAACATGATAGAAAGTGCCACGGGATCGTTTATACGGCACCTCATGCGGATATTATATACCGAATACATGGGTTATGTGCCGACATACTGATGATGCGGGTTTCGAGGAAAATGATGGCCAATCGGTTTTGCGCTTTGTTTGTGGTTTTCGGCTGTGCGGCTTTGGTCGCCGGGTGTGGGAGCATCACGCCGAGTGAAACCTCGCATTATAACCCCGCCATCGATGTTAGGCCCGATGCCGACACTGGCGACAGCGTGTTCGGCGAAGGTGGCCTTTCCTTCTTCGGCGGCAGTTCCAAGCGCCAAGATTCGGCCCCGGCTGGGATTGGTGTCAATGCCTTCTTGTTCCGGGGCTCTCTCGAAACCATCGCCTTCATGCCGATCACCTCGGCCGATCCGTTCGGCGGCGTCATTCTCACCGATTGGTATGCCCCGGCGGAAACCCCGAACGAACGATTCAAGGTCAATATCTTCATTCTGGACCGCCAATTGCGCGCCGACGGGATCAAGGCGACCGTCTTCCGTCAAACCGGTGGCGAGGGCCATTGGGTCGACGCCCCGGTCGATGTCAAAACGGCGGCCAATCTCGAAAACAGCATCCTGACCCGCGCCCGTCAGCTACGCATTACCTCGCAGCAAGCCGCCCAACAATAACCCTGGCTGAGACTGCTTTGATCGGAGGGGAAAACAGTCTGTTTTCCCCTTTTTTTATGCGCGCCGATTCTGGGCAAAGTCTACCCCGCACCCAAAGAGATGCTGCACCGGCGCAGAAGTGACCTGATCCAATCGGATCTAGTTTATCGATAAGCGACGCGGTATAGCACCAAGAGACCCGATTGCAGGGGACGCATCCTTGGGACGTCACGAAGGACACTGAAACATGGAACGGTACAATTTCCTGACATCCGAACGGCACTGGCAAAAAATCTGGGCTGAACGGCGCTGTTTTTCAGTCAAGACCGATCCTTCCAAACCCAAATACTACGTCCTTGAGATGTTCCCTTACCCATCGGGCAAGCTTCACGTTGGCCATGCCCGCAATTATACGATGGGCGATGTCGTCACCCGCTATAAACGGGCGCGCGGTTTCAACGTGTTGCATCCGATGGGCTGGGATGCCTTCGGTCTACCGGCTGAAAATGCCGCCATCCATTCCAAGATTCATCCCGCCGCATGGACCGACGACAATATCGCGGTCATGGGGGCCCAACTGAAGATGTTGGGTCTTTCCTATGATTGGGATCGGGAACTCGCAACCTGCAAGCCCGATTATTATCGCCACGAACAGAAAATGTTCCTGGATTTTCTCAAGGCGGGCTTGGCCTATCGCAAAGAATCCTGGGTCAATTGGGATCCGGTCGAACATACGGTCCTTGCCAACGAACAAGTGATCGACGGTCGCGGCTGGCGATCGGGTGCGCTTGTCGAAAAACGGCTCTTATCGCAGTGGTTTTTGAAAATCACCGATTTTGCCGAAGATCTTTTGTCCGGCATCGACACGCTTGACCGGTGGCCGGAACGGGTACGCCTGATGCAAGCCAATTGGATCGGTCGGTCCGATGGGGCCCGGGTCCGCTTTACCGTGCGCGGCGATGGGTTCGAGGGCGAAGAACTCGAAATTTTCACCACCCGCCCGGACACGCTGTTCGGGGCCGCCTTCTGTGCGATTTCCGCCAATCACCCGATTGCGGCCCGGCTTGCCGTCGATCATCCGGAAATCGCCGCATTCGCCGCCCTCTGCAACCGTATGGGGACGAGTGAAGTCGCCATCGAAACGGCTGAAAAAATCGGCCTGAAAACGCCGCTTTTCGTCGATCATCCGTTCCTGGTCGACTGTCGCCTGCCGGTCTATATCGCCAATTTCGTGCTGATGGAATATGGCACGGGGGCCATCTTCGGGTGCCCCGCCCACGACCAACGGGATCTCGATTTCGCCCGCAAATATGACCTGCCGGTCCGCCCCGTCGTGCGACCCGCCGATGGGTCGGCAATCGCGATCGCCGAGACCGCGTTTACCGATGCGGACGGCATTCTGGTCAATTCCGACTTTCTCGACGGGCTCAGCGTGCCGGAGGCGAAACGGGCGGCCATTGCGCGTCTCGAGGCGGCCGGGATCGGCAAAGGCATCGTGCAATATCGTCTGCGCGATTGGGGCGTTTCCCGCCAACGCTATTGGGGATGTCCCATCCCGATCATTCATTGTCCGGCCTGCGGCATCGTCCCCGTCCCCGCCGATCAGCTTCCCGTCACGTTGCCGGACGATGTCAGCTTCGAGCGACCGGGCAACCCGCTCGATCATCACCCAACCTGGAAACATGTCACCTGTCCCACATGTGGAACCGCAGCCAGACGCGAAACCGATACGTTCGATACGTTCTTTGAATCGTCTTGGTATTTTGCACGCTATTGCTCGCCCCAATCGGATCAAGCCTTCGATCGGGCCGATGTCGATTATTGGTTGCCGGTCGATCAATATATCGGCGGCATCGAACATGCGATTCTCCACTTGCTCTATTCGCGGTTCTTCGTGCGTGCGCTTAGCCATTGCGGCTATCTCGATGTGAAGGAACCGTTCGCCGGGCTGTTCACCCAAGGCATGGTCTGTCACGAGACCTATCGCCGCGCGGATGGCCATTGGTGCTATCCCGAAGAGGTCATTCGCCACCCGGATGGCCGCATCACCGACGCCACCGACCAGACCGTCACCATCGGCCGTCTGGAAAAAATGTCGAAATCGAAGCGCAATACGATCGGTCTTGACGAGATCTGCAAAGGCTATGGGGCCGACACGGCGCGTCTCTTCCTTCTGTCCGATAGCCCCCCGGAACGGGATCTCGAATGGACGGCAAGCGGGATCGAGGGGACGTGGCGGTATGTCAACCGTCTCTTCCGTCTCATTGCCGATCATCGCGACCGCTTGACCGCCCTTGGCGCCGCCCCGGACCAGTCGGATGCGGGGGTTGCAACACGCCGCCTCTTGCACAAAACGATCGCCGGGGTGAGCGACGATCTCGACCAATTCCGGTTCAATCGGGCCGTGGCGCGAATCCGCGAATTCACCAACCATCTCGAAGATGCCGTTTCAAGCCTACCCGATGGCGTCCTGCGCCCGATTTTCGAACCGTTGGTCTTGCTGATCGCACCCATGGTGCCGCATTTTGCCGAAGAACTCTGGTCTATGCTCGGCCATGAAGATTTGGCGATCGATCAAGCCTGGCCCCTTGCCGATCCCGACTTAATTCGCGATGATGCCGTAACGCTTGCAGTGCAAGTGAATGGGAAGTTACGCGGAACGATCGATTTGCCCCTTGATGTCGATCAACCGACCGCAGAGGCCGCCGTCTTGGCAATGCCGATCGTTCAGAAAGCCTTGGAGGGTAAGTCCGTGCGTAAAATCATTCTGGTCCCAAACCGCTTGATCAACCTCGTGATCGGCTGATGCGCCCGCACCTCCTCTTTGTGCTGCTGATGCTTGGCTGTCTTGGCGGCTGCGGCTTTCAACCGCTTTATCAACAAAGTGGACGGGCGGGCTTCGACCCGCTTTTGGCCAGTGTGAAAGTGGCGCAGATCGGCGATCGCATGGGGCAATTGATGACGAATCAATTGCGCGATGCGTTCAACCCGACCAGCAACCAAACGGTGTCCCCCGTCTTTACCTTGGAAGTTGCCCTGATCTTACGCGAGACCGATGTCGCCATTCGTACCGACAGCTTAGCCAGTCGCACCGACACGTTTTTAGGGGCGACCTGGATCTTACGCCGCAATAGCGACGGCAAAACGGTTTATCGTGGCCGATCTTTGGTTGAAACTGGCCATGACGTGACCAATAGCGAATATGCCAATGTCGTCGCCGGCAATAACGATCTCGCCCGCAGTGTGCGTGAGGTCGGAATCGATATTCAAACGAAGGTCACCCTGTTCCTGCACAGCGATCAACCCGCCCTCTAGATCACGGGGACGTAGGTGAAATTATCCCCCGGCGACGTCAATCGCTTCTTACGCCAACCGTCGCCGGAAATCGCTGCCGTCCTCCTCTTTGGTCCCGACGAAGGTCTGATCCGCGAACGGGCCGATACGCTCTGTCGTACCATCTTGGGCGGGGTTCTCGACGATCCCTTTCGTCTCTGCTACCTAACCGGCGACCAAATTCGCCAGGATCATGCCCGGCTTTTGGATGAAGTATTCGCCATCTCGATGATGGGCGGACGACGGATCGTTCGGATCCGCGATGTCGGCGATATCCTGACCAAACCCTTGGAGGCGTGCCTCGTCAAACCGAACGACCAATGTTTGATCCTCATCGAAGCAGGCGATCTCGCCAAAACTTCCAGTCTGCGCAAACGGGCGGAAAATGGGGCTGAAATCACGGCGATCGCCTGTTACAGCGACGGCCCGCGCGAGATTTCCACCCTCATTCGCGAAACCCTGGCACAGCACAAGCTTCAGATCGACGATGACGCCCTGAGCTATCTGACATCTTCGCTCGGGACGGATCGCGGGATCACCCGGCAAGAATTGGAAAAACTTTGCCTTTATAAGGACGGGGACACCCGCGTCCGGCTTGACGATGCCCTCGTCACCATCGGCGATACCAGCGCCCTTGCCCTGGACGATGTGGTTTATCACGCCTATGACGCCCATGTCGGCGGTGTCGATAGCGGGCTCGACCGATTGTTTTTAGAAGGAATCGCCCCGGTTCAAGTCATTCGCGCTGCCCAACGGCATGGTCAGCGGCTGCACCTGGTCAGCAGCCTGATCGATGCGGGAACGGCACCGGACATGGCGATTAAATCCCTGCGGCCACCGATTTTTTTCAAATATGCCGACCGGTTCCGCGTTCAAGTCCAGAATTGGCCGTCTCGTCGGATTACGCGGGCACTTGCTCTCTTGACCAGTGCCGAGTTCGATTGCAAGTCGACCGGATATCCCGACGAGACGATCTGCCGCCAGATCTTGTGCCTGATCGGGCGACTTCCGGGCCGCCCCGCCCGAAACCGCTGAACGGCGGCAACGAAAACCCCGAGCGACTAGCGCAGGCGGCGTAAAAACCCATCCAACTGATCCAAGGAACGGTAGCTGATCGTTAAAACGCCGCTATTGCCCTTTGCCTTGATCGAGACGCCCAACCCCAAAATCGTGGTCAATTCTCGTTCAAGCGCCACCGTATTGGGATCATGCTCCGGCAGCTTTTTTGGTGCCGCGGCGAGGGGTTTTTTCGCCCCGGCAACCATAGCCTCGACCTGACGCACATTGAGGCCCCGTGCGACGATCTCTTCGACGAGATCATCGGCCGCCCCATAGCCGACCAAGGCACGCGCATGGCCTGCCGTTATCTTGCCATCGCGCAAATAGGCGCGGACCTTCTCGCTGCACCCGAGCAAGCGTAAGGTGTTGGTGACGTGGCTGCGGCTTTTCCCCATCGCCTTTGCCAGGACATCCTGGGTATGGCCGAATTCTTCGATGAGACGCGCATAGGCGTCCGCCTCTTCGAGGGGGTTGAGATCTTCGCGCTGTAGATTTTCCACCAGGGCGATTTCAAGCGTCTCGCGATCGGACAGATCGCGGATAATCACCGGCACTTCATGCAAGGCGGCACGCTGTGCCGCCCGCCAACGCCGCTCTCCTGCGATCAGCTCGAATCCATTGGGGATCTCGGGGTGAGGCCTCACCAACAGTGGCTGTAACACCCCTTTTTCTCGAACCGACTCGACCAAACCCGCCAATTTATCGTCGTCAAAGCGCCGACGGGGCTGATAACGGCCGGGATAAATTTGTCCGATAGACAATGACCGGGTCGGTTCGCGGGCTTCAGGACGAATGACCGGATCGCTATCTTGTCCCAACAGTGCCGATAACCCCATGCCAAGGCCCCGGCGCTTGCCGATCTCGCTCATTCATACCCCTCCATCAAATCGGCAAAATCATTTTCCCGCTGCAACAACTCGGTCGCCAAATGAATATAGGCCTGAGATCCCGCGCATTTCCAATCATAGAGCAAGGCAGGCTTTCCATAGCTTGGCGCTTCGGAAATGCGCACATTGCGCGGAATCGTCGTGTGATAGACCTTCGCGCCAAAATAATCGCGCACATCATTCGCAACGGAATCGCACAGATTGCTGCGCCGATCGAACATGGTCAAAACAACCCCTTGGATCTCGAGATTGGGGTTTAGATTTTTTTTGACCCGATCGATCGTTCGCACTAAATGACTCAAACCTTCCAGCGCGTAGAATTCACATTGTAACGGCACCAAAACCGCATGGGCCGCGACCATTCCGTTCAAGGTCAATAAGCCTAAGGATGGTGGACAATCGATCAGAACATAATCATAGACCGTCGTCAGGCGATTTAGGGCATCGCGCAAGCGAAACTCGCGCCCCGGCATACTGACCAACTCAATTTCTGCCCCTGCCAATTCAACCGACGAAGAAACGACCTGAAGCCCTGGCACGGATGTGGCAATCAAAGCATCGCCGATTTCATCCTGGCCAACCAACACATCGTAGGTCGTGATCACGCGCTGGGACTTCAGAATACCAAGCCCCGTCGAGGTATTGCCCTGTGGGTCGAGATCAATCAGCAGCACACGTTTTTTCGCGGCAGCTAGGGCTGTTGCCAGATTAATGGCCGTCGTGGTTTTGCCGACCCCGCCTTTTTGATTGACGACGGCAAATACCCGGGGATTTTTACGGGTTTGCGCACCAAAGCCAACGCCGATTGAATTAGGGCTGATCGACATGAGAGACCGCCTTTAGCTGAAGAATCGTCCCGGTCTCGTCAGAAAGACTGGGATGGAACGTGGCATCAAAGACCCAGGAACTCTTGCGCGCTTCTGCCAATTCTTCTTGTACCCGTGCCCCTTTCAAAAAAAAGCAGGTACCGTCGGCCTTTAAATACGGGGCGGCATAGCCAAGCAGCCTTGGCAAGGGGGCCAAGGCGCGGGCCGTGACGATATCCGCAGGGGGGACGGGGGGATGGGTTTCAAGCCGTTTTGTAATGACCTTGACGCTTGTTTCGGTGATCCGCGCCGCTTCAAACAGGAATGCCGCCTTACGGGTATCCACTTCGATCAGGGTGACGGACGGCACCCCTAGAATCGCAAGAATAAGGCCCGGCAAGCCCGCACCACTGCCGAGATCGGTCAGACTGGTCGTATCCTTAGGGATCAAACTAAACAATTGCGCACAGTCATAGACATGGCGATGCCAAATTTCAGCTTCGCTCGCCGGTCCGACCAAATTAATTTTGGCGTTCCATTTCAGCAGAAGCGAAACATACCGTGTGAGCCGCGCCAATGTTTCACGTGAAACACCAAGGCTTTCTAAGGAAGATGGATGATGAAAAGAGGAAGTCATGCGCTCAGTTTCGTTGGGTCGCGTTTCACATATTTTAGCAGGGCAACAAGAGCAGACGGTGTGATTCCCGGTATTCTGCCCGCTGCACCGAGGGTCGATGGCTTCGCTGCCGATAATTTCTGCCTTTCTTCGTTGGAAAGGCTGCCGACCAGCGCATAATCCAAGCTATCGGGCAGGACTAACCCCTCCTCGCGGCGGAACGATCGGATATCGGCTTCTTGCCGCTCAATATATGGGGCATAGCGACAGTCAATTTCTATCTGTTCGGCAATATCAGGACGTATGCCCCTTAAGTCAGGCCATATCGAAGCGAGCCGTTCAAGAGACAGGGATTGATGACCCAAGAGATCGGCCGCCGACCGCACCATCCCATCTTGATTGACATCCAACCCCAACTTTCCGAGTGCATTCGGGCTCATTTTCAAAGCATGGATCAATTGCGTCGCTTCGGCCAGCAGCAATGATTTCAGCCGCCATGAATCCCGTCGATCTTTACCGAGACAACCAATCGCCGCCCCCCGATCAGAGAGCCGCCGATCGGCATTATCTGCGCGCAGAATCAAGCGATATTCCGCCCGAGAGGTAAACATGCGATAGGGTTCGCCCGTCCCGCGGGTGATCAGGTCATCGATCATGACACCGATCAGGGCTTCCGCCCGATCTAAAATAAATGGCGCACTCCCCCCCGCAGCCAAGGCAGCATTGAGACCCGCGATCAAGCCTTGACCGGCCGCTTCTTCATAACCAGTGGTTCCGTTGATCTGGCCGGCAAGATAAAGACCCGGTACGGTGCGCGTTTCCAGGGTTGACCGCAAAGATCTTGGATCGACGAAATCATATTCGATCGCGTAACCCGGACGCAAAATCACCGCTTCTTCAAGACCGGGGATCGTTTTAATCAAGGCCGCTTGGATATCGGCGGGCAAGGATGTCGAAATTCCGTTGGGATAAACCGTGTCGTCATCCAACCCTTCCGGTTCCAAAAAGATTTGGTGACGATCCCGATCGGCGAAGCGGACAACTTTATCCTCAATCGACGGGCAATAGCGAGGTCCAGTTCCCTCGATTTGACCGGAATAAATCGGGGCTTGAAAAAGATTGTCGCGGATGATCCGATGGGTTTCTGCCGTCGTGCCGGTAATGAAGCATGGAATTTGGGGCGTGGTGATCCCGTTGGTCAAATATGAAAAGGGTTGCGGCGGATTATCGCCCGGCTGCGGCTCCAACCGATGCCAAGCGATCGTGCGACCATCGAGGCGCGGGGGTGTGCCCGTCTTCAAACGGCCAAGCGGAAAACCAAGTCGCCTCAAAGTATGCGACAGACCGATCGACGGTTCTTCACCGACGCGACCAGCAGGAATGCGGTGTGTCCCAATATGAATGAGACCATTCAGAAAGGTGCCTGTCGTGATCACGACGCGGCCGGTGGGGAAATACCGACCATCGGCTAATGTCAGACCGGCAACCCGTCCTGCGGTATCGAGCGTGAGATCTTCGGCTGATCCTTCGATCACCGTTAGACAAGGATACGCGACCAGAATTTCCTGGATGGCCCGCCGGTAAAGTTTACGGTCGGCTTGGGCGCGCGGTCCTTGAACCGCCGGTCCTTTGGAACGATTTAAGACCCGAAACTGTATTCCCGCCCGGTCGATTGCACGCCCCATAATTCCGTCAAGCGCATCGATTTCTCGTACGATATGTCCCTTACCAAGACCACCGATCGCCGGATTACAGGACATTTCGCCCAGGGTTGCACCTTGATGTGTGACAAGCGCCGTTTTAGCGCCAAGACGCGCCGCCGCTGCTGCAGCCTCGCATCCTGCATGTCCGCCTCCCACTACAATGACATCGAAGTGACGATCAAATACGGTCATAGAGATCCATTGGCTCAATATTATGGATTAAGGATAACTGAGACAAACTGAGTCTCAGTTAGAAAGGGACAATTCGGGGACCGATGAAAAATCGAGATTCCTGAAACGGGCAATTCTATAGCCTAACAAGCCACGTCCTATTTTCCGATACAGAAGTCACGAAAAATAACGTCCAGCAAATCCTCAACATCGACTTTTCCGGTGACACGCCCGAGAGCCCGAACCGCGATTCGAAGATCCTCAGCAAACAACCCTAACTCCTGACAGTTTATAGCCCGGTATAGTGCATTAAGGCAATCTTGCAATGCGACACGATGGCGATTTCGGGTAACAAGGACAGTTTCACCCGACAGTCGGGCCGCAGCATAGTCGGTTAATTTTTGGATCAAACGATCGATACCGGCACCTGTTTCGGCTGAAATTCCAATTTCTCCGGGTGGTGCAGGCTTTAAATCGATCTTATTCCAAATCGATAGATTATTGCCAGCCGTGACCAGCGACGATGTTTCACGTGAAACATCGTCGCTGGAATCGACAATAAACAATGTTAGATCCGCAGATTCTGCCCGTGCTTTTGCCCGTCGCATGCCTTCTTGTTCAATTGGATCGTCCGTTATTCTGATCCCGGCAGTATCAGCCAACAGAATAGCATACCCACCTAGATCAAGCCGAACCTCGACAATATCCCGTGTTGTCCCCGCATGGGCAGAAACAATCGCTACATCGCGCCCCGCCAACTTATTCAACAAACTTGATTTTCCAGAATTTGGCGGACCAACCAAGGCAACGGACAACCCATCTCTGACGATCTCACCCCGGTTCCCATCAGCCATTGCTTGGTTGATCGAATCCGCCAATTGCTGAAGGTTTCGCCGTATGTCATCCCATAAGCCAATCGGTAATTCTTCATCAGAAAAATCGATCACTGCCTCGCAATAAGCCAGGGCCCTGATCGCTTGTTCGGTCCATTGTTCGACAGTACGGGCCAAACTCCCATTCATCTGCTGCAAGGCTTGACGGCGCTGGGCGGCGGTATCAGCCGCAATCAAATCGGCTAGCCCTTCAGCCTCTGTCAAATCCATTTTTTGATGGTGGAAGGCTCTGCGGGTAAATTCCCCCGGTTCGGCGATCCGGCAATGAGGCAAACGCCCCAATGTGTCGAGAAGATGGGCCATCACGGCATGGCTGCCATGGATGTGCAATTCGGCAACATCCTCACCGGTAAAACTCTGTGGACCGGGAAACCAAATCACGAGTCCCCGATCGATCAATTCCGATCCATCCCTGAGGGCACATAAACGGGCGAGACGCGGTCTCGGTAGTTTGCCTGTGAGAGCGATCAGACAATCGGCAGCATGGGGGCCGGAAACCCGCACAACGGCAACACCGGCGCGCCCGCGCGCCGTCGCCGGTGCAAAAATCGTATCGCTGCTGAGGTTAGCGCCCATCATCAACGCTGTTCATTGGACAAGCGCAAATGGTCAACGACAGTCCCCCCAGCTAAATGTTGGCTGAGGATAAGATCGACATCGTCACGGGTTTTAGGCGCATACCAAATACCATCAGGATAGATCACCATGACAGGACCTAATTCGCACCGATCTAGACACCCCGCACTGTTTATCCGTGTATCGGCAAGTCCCAACTCTTTGGCGCGTACCTTCATATAATTGCGCAGGTCTTCGCTACCCTTGTCCAAACAACATCCTCTTGGATGACCATCCGGCCGTTTGTTCGTACAGAAAAAGGCATGGATGGCAAAAAATGGTTTTTCGTCAGTCATCGCGGGCTCTGTTCGTGAGATATAGCACTATGCTAGAATCGACGAGTGTACAGTTTAGGAATACTCAGCATGAATGCAAATTTATTATCCCAGGAAACCAGCCCCTATTTATTGCAGCATCAACATAATCCGGTCGATTGGTATCCCTGGTGTATGGAAGCCTTCGATGCAGCACATCGAGACAATAAACCGGTTTTACTCTCTATCGGTTATACGGCATGCCATTGGTGTCACGTCATGGCCCATGAAAGTTTTGATAACCCGGCTATTGCCAAGATTATGAATGAGAATTTTATTTGCATCAAAGTGGACCGGGAAGAACGCCCGGATCTGGACGCGATATATCAACAATCGTTAGGATTGCTGGGCCAGCAAGGCGGATGGCCTTTGACTATGTTCTTGACCCCCAATGGAAACCCATTTTGGGGTGGGACATATTTTCCACCGGAAACACGATGGGGCCGTGCCGGCTTTCCCGATGTTTTGCGGGGGATTGCACGCACGTTTCATCAAGATTACGACCGGGTTGCCCAAAATGTCGGAGTTTTGACCAAAGGCTTGAAAGCCCTTTCCGAACCGCGAAGCGGTGGTGTCGTCACGGTTACGATGTTGAACAAAGTCCCGGAACACATCAATCAGGCAATAGATCAACGTTACGGCGGTTTTCACGGTGCGCCTAAATTCCCGAATTGCACCATGTTGGAGGTTTTATGGCGTGGCTATAAAAGAACCGGCATCACGCCTTACCGCGACTCGGTTTTATTGACGTTGGAAAGAATTTGCCAAGGGGGAATTTATGATCATATCGGCGGTGGTTTTGCCCGATATGCGACCGAAGAAACCTGGCTTGTGCCCCATTTTGAAAAGATGCTCTATGACAATGCGCAATTGATCGAGTTGCTTTGTTGGGCGTATCAGGAAACTGCCAATCCTCTGTTTAAAGATCGGGTTCATGAAACTGTCGACTGGCTGTTGCGCGAGATGCGGGGCGATGGCGATGCGTTTACGGCATCGTTGGATGCCGATAGCGAGCATGAAGAAGGTAAATTTTATGTCTGGTCCGAGGCCGAGATCGATGCGATTCTTGGCGCTAATGCCGAGTTATTTAAGAATGTCTATGAAGTAACCGCACAAGGAAATTGGGAAGGTCATACGATCCTCAATCGTTCGGCAGGTCCCTATCCGCTGACTGATGCGGCTGAAGAAACTTTGAAACATTGTCGCGCGCGCCTACTTCAGGCGCGCAATCAGCGTATCAAACCAGAACGCGACGATAAAATCTTGGCCGATTGGAATGGGATGATGATTTCATCCCTTTGCCTTGCAGCGTCGGTTTTTGATCGGGCCGATTGGCTTGAGGCGGCCGGTGATGCGTGGCTCTTCATCACGCAAACCATGCGCATCGATGAAAATCGTCTGGCCCATTCCTGGTGTCGCGGTAAAGCTCATCCAGGCATCTTGGATGATTATGCGGCCTTAGGCAGGGCAGCCCTCATGTTGGCGACGGTAACGCAAGATCAGGCTTATCTGGCGCAAGGGGAACGATGGGCAGAGACGGTCGATCGGCACTTCTTAGATCCGCGCGGCGGTTATTATATGACGGCCGACGATACGGAAACTCTGATCACGCGGACGAAGTCGATAAGCGATGCGGCTGTTCCATCAGGAAATGGGGCGATCCTCTCTCTTTTTGCCGATCTTTATTACAGAACTGGAAAAGAACTTTATCTCAAAAGGGCGGAAGATCTCATTTGCGCTTTTTCAGGGGAGTTGGAACGGAATTTCTTCCCTTTGGGTGCTTATTTGAACGGGGTCGATCTTTATTTATCCGCTGTTCAAATTGTCATTATTGCCGATACAGAACGATGTGATCTGAAGCCAATCCTGAAAACAATTCATCAATCAAGTCTGATGAATAAAATTGTCCAAGTTGTTGCAGATCCTGCGGCCTTGTCTGAGACGCATCCAGCTTTTGGTAAGCCAAAGAATGATAAAGAATTGGTGATTTATATCTGCCGCAACCAGACCTGTTCGGCACCGATAACCACGCATGAAGAACTTTTAGAAAACCTTGCAATGTCCCAATAAGGTTTCTTGATAAAATCGTTTTCATCTTTTGGTTCGTTCAATAAAAAAACCCTTCCCGATTAAACGAGGAAGGGTTTTTTTAGAATTGATTATTGCTAGATAGTCTACGTATTCATTGCATCAAAGAAATCTGCATTGCTTTTCGACTGACGCAGTTTTTCTAATAAGAATTCCATTCCATCAACGACACCCATGGGCATTAAGACGCGGCGTAAGACCCACATTTTGGATAGGACGGCCTTATCCACCAAAAGTTCTTCTTTGCGCGTTCCCGACTTAGTAATATCGAGTGACGGGAATGTCCGTTTGTCAGCAACTTTGCGATCAAGAACAATTTCCGAATTACCCGTACCTTTGAATTCTTCAAAGATTACTTCGTCCATTCTGGATCCTGTATCGATCAAAGCAGTCGCAATAATCGTTAAGGATCCACCTTCTTCGATATTGCGTGCTGCACCGAAAAACCGTTTGGGCCGTTGCAAGGCATTGGCATCGACACCACCGGTTAAAACCTTACCAGAGCTTGGAACGACTGTATTATAGGCACGGGCAAGACGTGTGATCGAATCGAGAAGTATAACAACATCCCGTTTATGTTCGACTAGTCTCTTTGCCTTTTCTATCACCATTTCGGCGACTTGAACATGTCGAGTTGCCGGTTCGTCAAATGTTGAACTGACGACTTCACCTTTCACCGATCGGGCCATATCGGTCACTTCTTCTGGCCGTTCGTCGATCAACAGGACTATCAGATAGACTTCAGGGTGATTGGCGGAAATCGCATGCGCAATATTTTGCAGCATGACGGTTTTACCGGTTCTAGGCGGGGCGACAATCAGACCGCGTTGCCCTTTACCTAAGGGTGCAATCAAATCGATGACCCGTGTCGTCATATCTTTTTTGGTTGGGTTTTCCAGTTCGAGTTTTAAACGTTCGTCTGGATAAAGAGGGGTTAAATTATCGAAGTTAATCCGATGACGGACGCGTTCAGGTTCGTCGAAATTAATTGAATTAAGCTTTAAAAGTGCGAAATACCGTTCGCCATCTTTGGGTGCCCTGATTTGTCCTTCGACAGTGTCACCGGTACGCAAGCCGAAACGGCGTACTTGGTTGGGGCTGACATAAATATCGTCGGGACCGGGTAGGTAATTGGCTTCTGGAGAGCGAAGAAAGCCAAAACCATCCTGCAAAATTTCTAAAACACCGTCGCCGAAGATTGGAACATCATTGTCGGCAAGCTGTTTCAGAATGGCAAACATCATATCTTGCTTGCGCAGTGAGGAAGCATTCTCAATCTGCAATTCTTCGGCGAAAGCAAGAAGGGCTGCCGGTGATTTACGCTTCAGTTCTTGAAGATTCATTGGTCCTGTCGCGCTTAAAATATGGAGGGGAAAGAGGGGCGACACATGTCCGAACAAAGGATTTTAGATCGGCGTTTTAAAACGAAAGATCCAAAATCAGCGTAATTTTATGGACACAGGCCGAATTCGCTGACGGCGAAACCCAGATAGGAATGTGTGATCTTTACGGTACAAAACGTAACAAGTCAAACAAGATTTAGGGGGAACGGGTCACGTTATCCGTTACCCCTTGTTTGATAGGATCAAAAAGGTTTCATGATCACGAGAAATACAATGACGATCATGAGAAATGTCGGGACTTCATTCATGATACGAAAAAAACGTGCGGTCTTTGTATTTTTATCGTTTCTGAATTTTTTGACGAAAGTGGTCATATAGATTGTGACTGCAACAAGGAAAAGAACAAAGAGTAGTTTTACATGAATCCAATGTTCATGTTTGAAATCAACCATACTCAGCATCAAACCGCCGAATATCAGTGATACGAGCATACCAGGATGCATAATATAAAATGTTAAACGATATTCCATCTTTTTGAAAACTTCTATTAATTGCTTATTATTTTGGTTTTCTGCATGATAGACAAACAATCTTGGCAGATATAGGATCGCAGCCATCCACGTAATAATGCCAATTACATGCAATGACTTTATCAATAAATAATTCTCAGCGATAAAATTCATGATTTATTTCCTTTCCTGAAAGGGACAACGTGCATGGTTTTTGGCGCATTTTTGGTTGGTGTTGAAGGGACAAATCTCTTCTTCAGATCGCATTGTGCTATGGATGATTTCGCATAATCCGTCAATGAACGGTTCGTCGCAGTCCACAGTCGGCAAGCGAAGATAGGCAGGTATTTTGAGTTTTTCGGCGAGTTCCCGATACTCAATATCGAGTTCGACCAAGGTTTCCGAATGTTCGGAAACGAATGCGACCGGTACCACAATGACCGGCACTTTATCATGGGCTGCCCGCTCAATTTCGGCTTCTGTCGATGGGCCGATCCATTCAAGAGGCCCAACGCGGCTTTGATAACAAATTTGATAGTCGAGATCTTGCATGCCTGTCGATTTTATAATGGCTTCGACAGTTTCTTCTACTTGACTTTGATAGGGATCACCGGATGTTACGATCTTTTTTGGCAATCCATGTGCGGAAAAAAGCAGTCTTGGTTTTTTAAGTGTCTTATCAAAATTAAGAATTGATTGTACAACTTTATCACTGACAGCTTTAATAAAACCAGCATTATTTGGATAACAGCATATTTCCTGGGTTTTAATATTGAGTTGTTCTTTTTTTGCAATTCTTTTCCATTCTGCGATCGATGATCCTGTCGTCGTCGTAGAGAATTGAGGATAAAGTGGCAGCAGGATAATTTTATCAGGGTTCCAAGCCTTGACTGCTTTTATTTGTTCGTCGGCCCGTGGATGCCAATAACGCATGACGATAAAACATTTGAAGTCAGGCCCTAATTTTTTTTGAAGTGCCGCAGCTTGTTGTTCTGTGTTTGGCAGAATCGGGGACCGACCGCCGATTTGGCGGTAAATTTCTTGTGCTGTTTTTGCGCGGCGAGATGAAATTAATTTTGCGATCAACCATCTTAATGGGTTTTTTACTGTGATGATTGCCGGATCGTAAAAAAGATTGAATAAAAATGGTTGAACTGACTCGATAGAATCAGGACCCCCTAAATTGAATAAAATAATAGCAGTCTTCATGATTCACCTTCAAAGAATAAGAGAGATTAAAATAAAATAACCTCTCTTATGTTGTCCTTATTTCTTGACAGGCGTTGATTTAATTATTTCAGCGATTTTTGCTACATGTTCTGGCGGTGTCTGGGGCACAATGCCGTGCCCAAGGTTAAAGACGAATGGTCCTTTGCCCAGTGTATCGATAATTTCTTTCACACGTCGTTCCATCGCCGGACCACCGGCAACTAACAACAATGGGTCAAGATTGCCTTGAACGGGCACGATCGGTTGGAGAACGTCGCGGGCGAAATTGAGTGGCATATCGGTATCGATCGATACCGCATCGACTTTCGTATTGCGGACATATTCAAGGTATTGAGAACCAGCGCCTTTCGGGAAACCGATGATTGGAATCTTCGGGTACCGTGTTTTCAGCGCATGAACGATTTTTATCGTCGGTTCGATTACCCATTTTTGGAATGCATCGCCTTCGAGCGCACCAGCCCAACTATCGAAAAGTTGGACTACCTCACACCCTGCATCGATCTGTGCACTGAGATGAGCGATCGTGGCGATCGTAATACGGTCGATCAGGATTTGAAACCCATGAGGATCACGCGCAATCCAACCTTTGCAGTGCGTAAATTCACGACTGCCGCCGCCTTCGACCATATAGGTCGCAACTGTCCACGGAGCGCCGGCAAATCCGATCAAGGCGGTTTCGCTCGGCAATTTTACGCGCAGACGTCTCACCGTTTCATAAATCGGTGCCAATTTTACGAGATCAAGGCTCGAAGTAAGGATTTCCAGGCCTTTTTCGTCGCGAATAGGGGGTAGTTTCGGTCCTTCGCCTTCTTGGAAGGTTAGATTTTGGCCAAGTCCGAAGGGAACCACGAGAATATCGGAAAAAAGAATCGATGCATCCATGCCGAAACGGCGGATCGGTTGCAAGGTTACTTCTGTTGCTCGTTCCGGGTCGAGACAAAGATCGAGAAAGCTTCCCGCATCGGCGCGTGTCGCCCGATATTCCGGTAAATAGCGACCTGCCTGGCGCATCAACCAAAAAGGATGGCGATCAACGGAGGCACCCCGTAAAGCCCGCAGGAGAAGTTTATCGTCGGAATTCATAGGCGGTGTCGCGTCCTCTTGGCCAAGTGTGTCTCGTGTTGTCCACGGGATACTATCACACGATCGTTTGGGTTTATGGTTTAGGGGTAGTGATGGTTGGGGCTGTGAATAACATGAATTAGCATTATCTGACGATTCATCCACAGAAATTATCGTCCGAGATCCATCCGAACCGGGTTTTGGGGATGAATCTGGGATGTTCTGCACGAATCGCCAGGAAAATGACAGGTTGCAGGGTGTGGGGCAAGATGTGGATTATGGGGATAAGTCTATTTCATCACTTTTTTTTCACCTGATTCACAGATGCACTATGATTCAATGCACAGGCTTATAAACCGGTGGGGTAAATGAGGGTGTCGGGGATGGATTACCGACCCTGTGACTAAAAGATGGGTTTATCCCCAGTGCGACGAACTTATCCCCAGAGCAAAGGTGATGGGTGTGACCAACGGACGTTTTCATTTACATCTGGTTTCCGATGCTACCGGCGAAACGGTTCATGCGTTGGCAAGGGCCTGCCTTGCTCAATTCGATGATGCGGAACCCATCGAACATATCTGGTCGATGGTACGGACCAAGGCGCAGATGGACCGAGTCATTTCGGGGATCGAGGCAACGCCGGGCGTCGTGCTTTACACCATGGTCAATGAATTGCTGCGCCGACCGTTGCAGGAATGTTGTCGACGCATGAATGTACCGGCCATCCCCGTTCTCGACCCGGCGATCGCGGCTCTTGGGGCCTATCTCGGTCGATCGGCGCGGGGGTTGCCGGGCCAGCAACACGCGATGAATCACGAGTATTTTCAGCGCATCGATGCGATGACCTATGCCATGACCCATGATGACGGGCAGGCCAGTTGGGGATTGAACGCCGCCGACGTGATTTTGGTCGGCGTCTCGCGGACCTCTAAGACGCCGACTTGTATTTATCTTGCCAATCGCGGAATCAAGGCGGCCAATGTCCCGCTCGTGCCTGATACGCCGCTGCCATCCGAGCTTTTCTCGGCGACAAAGCCGCTTGTCGTCGGTTTGACCAATGATCCGGAACGGTTGATTGCAATCCGGCGCAATCGGATGAGTGCTTTGCATGCCGACACGGATCATTCATCCTATGTCGATGTGGATGCGGTCCAAGCCGAAGTTGCCGCTGCGCGTCGACTGTGTGCCCTGCATAAATGGCCGGTCATCGATGTGACGCGGCGCTCGATTGAAGAAACGGCAGCAGCTATCATGAAACTCTTAGCAAAGCGGCAAGGAACACCTGCATGACGATTCCAGCACCTCCTTCTGTGATACTTGCCTCGTCAAGTACGACCCGTCTTGCCTTGTTGGAACGGGCTGGCGTCACGTTGACCGTGACGGCCCCGGATCTTGACGAACGCGCCGTCAAAACCGCCCTGTTTCAGGATGGGGTCGTGGTGGAAACCTGTGCCGAACGGCTTGCCCGCGAAAAGGCCGGGGCAATTTCCGTGGCGCATCCCGAAGCCTTGGTCATAGGCTCGGATCAGATCCTCGAATGCGATAACCAATGGTTCGATAAGCCCCGCGATAAGAACGAGGCACGTCAGCAATTGCTGTTACTGTCGGGGCGGACCCATCGGTTGGTCAGTGCCGCCGTCGTGATGCGCGCGGGTAAAATCGTCTGGTCTGGTTGGGATGCGGCCCATTTGCGCATGCGGGTCTTATCCGATGAATTTTTGGCCTATTATCTCGATCATGCGGGCAAGAAGATTTTGACCTCGGTCGGGGCCTATCAATTGGAAGATCTGGGCGCCCAATTATTCGAACGGGTCGATGGCGATTATTTTACCATCCTCGGCTTACCGTTGCTGCGTCTCTTGGCGGTTTTGCGCGATGAAGGAGTATTGCCTCGGTGAGTGAACCCATTCTTGCCGGTGTGATCGGTGCGCCGATCGGTCATTCCCGCTCGCCTATTTTGCATGGTTATTGGCTGAAACGCTATGGTATCAGCGGCGCTTATGTGCCCTTGCCGGTTCAGCCGCACAATCTCGAACGGGCCTTGCGGTCGATGGCAAGTCTGGGCTTCGTCGGGGTCAGCGTCACGGTTCCCTACAAGACCAAAGTGGCAGCGTTGGTCGATTGTCTCGATCCCGAGGCGGCTCGGGCGGGGTCCGTCAATATGGTCACGGTTCTCCCCGATGGGCGCCTCGAAGGGCGCTCGACCGATGGGTATGGCTTTCTCCAGAACCTACGCGAAGGGGCCTCGCATTGGCGGCCGGGCATGGGGCCGGTTTTGGTCATCGGCGCCGGTGGGGCTGCGCGCGCCGTCTTGGCTAGTCTGATCGCGGCCGGCGAACGCACGATCAGAATCATCAATCGCACCGACGAAAATGCCCATGCCATGGTCGATCTGCTGGTGCGCAGTCACGCGGAACATGCGGATCTGACTTTTGTCGTGATCCCGTGGGCCGATTTGCCGCGCGCGGCCGAGGATTGTCATCTGATCGTCAATACCACGACCCTCGGCATGGTGAACCAACCGCCGTTGGATCTACCGATCCATCATGCGGCCCCTCATGCGACGGTGACGGATATCGTCTATACCCCGCTGGAAACGAAACTTCTGGCAACGGCACGCGATCATCGGTTGGTTGGTGTCGATGGGCTCGGCATGTTGCTGCATCAGGCGCGACCGGCTTTTGCCCGTTGGTTCGGCGTCGATCCCGAGGTGGATGGGGGCTTGAGGGCTGCGGTTTTGAATTCGTTGATGCGACCCTGATGCGATGAAAATCGTCGGGTTGACCGGGTCGATCGGCATGGGCAAGAGTACGGCAGCATGGATGATGGCGCGCCTTGGTTGTCTTGTGTTCGATGCCGATGCCACGGTCCATCGCTTGATGGCGCCCGGTGGGGCAGCGGTGGCCCACATCCTCGCCGCATTCCCGAATGTGGGCGCAGCATGTGGGGGGATCGATCGCACCCGCCTTGGGCGGGCGGTCTTCGGTCAGCCGCAGGCGCTCCGGCGGCTCGAGTCGATTCTGCATCCCTTGGTCCGTCAGGCGGAACGGAAATTTTTGGCCGACGCGGCTCGCCGCCGGGTGGCCTCTGTCGTGTTGGATATTCCGTTATTGTATGAGACGAAGGGCGAAGGACGCTGCGACGGGGTTATGGTCGTAAGCGCACCGGGTTTTCTTCAGGCCGCCCGCGTGTTGAAACGGCCCGGCATGACGATGGACCGTTTGGCCAAGATCCGTGCGCAGCAGATGCCCGACTCCGAGAAGCGTCGGCGCACCCGTCATATCGTGCCGACGGGGCTCGGCAAGCGGTTCGCCCTTCGGCACTGCCGACACTGTCTTTCGACGATCAAGGCGGGGCCTAGTCGGGCCTACGGCCCGCACAAGATGAGGCGATCATGGCGCACGCGGTAACGATGGGCCGACGAGATGTGGCACTCGATACGGAAACGACCGGCTTCGATCCGGCCGACGGCCATCGGGTGGTCGAAGTCGCCTGCATCGAATTGATCAATTTCCTGCCGACGGGACGCGAACTGCACTTCTATTGCAATCCCGAGCGGGACATGCCGGAAGCCGCCGAAGCGGTGCATGGCCTGTCGGAGGCTTTTTTAAAAGATAAACCGCTGTTTCAAGATCAGGCGGATGCGTTTTTGGATTTTATGGGGGATGCGACGCTCGTTGCCCATAATGCCGATTTCGACGTGCGGTTTCTTCAGGCTGAACTCGTGCGCTGCCGCAGGCCGAAATTGACCGTGCCCGTGATCGATACGTTGGCCCTGGCGCGTCAGAAGTTTCCGGGGTCCCCCGCCAGTCTCGACGCGCTCTGTCGGCGGTTCTCGATCGATCTCAGCGACCGCACCAAGCATGGCGCCTTGATCGATACGCGGCTCTTGGCCAAGGTCTATCTGGAACTGATGGGGGGCCAGCAACCGGATCTGGGCTTGGCCGTGGTGCGCAAAGGGATGAGTGCTGTGGCGGCGGCAAAACGTACCC
>DAISJD010000031.1:0-28178 GCA_036821645.1 Aliidongia sp.
GTTGGACGAGGCGGCCAGCCTGTTGCGATCGGTCAACGATCCTTGGCTCGCCCTCGAATGTCACGTGATTCACACCTTGGCATGCCGTCTTCTCGCCCGGCTCAAACAAGAAGACCCCTTGGCAACCCGGGTCGTCTTTACGAAATATCAGGCTGGCACGATCGCGGCTCGGGCCCTCGTCGGCGGGGCCGTCCGTCGTTTTGGCGCCAGGGTCTTGCCTTTTTCCAAGGACAGCAGCACAGCACCATGACCGCAGCCCTTTCACCCTCAGCCCTTAGATCGACGGAGCAAACCCTGCTCGCTTCCGCTCAGCCGACCCAGCCGGTCGATCGCGTCGCCGTTGCCGAAACGGTCGGTGCCGCCAAGACATCATTCTATCTCGCCATGCGGATTCTCTCGAAGCCGCGACGCGATGCGATGTTTGCGGTCTACGCCTTTTGCCGCGCCGTCGACGATATTGCCGATGAAGCCCCGCCGCCCGGCGGCAAATCAGCCGCCTTGGATGCCTGGCGCCAATCGATCGAAGCGATTTATGCCGGTCATCGGCCCACCCTTCCGCTTGCCCATGCCCTGATCGAACCGATTGGCCGGTACGGCCTCTTAAAGGCCGATTTCATGGCGGTGATCGACGGCATGCAGATGGATGCCGATGCCGATATCTGCGCGCCCAGCATGGATGAACTCGACCTCTATTGCGCGCGCGTCGCCAGTGCCGTGGGCCGCTTGTCCGTGCGGATCTTCGGGGCGTGGAGTGCCGATGCCGATCTCGTGGCCGATCATCTGGGCCGCGCCCTGCAACTGACCAATATCCTGCGCGATCTCGACGAGGATGCCGCCCGCAATCGTCTATACCTGCCGCGCGAAGGGTTGTTGACCCATGGCATCACCCTGTTCGACATTCCTTCGGTCCTGAACCATCCGGGCCTCGACGGCGTCTGTCGCGATCTTGCCTGTCAGGCCGTCGAACATTATCGCCAAGCCGATGCTGCGATGCGCCATTGCTCGCGCAAGGCCATGCGCCCGGCACGCATGATGAGTGCGGTCTATCGCGCGACCCTGATCCGCCTGCTCGACCGGGGCTTTACCGCCCCGAGAGCGCCGGTGAAACTCTCGAAATGGCGCAAATTGATGCTTGCGCTGGCATCCGCCGTCTGACGCCTCATCATGGTGCGCTCGTCACCGACATCCAGAATCCATGTGATCGGGGCCGGTCTCGCCGGGCTTGCCGCATCCGTGCGCTTGGCGGAACAGGGTTATAAGACCGTCCTTTACGAGGCGGGGCCGGTGGCGGGTGGGCGGTGCCGATCCTATTTCGACGAGACGTTGGGGTGCAGGCTCGATAACGGCAACCACCTCTTGATGAGCGGCAATCGCGCGGCACTTGCCTATCTCGATACGATCGGGGCGCAAGACACGCTCGTCGGACCCACGACGGCGCAATTTCCGTTCATCGATCTTGCCACCGGGGAACGCTGGGTTTTGGCGCCGAACGCCGGTCCCATCCCCTTCTGGATCGGCAATCCTACGAAACGCGTGCCGGGCAGCCGCCTCATCGATTATCTGAGCGGCCTCAGATTCGTGCTCTGCGGCAAGCAGGCGACGGTGAGCGACCTTGTCGGGCGCAATCAGGCCCTTTTCCGCCGGTTTTGGGAACCGCTGGCGGTTGCCGCCCTGAACACGGCCGCAGCCGAAGGGGCGGCCCATCTGCTGTGGCCGGTTTTGCGAGAAACTTTTGCCAAAGGGGCTGCCTTTTGCCGGCCCCTCGTCGCACGGGAGGGCTTGAGTGAGAGTTTCATCGATCCGGCCCTCGCCTGGCTTGCCTTGAAAGGCGGGCGGCTCATGACGGGGGCGCGTGTGCGCAGCTTGCACATGACGGACGATCGGGTAAGCGCCCTCGATGTTGGGGGGACCCTCTATCCGGTTGAGGCGCAAGATTATGTCGTGGTGGCAACCCCAGCCCCCGTCGCGGCCACGTTACTGCCCGGCATCACCGTCCCAGAACAGCATCGACCGATCGTCAATGCGCATTTCCGCCTGGACAAGGCGATCAGTGCGGAACCCGTGGCGGTCCAGGGGGTCATCGGCGGTCTTAGCGAATGGATTTTCGTACGCGGCCCACTCGTTTCCGTGACCATCAGTGCGGCAACCCATGCCGTCGATCTTTCGGCGGAAACCTTGGCCCCCCGGATTTGGGCCGAAGTCGCCCGGGCTCAGAATTTGGGCGATTTGCCCTGCCCGCCATGGCGGATCGTCAAGGAAAAGCGCGCGACCTTTGCCCAGACGCCCGCCGATGTCGCCCGTCGCCCCGGCCCCAGGACCGCCTGGCCCCAGATCGTATTGGCGGGAGATTGGACCGATACAGGATTGCCCGCAACCATCGAAGGAGCGATCCGATCCGGCAATGCTGCGGCGCAATATATTCTGCGCGATAGGCCACAGTCACCGGCAAAATAACTTGAGATCCCTGGAACTTTACCGCATTTTGCGCCCATGTGCGTCGCACACGTCAACCAACGAGGGGGGCTTTCGCCCCAATGACCATGAGCCATACCGTGCATAATCCCATCCTGCAAAACGCCCGTGCCCAGGAAGAGGCCAACCTCTTCCCGGAGATTTTGGATCAGGCGATCGATCAGGCAACCGAAGCCCTGATCAACCGTCAAAATCCCGATGGGCACATGGTTTTTGCCCTTGAGGCCGATGCCACGATTCCCGCCGAATATATCATGTTGATGCATTATCTGGACGAGATCGACGCCCCCTTGCAGGCGCGGATCGCCCAGTATCTGCGCCGGATTCAGCGAGCAGATGGCAGTTGGCCGTTGTTTCATGCCGGTGCCATGGATCTGTCCGCCACGGTGAAAGGGTATTACGCCCTGAAATTGGCCGGTGATTCCCCCGATGCCCCACACATGGTCAATGCTAGACGCGCCATTCATTTGGCCGGGGGGGCTGCGCGGGCCAACGTCTTTACCCGAATCGCCCTCTGCCTATTCGGTCAGATCCCTTGGCGGGCCGTACCGGTCATGCCGGTGGAAATCATGATTCTGCCGAAATGGTTTCCTTTTCATATGGATAAAATTTCTTATTGGTCGCGCACGGTTATCGCTCCGCTGTTGATTTTGATGGCGCGTCGGCCGCAGGCGATCAATCCGCATAAGGTGGATGTCGCCGAATTATTCCTGGTTCCGCCGTTTCAAGAAAAACGCTATCTCCACCCAGTCAGCCGGAACTGGATCGCCACGGGGTTCCGGTATCTCGACCACGTCGTGCGCGCCGTCGAACCGTTTTTCCCCCATACCACCCGGGCACGGGCGATCCGGGCCGCCGAACTCTTCATGATCGAACGGCTAAACGGGCTCGACGGGCTTGGGGCGATTTTCCCGGCCATGGCCAATTCCGTCATGGCGATGGAATGTCTCGGCTATCCCAAGGACGATCCGAAACTCGTCACCGCCAAAGAAGCCCTGCGCCGTCTCGTCATCGAAGAACCCGATGGCAGTGCCTATGTCCAACCGTGCCTATCGCCGGTTTGGGACACGAGTCTTGCAGCCCATGCCTTGCTCGAAGTGGGCGATGTCCGCGATCAAAAGGCGGCCCCGGCGGCAAAAGCGGCCGCAGGCCCCGGCAATGATTGGCTGGCCGGACGGCAAATCTGCGATGTGATGGGCGATTGGAAGGAACAACGCCCCGATCTCGTCCCCGGCGGTTGGGCCTTTCAATATAACAATCCCCATTATCCCGACGTCGATGATACGGCTGTGGTGGTCATGGCACTGGATCGGGCGGGCGACCCCACACATCGCCCTCATATCGAACGGGCGGTCGACTGGATCATCGGCATGCAAAGCGATAATGGCGGCTGGGGTGCCTTTGACGCCAATAACGAATATTATTACCTGAACTATATCCCGTTCGCCGATCATGGGGCCCTGCTCGATCCGCCGACCATCGACGTCACCGCCCGATGCGTGTCCATGCTGGCGCAATTGGGGCGGCGCAAGGGCGACCCGGTCATCGACAAGGCCATCGGCTATATCTGGTCGGAACAAGAAACCAACGGTTCCTGGTTCGGGCGGTGGGGCACCAATTATATTTACGGCACTTGGTCGGTTCTCTGCGCCTTAAATGCCGCAGGCGAAGATCTGAAGTCGCAGAATGTGCGCCGCGCGGTCGATTTTCTGATCAGTTGCCAACGACCGGATGGCGGCTGGGGGGAAGACGGCATCAGTTACTACGACGGCCATCACGGCGAAGGCACGATTTCGACCGCCTCGCAAACCGCTTGGGCCTTGTTGGGCCTGATGGCAGCCGGGGATGTCGATCATCCGGCCGTGAAAAAAGGCGTGCGGTTCCTGTTGCGCGACCGCAAGTCTCACGGTCTTTGGGATGAAGAAACCTATACGGCGGTCGGGTTCCCCCGCGTCTTCTATCTGCGTTATCATGGTTATCGGGCCTATTTCCCGCTGCTGGCACTGGCCCGTTTCAAAAATCTGACCACCGGGAACGATCATCGGGTCGCCCACGGTTTCTGATTTTTCGACAATACCGCTCAGGAGGCCCTTCGATGGACGCGCGACCAACCGCGCCATCAAGGGCCTTTTTCTTGAAAGAAAGATCCGATCATGGGGAAACTCGGTATTCTCGTCGGCCTCCAGTCCGAAGCCGCCTGTTTTCCCGCCGACACGCGGGGTAAGATCGATCTGCGCCTGTCGACGGTGCGCGTGACGAGGGCCCGCCAAGAAGCCGAAGCCATGGTCGCGTCCGGTGCCCGATTTCTCTTGAGCTTTGGCTTGGCCGGCGGCTTGTCGCCGGATCTCAAAGCCGGCGATCTGTTGGTGGCAACACGGGTGATCGGACCGGACTGCGCATCCTATCCGGCATCCCCCGATTGGCACCGCCGCATGACAGCGATCCTTGCCGATCTTCACCCCCGATCAGGCACCATCGTCGGCAGTGATGCGGCCTTGACCGGCGTGTCCGACAAGGAGCACCTGTTCCAGGCGACCGGTGCCGTCGCCGTCGATATGGAAAGCCATATTTTAGGAGAGATCGCCCAACGATACGGGCTTGGTTTTGCGATGGTCCGGGTCGTCTGCGACGAGGCCGGTCACATCCTGCCCCCCGCAGCCCTGGTTGCCATCAACGAACAAGGGGTGCCCGCCCTCGGTGCCGTTCTCGGCTCCCTCATGCGGCACCCCTTGCAACTACCGGCCTTGATCCGTCTCGGCACATCGAGCCGGATCGCCCATAAAACCCTACTCGGCTGCGGCAACCGTCTCGTCGCTGCCGGATTCGGCCTTGACTGAACCGTCTTTCTTCGTGTGACTGAGGCGCTTCATCGCCTGAGCCACATGGTCCGAGAACACATATTCGGCCGGACGCTGCTGATCGAGGGGGATATCCTCGACCATCGGCCCGTCCGTACGCGGACCACGCAAAGACACGACGAGGGCCTTCAACGGGTTGCGCACCGAATCTTGAACGGCTGTGGCCTCATACCCGGAATGAACCATGCAATCGGCGCATTTTTCGTAATTGCCGGTGCCGTACTTGTCCCAATCGGTGGTTTCCATCAATTCTTTGAAAGTCTTGGCATATCCCTCGCCCAAGAGATAGCACGGGCGTTGCCAACCGAAATAAGTCCGGGTCGGATTGCCCCAGGGCGTGCACTCGTAGCGTTGATTGCCAGCGAGGAAATCGAGGAAGAGGCCCGATTGGCTGAAGGCCCATTTTTTGCCCTTGCCCAAGCGGAAAATATCCCGGAACAGGGTCTTGGTCTTTTGCCGATTGAGGAAATGCTGCTGATCCGGGGCGCGCTCATAGGCATAGCCGGGCGAGACCGTCATCGCGTCGACGCCGATGCGCTTCACCTCATCGAAGAAAGCCGCAACCTTTTCTGGCTTCGCATTATCGAACAGGGTGCAATTGATATTGACCCGGAACCCGGCGGCCTTCGCCTTCTGAATGGCGGCAACCGCCTTCTCATAGACGCCGTCTTGGCAGACGGAACGATCGTGGTCTTCTTGATCGCCGTCCAGATGAACCGACCAGGTGAAATAAGGATTGGGTTTGTACTGCTCCATCTTTTTTTCGAGCAGTAGGGCATTCGTGCAAAGATAGACGAATTTCTTGCGGGCAATGATGCCTTCGACGATCTGCACCATTTCTTTATGGAGCAGCGGCTCGCCCCCGGCGATCGACACGATCGGGGCCCCGCATTCGTCGACCGCTTCAAGACATTCGGCGACGGAAAGGCGTTGATTCAAGATTTCGTCGGGATAATCGATCTTGCCGCAGCCGGAACAGGCAAGGTTACACCGGAACAGCGGCTCCAACATGAGGACCAGGGGATACCGTTTGCGACCGGTCAAGTTCTGCTTGACGATATAGGCACCGACACGGAACTGCTGCAAAAGAGGAACAGCCACAATGAACCCCAACTCTCAAAAGAACGACAATGATGGGAAAACCTACATCAGGAACGACCCAGTGACAACCCGCTGGATCGGTATGCAGGGCGGCGAAGAACGAAGAACACACTGAACAAGGTATGCCAACGATACGGCCGTTTTTAGACGAATATATGACCAATAATTTGGTCAAGAGCCTGATTTAAAACCATTCCCTGACCCATCCTCAGAAACACGAAGCGTGGATCAGGGTCGGTATGGGATTGATCTTTACCGCCTCAGTGCAAAACAATCATCAGGCATCCGTCGGTAACATATCTGTCAATTCCGGCGGCATCTTGAAGCGCACATTTTCATCGACACCCGGCAGAATCTCGAACTCGCTCGCTCCGAGATCGCGCAGGCGATCCACCAACTGCTGAACGAGATGTTCCGGGGCAGAGGCCCCCGCCGTCACGCCGATCGACGTCACCCCATCGAGCCAAGCCGGATTCAACACGGAGGCATCGGCGATAAGATAGGCGGTTACGCCCATTTCGGCCGCCAATTCCCGCAGTCGGTTGGAGTTGGAACTGTTTTCCGCCCCAACCACCAAGATCACATCGACCAAGGCCGCAAGGTCGCGCACGGCCCTTTGGCGATTCTGGGTCGCGTAGCAGATATCCTTCGTGTCGGGCCCGATAATGTCGGGAAACCGTTGCTTCAAGGCATCGATCACCGAGCGGGTATCGTCGACCGACAGGGTGGTCTGCGTCACATAGGAAAGCCGGTTCGGATCCCGGACTTCGAGGGCGGCAACGTCACTCGGCGTTGCCACCAGATAAACCAAGCCATTGATCCGCCCCATCGTGCCTTCGACCTCGGGATGGCCCGCATGACCGATCAGGATCAGATCGCGCCCGCTATCGGCGTAGCGCTGCGCTTCGTGATGGACCTTGGAAACGAGCGGACATGTCGCATCAATGACCGGCAAATTGCGCAGCGCCGCATCGTCCTCAACCTTTTGAGAGACGCCATGGGCACTGAATACGGTGATCCCGCCGGTCGGTATCTCGTCCAACTCATCGACGAACCGGGCCCCCTTGGCACGCAGATCGTCGACGACGTGACGATTATGCACGATTTCATGCCGTACATAGACAGGTGCACCGTATTTTTCGAGAGCCCGTTCGACGATTTCGATCGCCCGTTCCACGCCGGCGCAAAATCCACGCGGCTTCGCCAGAATCACCTTCATTGCGTGCGCCCCAAATCCACCATCAAAAGCCAAGATAGACGGCATTCGCGACCTTTCCAGGGCACCGGCCCCGAAAAATCACGGCGTCCGACGCGACACTGCCTTGCAACGCGATACTGCCTTGCAATATGCGCCAGATCATCATCACCGTCTTCATCTGCTACCCTATACGGCGTAATCTTGTTTCTGTCATCCTCTGATGCGATTGAAACCCCGCATCGACGTCACCCTTGCATTCCGTGCACAGCCGCGCTGTGATTTACAGAGCACAAATGTGCAGTGATTGCTTGGCATCCTGTTCGGATTTTCTGTACATGGATCGTTACATGTGCAATTCAAAGCCACTGCACTGCCCCGTTAGTGCCTGCCGCTTCGTCGTGCGGCATGGGGGTGATCTGTTCGCGGCGGTCGTCTTGCCCGACAGTGCCCCAGCAAAGAGGCAAGGCATGGTTCACGATCGCTTCAGCGTGCTATGTTTCAAATCCTTAGCCGCTCATGCGGACTTGAGGTAAGGAGTAACCCTTGTTAGGTCAACCGAAACCCCTTCTCGACCGGATCACGATCCCGGCCGATCTGCGCGCTCTTCCTGAATCCGACCTCCGTCAGGTTGCCGACGAATTGAGGCAGGAAACCATCGAAGCAGTGTCGATTACCGGCGGCCATCTCGGTGCAGGTTTGGGTGTGGTCGAACTCACGACGGCCTTGCATTACGTCTTCAACACGCCGGACGATCGGTTGATCTGGGATGTCGGTCATCAAGCCTATCCCCACAAGATCCTGACCGGGCGGCGCGATCGAATCCGCACCCTGCGCCAGAATAACGGTCTGTCGGGATTCACCAAACGCTCGGAAAGCGAATATGACCCGTTTGGTGCTGCCCATGCATCCACCTCGATTTCCGCCGGTCTCGGTATGGCGGTCGCGCGCGACATGCTGGGTCGGCGCAATAACGTCATCGCGGTGATCGGCGACGGTTCCATGAGCGCCGGTATGGCTTACGAGGCGATGAACAATGCCGGTGCCATGGAAAATACCCGCCTTGTGGTGATTCTGAACGATAACGATATGTCCATCGCACCGCCCGTCGGCGCGTTGAGTGCGTATCTTTCGCGCCTACTCTCGTCAAAGCCGTTCCTCAGCCTGCGTCACGGTGCGCTCGATCTTGCGAAGGCCCTGCCCCGCAGCCTGCAAACGGCGGCGATCCGGGCCGAGGAATATGCCCGCGGCTTCGTCACCGGCGGTACCTTGTTCGAAGAACTGGGATTTTATTATGTCGGGCCGATCGATGGGCATAATCTCGACCATCTGCTACCGGTTTTAAAGAATGTCCGCGATGCGAAGGATGGCGGCCCCGTCCTCATCCATGTCGTCACGAAAAAAGGCCATGGCTATGCCCCGGCAGAGCGGGCGGGCGATAAATATCACGCCGTCTCGAAATTCGACGTGGTGACCGGTACCCAAGCCAAAGCCAAGACCAATGCCCCCGTGTATCAGAACGTCTTCGGCGAGACCTTGATCAAGGAAGCCGAAAAGAACAGCAAGATCGTCGGCATTACGGCGGCCATGCCGTCGGGTACGGGGCTGAACCTGTTCGCCAAACGCTTTCCCGATCGTTGTTTCGATGTCGGCATCGCCGAGCAACATGCCGTGACCTTCGCCGCCGGTCTTGCGACCGAAGGTATCATCCCCTTCTGCGCCATCTATTCGACATTCCTGCAAAGGGGCTACGATCAGGTCGTGCACGACGTCGCCTTGCAGCGTCTGCCCGTGCGGTTCGTGCTCGACCGCGCCGGTCTCGTCGGGGCCGATGGGGCCACCCACGCCGGGTCATTCGATCTAGCCTATCTCGGCTGCTTGCCCGATATCGTGATCATGGCCCCGTCCGACGAAGCCGAACTCGTCCATATGATCGCAACCCAAGTTGCCATCGATGATTTGCCGACCGCCGTGCGCTATCCGCGTGGTGAAGGTGTGGGCTGCGAGATGCCGGAAATCGGTGAATTCTTGCCGGTTGGCAAGGGACGGATCGTCCGCGAAGGCAGCAACGTCGCGATTCTGAGCATCGGCACCCGTCTTCAAGAATCGCTGAAAGCGGCGTCCGAATTGGCGGGATACGGGCTGTCGGCCACGGTTGCCGATGCGCGCTATATGAAGCCGCTCGATATCGACCTCATCACCCGTTTGGCCCGCGACCACGAGGTTCTGATCACGGTCGAAGAAGGGTCGATCGGCGGTTTCGGTTCTCATGTCCTGCATGAATTGGCGGTGCGCGGCTTGCTCGACAAGGGGCTCAAAGTGCGCCCGATGGTGTTGCCGGATTATTACATCGATCACAACACCCCCTTCCAACAATATGAAGAAGCGGGTTTGAATGCCCGGCACATTACGGCCACGGCACTTGCCGCGTTGGGCCAAGCCGAACTGGCGCGGTCGGTTCGGGCCTGAATCTTTGACGGAACCGGCATGCTCTGCATGCCGGTATCCCCTGGCATCAGTCCCAACACTTCGGCCACTTGTTGAGAGCATACTCATCATGCAGCGGATTTTTTCCCGGCGCACTTTCGTGATCGCCGCCCTTTGCGTTGCCATCCCCCTCATCGCGCGCCCGTGTCTGGCCGCGGACACACCCCCATCGCCGCAGCAATTGATCGAGTCCTTCCACACGACCCTGTTGGATGTGATGCAGCATGCCGACGCGCTTGGCTATGAAGGCCGGTATAAGAAACTTGAGCCCGTCTTGCTGCGCACCTTCAATATCCCAGCGATGACCAAAACCGTGGTGAGGGCCCCCTGGAACGATTGGAACGATGCCGAACGCGATCAGGTCAGTGCCGCCTTCGGTCGGTATATCGTGTCGACCTATGCCCGGCGGTTCGATGGGTATTCGGGGGAAACATTCGTCTTCGACGGCACAAAGCCCATGGGGACCAATATCTTGGTCGAAACCCATATTGCCCGGCCGAACGATACCGATCTTGTCTTGAATTATCTGATCCAAAATAACGATCAGGGCGCACCAAAGGCGGTTGACGTGTATTTCAACGGCACGATCAGTCAGCTTGCGACAACCCGTTCCGAATTCGGCGCCGTCCTGCAACGGGGTGGGCTTGCGGGACTTCTTGAAATTATGGGCAAAAAAACCGGCCCCGGCACCAACTAGAGGCGGGCACCCGTGGTCCTAGGGTGCAAATTCGGGCAATCGTGACGATGCCGCCCGTACATTAAAAAACAGGCCCTTGCAGCATTCGGCAAGGGCCTGTCATCTAGCACCGATCGAAACAACCCGACCGATTGAGCCTATTCCTCCGATGCGGCATCCCCGCCGTCACCGGCGGAAACCAACATCGCACTGGCGACAAGGCCCGCATTGGCGCGGATCGCCTTTTCGATAGCGTCCGCCATATCGGGATGTTCTTTCAGATAATTCTTGGCATTTTCCCGCCCCTGACCGATGCGTTGGGTCTCATAGGAGAACCAAGAACCGGATTTTTCGACGACCCCGGCCTGCACCCCAAGATCGATCAGTTCCCCGCGTTTCGACACACCTTCGCCATACATGATGTCGAATTCGACCACTTTGAACGGCGGGGCCATTTTGTTTTTGACGACCTTCACCCGGGTTTGGTTGCCGGTGATTTCTTCTTTGTCCTTAATCGCCCCGATCCGACGGATGTCAAGCCGGACGGATGCGTAGAATTTCAACGCGTTACCGCCCGTGGTGGTTTCAGGATTCCCGAACATCACGCCGATTTTGAGGCGGATCTGGTTGATGAAGATCACCATCGTGCGGGACCGGGCAATCGATCCGGTCAGTTTGCGCAGGGCTTGGCTCATCAGGCGGGCATGCACGCCCACGTGACTATCGCCCATTTCCCCTTCCAATTCGGCCCGTGGCACGAGGGCCGCGACCGAATCGATCACCAACACATCGACGGCCCCAGATCGCACCAGCGTATCGGCGATTTCGAGCGCCTGCTCCCCCGCATCGGGCTGAGAGATCAACAGCTCGTCGATATTGACGCCGAGCTTACGGGCATAAGACGGGTCGAGCGCGTGTTCGGCATCGATGAAGGCGCAGGTGCCGCCCCCCTTCTGAGCTTCGGCCAGAACATGCAAGGCAAGGGTCGTCTTACCCGAACTTTCCGGTCCATAAATTTCAATGATCCGACCCCGGGGCAATCCCCCGATGCCAAGGGCGATATCAAGGCCAAGAGAGCCAGTTGACACCACCTCATCATCACCAACGGGGGGACGGGCCCCCAGCTTCATGATGGAACCACGACCAAAGGCCCGCTCGATTTGTCCGAGAGCGGCTTCAAGAGCTTTTTGCTTATCCATTTCCGCCTTATCCACTAGGCGCAGCACGGTCTGCGTCATCGCCGCCCCCCTTATTTCACAGGCCGGGTCATGCTGGCAACCGCCATTCGACACAATGCATGCCATCGTCTCGATGTAGGTCATCAATCGACAGCGAAACTGTCCAACACGCCCCATACCCGCCCAATGTACATAGAACGTTCCAATATTCAAGCTTTTTGTTCGGTCAAAATTCTAGAACGCTCCCGCGTAGCCGCTATTCCGATACGGGGGGTTTGCGACATGCGGCGCACAGGGTACGGTAGGGGGCAGGTGATCATGTGCAAGGCAGGCCGTCATGGATTTCTTCACAGTGCTGCTTCTCGCCATCGTCGGTCTTACGGCCGGCACCATGAATGCGGTGGCGGGCGGTGGTTCGTTTGTGACCTTTCCCGCCCTGATCGGCATCGGCATGCCAGCCATCAGTGCCAACGCATCGAGTACCGTCGCCCTGCTACCGGGCGGCATCGCATCGGCCTTTGCCTATCGGCGCGATTATCATTCTTTTCCGGGCGTATCGGATCGATTGTTGCTGCTCATTGCCTTGGGCGGCGGTCTCTTGGGTGCCGTTCTGCTGCTCGTCACGCCGAGCGATTTTTTTACCGCCCTGGTGCCGTGGCTGCTGTTGATCGCCTCACTCACCTTTGCCTTCGGTCCACAGGCAAGCCGTCATCTCAAAAAATTCGTGACGATCACCCCCACGACCCTGATCGTCGCCCAGATCCTCTTGTCGATCTATTCCGGCTATTTTGGGGGCGGTGTCGGGATCATGATGATGGCCTCGTGGAGTTTATTCGGTCTCACCGACCTTCGGGCGATGAATGCGGCCAAAACCCTCCTGGTCGGGTCGACCAACGTGATGGCATCGGGCTATTTCATTATCATGGGATTGATCAGTTGGCCGCAGACCCTGATCATGTTGATCATGGCCCTCATTGGGGGATATGGCGGTGCCCGGATCGTGCAAATCATGAATATCGTCTATTTAAGACGAGCGATCATGATCCTGAATTTCGTGATTACGGGACTGATGTTTCGCAAAATTTATTTCTAATGTCGGCAGGCCCCGCCGGGCGAGACCTGCCGGAGGGATGTCTCAACCGGGTTAGGCGGCGGTTCCGACTGGATTGACGCTCGCCGCCCCCGCATTGCGATTGCGCAGATGTTTTAATTCTTCGGCGATCAAAAAGGCCAGTTCCAGCGACTGACTGCCATTGAGGCGTGGATCGCAATGGGTGTGATAACGATCTGCAAGCGAGGATTCGGTAATGGCCTGGGCACCGCCGATGCATTCGGTCACATCTTGTCCCGTCATTTCGACATGGATCCCCCCGGCATAGGTTCCTTCTGCCTCGTGAACGGCGAAGAAACCCCGCACTTCGCCGAGAATCCGGTCGAACAGACGGGTCTTAAAACCCGCCGCCGTCATGGTATTGCCATGCATCGGATCGGACACCCACAGAACGCGGGCACCTTCGCGTTTTACCGCCCGAACCAGGGGCGGCAGATATTCCAAGACCTTATCGGTTCCCATCCGGGCGACGATCGAAAGTCGGCCCGGTTCATTGTCCGGGTTCAAAATCGCGATGAGGCGCAACAAATCATCGATCTTCATCGAAGGACCCGCCTTGATCGCGATCGGGTTCTTGATGCCGCGTGCAAATTCCACATGGGCCCCATCGACCTGGCGGGTGCGATCACCCAACCACAAGAGATGGGCCGAGCAACCATACCAATCGCCGGTCGTGCTGTCGACACGGGTCAAAGCCTGTTCGTAAGGCAACAACAAAGCCTCATGCGAGGTAAAGAGTTCCGTTTCGCGCAATTGCGGCGTGGTTTGCGACGTAATCCCGCAGGCCGCCATGAATTCCAAGGTTTCAGTCAAGCGATCGGCCAAAGCACGATAGCGTTCACCCTGGGAACTGCGCGCGACAAACCCTTGATTCCAGAGATGAACTTGCGTGAGATCGGCATAGCCCCCTTGGGCGAAAGCGCGCAGCAGATTCAAGGTTGCCGCCGCCTGACTATAGGCCTGGATCATCCGGTACGGATCGGGGACACGCGCCTCGGCGGTAAAATCCATCCCATTGATGATATCGCCGCGATAGGATGGTAGGGTGACACCATCGATCGTTTCCGTCGCACTGGAGCGCGGTTTGGCAAATTGCCCGGCGAACCGACCGACCTTGACCACGGGACAAGCGGCCCCAAAGGTCAGAACCACCGCCATCTGCAAGAAGACGCGGAACATGTCGCGGATATTGTTGGCATTGAACTCGGCAAAGCTTTCGGCACAATCGCCACCCTGCAACAAAAACCCGTTGCCATCCACTGCCTTAGCCAAGGCCGCCTTCAACCGCCGGGATTCACCGGCAAAGACGAGGGGGGGCGAACCGCCGAGCTTGTCTTCCACCTCGGCCAACCGGGCTTGGTCAGGATAATCCGGCACCTGCACGATGGGACGGCCGCGCCAACTATCCGGTGTCCAGACCTGCCCGTTATTCTGTACCATCACACGTCAACCTTCTTGCACGCAATCGCCCCTGTCGCATGGCCACCGAACGGCTATCGAACGGCCACCCGGAACCGAGGCCTTAGATTTGCCCATACACGTCCGTAGGACAATCACATCGGACGCAAACCTGCCCCGCTTTTTCCGACCCGACCGGGCCCACGCGCCTCACACCGGGTCAGGCACCTTGTCGCGCATCGTCACGAATTCTTCCGCCGCCGTCGGATGAATGCCGACGGTTGCATCAAATTGCCGCTTGGTCGCCCCGCATTTCAAGGCGACCGCAAGCCCTTGGATGATTTCGGGGGCATCGGCCCCGACCATGTGACAGCCCAAGACCCGATCAGTCGCCCTATCGACCACCAGTTTCATCAAGGTTTTTTCCGCCCGCCCGCTTAAAGTATGTTTCATCGGACGGAATCGGCTGCGATAAATATCCACCGCCGGATAAGCAGCGCGAGCCTCTGCCTCGGTCAGACCGACCGTGGACACCGTCGGCAGGGAAAAGACCGCCGTTGCAATCAAGGTGTGATCGAACCGGATCGGGTTGTTGTTGTAGAGTGTTTCGGCCATCGCCCGGCCTTCACCGATCGCCACCGGAGTCAAATTGATCCGATCGGTCACATCGCCGATCGCATAGACGCTGGGCACCACGGTTCGGTTCCAGTCATCGACCGGGATCGCCCCGGTCGGCCCGAGCGGGATCCCCAAGGCGTCGAGGCCCAGCCCCCCACTGTTCGGTTTGCGCCCCGTTGCATAGAGAATAACGTCGGCCACGAGACGATCGCCGGTTTTGGTGGTGGCGACCAAACCGTCCGGGCCGCGATCGATCCGGGCAATTTCCGTATGGGTCTTGATCGTGATCCCGCGTTCGGTCATTTCGGTGCCAAGATGATCGCGCACATCCTGATCGAAACCGCGCAAAACCCCGTCACCGCGCAGCGCCAAGGTGGTTTCGACCCCGAGATTGCGAAAAATTCCGGCGAACTCGACCGCGATATAGCCGCCCCCCACGACCAGGACCCGGCGGGGCAATGTCGGCAGCGACAGGGCCTGATCCGAACCGATGGCAAGGTCGATCCCCGGAATTTGGGGCATGGTGATCTGGCCCCCGGTCGCAATCAAAATCCGTTCCGCCGTGACCGTGCGCCCGTCATCGAGCCCGACCGTATGGGCATCGAGCACGCGCCCTCGCCCGGCGATGGTCTGAACGCCGCTATCGCTCAGCAATTTGCGATAAATACCCTCCAACCGGTCGAGTTCGCGGTCCTTGTTCGCGATCAAGGTCGGCCAATCGAAGCCCGTTTGCCCGACGGTCCAGCCATAGCCCGCAGCATCGCGAAAATCGTCGGCAAAATGAGCGGCATAAACCAAGAGTTTTTTCGGCACGCACCCGCGCAAAACGCAGGTGCCGCCGACCCGTCCGGCCTCGATAATGCCGACCTTGGCCCCATAGGAGGCGGCGCGCCGGGACCCGGCGACACCGCCCGAGCCGGCACCGAGGGTCAAGAGGTCGAAATCGTAGGCCATGGTCACTCACCTTCTCTTTTCTGCAATCCAGAATCCCGACGCAAAGGCCGATACTCTGCCCCTATAATCTAAGCGGGCCATGGCCGAAGACCAGCCCGGATCAGATGATCTTGCGAAATTGTTTACCCAAGGCAAGCCCTTGACGTTGATAATTCGAGCCGATGGCACCGCCATAGAGCTTGTCTGGGCGCGCCAGCAACCGTTCATAAACAAGGCGGCCGACCACCTGACCATCTTCGATCAAGAACGGCACCTCGTGGGCGCGCACTTCGAGGACGGCACGACTGCCCGTGCCGCCGGTTTCGGCCGACCCGAAACCCGGATCGAAAAAACCGGCATAATGAACCCGAAACTCACCGACCAACGTATCATAGGCCAGCATTTCCGCCGCGTGATCCGGCGGGACCACCACCGCCTCTTTGGAAGCCAGGATATAAAAATCGCTGGGATCGAGGATAATGCCCTGTCCGGGGCGGGCGGCGATCGGTTCCCAATAATCGCGGGGATCATAGTGATTGAGCCGTTCGACATCGATCAGGCCCGCATGGTGGCGGGCGCGGTAACCAACGATCCCCGTAACGGGATCGCCCTGCACATCGACCGTAAAGGCAAGGCCGTTTTTGATATTGGTCGCATCGGGTGCGACATTCACCAACCCCACATCCTGATGCAGGATCTTCAAGGCCGTGTCATTGGCGGTGAGATCACCCCGGCGCAGGCGCAGTTGCATGAGGCGCGTACCGGTGCGCACCCGAACACTGAAGGTACGCGGGCTGATTTCGGCATAAAGACGCCCCCGATACTGGGCTGGCACCCGATCGAATTCCGTCCCGAAATCCGTGATCAGGCGCGCAAACACGTCGAGCCTGCCGGTCGAGCTTTTGGGATTGGCAATCGCCGTCAGATCGGCCGGCAGATCGAGGGTTTCGAGCAAAGGCACGATATAGACGCAGTGTCGTTCCAACACAGCCCCGTCGCAAAGATCGATCGCGTGCATTTCAACCGCATCGAGCCGTTCCATCACCCGACCGGTTTTCCCCGGCAGGAAACTGGCCCGCACCCGGTATGCGACCCGTCCCAACCGCAAATCGACGCTGGCCGGCTGAACCTGATCGTCGTCGATTGGATGGTCGCCCCCGAGAATGCCGGTTGCGATCGCCTGACGCAGCATTTGAGACGGTAAAATGCCCGCATCACGATGATCGACACCGCCCGTCTCGCCTGCCCCATTGTTTTGCATCGTGAAACCCTATTCGACCAAAAATCACCACACGACGCCACCCCGTCACGGGGCTGCAAAAAAGTCAAGATTGAAACAAGCCGATCCGCCCTTATCCCTGTCCCCGGTTCGGGACCAAACGTGGAGAGACGGGCGGCCATCCGCATGATTAAGAAAAAATAAATTCTCTATCCCCATACTGGAACATAGCTATGGTGTGCCGTCATCAAATGGGCAGGGGTTCCTCTTTCTATCGTCACACCACGCGGTTAAACCGCCGATCGCTCTGCGCGCCGCACCGTATCGTTGCAGGCGCCACGCTCAGGGCCTGTTGGAGACCAAAATGGTTGCACTTACGACGAAGCCCTCCTTGGCGAATAGCGCCTTGTCCCATGTGATTGGGGGATCTTCGCCCGGTGGAAATGCCGCTTTGGCAACGCGACTGCAATCCCAAAACGCCCAAACAGCCAAAGTCGCCGCCTCGAACGCCTCCGAGATCGCCCTGCGTTTCGGTACCGCCGTCACCCTCGATCTCAGCGTAACGAGCCCGAATGCCCCACAGGCGATCCAGGATACGCTGAAAGTCGTCAATCAGATCAAGCAGCAAAATATCGATGCCAAGGTCAACAATCCCAAAGCCGAGGCCCGCAAAAAACTAGACCTTGCCGTCAAACAATTGGCCTTGCTGAAGATTTTGCAACCCGGCCTCAAATCTGCGCGCGAAGCGGCCAAGATTGCCAAAACGGTTTCGGATGCGGCCAAGGAATATGCGGCGGCAGAGCGCGCTGCCGCCGCAATCGACCCGAGCGATTTGCCGACAGCCCCCACAAGCGACGCCGCCGCCGGTCCCGCCGGGTCGTCCCAATCGGATATCTCGGCCGCTCAAATCCCCCCTCAAGGCGCCGATCCGGCACAAAAGGGGGCAGACGCCCCGGGATCATCGGCAGGATCATCGGCGGAATCAGGGGCAACCGCTTCGCCATCCCCTCTGCCCGAGGATTCGTTCTTTAAAACAGCGAACGGCATTCTGGGCGAACTCAAAAAATATCTGCGCAAGACGTTACCAGCTCTGCTGGCATCGCAAGATCGCAAAATACGCGAAGAAGCTGCCAAAATACGCGATGCCTTCAATAAATCCGTCAATGACACGGCGGATGCAGAACAGGTCTTCAACGATGCCCGGCCGGCGGCGATCGCCATTGGCCTCGATACCGCGCCCACAACCGATCCCAACGGCCCCGCATCCGGCGATGCCGGTGGCACCGGAACGGTGCCGGACCCCGATCCCCAGCCGACGCCGATCAATCTGACTGCGTGATCCGTCACATGATCATGCGGATCAGTGTCATCCAAGAGTCGGCGCACAATTGACGCCCACCATGCGTCCTATTGCGTGTGTGCCTGTGCCAGGGATGTGCTGAGGGTGGAATCACATCCGCCTGATCGGCTCGCCCCCCTCTCTTCGTCCCGACGCCCGAGCGTCTCCTGATCACGACATGACCATGTCCCGATCACACTGAGAACCCGTATCACGATGAAAACCAAGCCCTGCCAAAGCCAGATATTCTTAAAATATAAGAATTTAAGCCAAAATTATTCTAACAAAATGAGTGAATTTGCAAAAATCACAAAGACCAAACATAATTCTTTAAATTCAGCTCAATTATTATTTATTTATCAATAAGATTGTAGTATATTTAATGTTATTCCTGATGATAGAGCACCACTTCTGAGTGGTAAAAAATAAACTATATCTACTTCAAGCTTTGGAATAACCCAATCCGCTTCTCAAAAGATATATCTTTCCAGCACAAAGAACAAAATCCATCATTGAACTGCACCACCCAAACACGTACACTCCATGATTGATAAGAATTCGGCCTCACCTTTTAAGATGAATAGGTGCTTTTTTGATCAACCAAGCTTTGTACTTTGCGTGTGAATAAAGACAATGCATCCAGTAACTGGCTATCGTATTCTTGAGATTCTCTACGAGGAACCCCGTAGGGCGCTTGCCCGTGCGGTGCGCGATTCCGATGACACCCCAGTCTTGCTTGAACAATGTCAAGCAACAGACCAAATCCGGGATGGTCTTCGCCGTGCGCTATCCTTGGCTGGCCTTATTCATAACAGCAATCAAACCACGCCGATTGATCTTATTGAATCATCAAAACACTCTACACTTGTTTTAATCGAATTTCCTGGCTGTCACACCTTAAACAGTTTTGTAAAAAACCATGAATTAACAATTAAATCATTTTTGCAGATCGCAAAAGCCATTACCGCAAGTTTGCGGGCGTTTCATGCCCAAAAATTACTGCATTTCAATCTCAGCCCACAAAGCATTTTAGTTGACGATCAGAACCAAGTTAAATTGATTGGTTTTTGTGCAACCCATCTCAGCGATGATGCGAAAGTACCGCAGATTTGGGGGCGCGGTTGCGCAACATATTCCCCCTATATTTCGCCGGAACAAACCGGACGGATCGCTCATTCGCCGGATTGTCGCAGCGATTTATGGCAATTGGGGGTTATTTTCTACGAGTTGCTGGTTGGTAAACTGCCTTTCAATGCCGAAGATCAGGCGGAACTGGTGCATTCGCTGATCGCCCTCGACCCAGAATTTCCCGACCATTTGCCCGGTCCTATTATTGAGATTTTAAAAAGACTTTTAACGAAAGATCCTATTCATCGATACCAGTGCGCCTTCGGTCTCGAAATGGATTTGCAATACTGCCAATCCTCGCTTGAACATTCTGGTGTGCTCGTGCCCTTTACGGTTGGCAAACATGATGTGCCGCACGATTTACGGATCGCCGATACGCTCTATGATCGCGATCGGGAACTGCTCGTTCTAAAAGAGGCGTATCAGGCTGCATGCCAGGGCGATTCAACGCTTCTGTTTGTGCACGGCCCTGCGGGTATCGGGCGGACGGCGTTTATCGAATCACTGAGACCGACCGTCATCGACAAGGGCGGGCACATGGTGTCCAGCCGGTTTGACGTTCTGCAACAATCGATTCCCTATAGCGCCATCATCCAGGCATTTCGCGATCTTGCGCAAAAACTCCTGGCGTCGAACCCCAATGCGGCGGCGGCATGGCGGCAGCATCTTTTGACCGCATTGGGCAAAAACGGGCAAATCATCGTTGACGTCCTGCCTGAAATGGGTCTTTTGCTCGGCCCGCAACCGGAACTGCCGAAACTCAGTTCATCCGAGTCCGACGCCCGTTTCAATCTCGTCATTCAACAATTCATGGGGGCCATTGCCAGGCCCGATACGCCCCTCGTTCTGTTTCTCGATGATGTGCAATGGGCCGATGGGGCCAGTTTAGATCTTTTGACCCATCTGCTGCGCGCGCCGGAAATGCGGTATTTCCTGCTGATCTTAGGATATCGCGACAATGAACTCGAAAAACAAAGCGGCCTGACCACTCTTCTGCAAGACTATGCCGATGCCGTCCGCCTGACCCTGCGACCGCTTTCCGCCCAATCGATTGCCTTATTGCTTTCGGAAACGCTTCATGTTCCCCCATCGGACGTACAAAACCTTGCGGACCTTATTCTCTTAAAAACCCAAGGCAATAATTTCTTTGTCCGTGAATTTATTAAAGCCTTACATCGCAAGGAATTACTGCATTTCGACCATATGAACGGGCGGTGGCATTGGGACCTGACGATTATCCAAAATGAAGATGTCACGGACAATGTCATCGATCTTGTTTCCGATCATATTGCCGCCTTGTCCGAAGAAACGATCGATACGCTAAAACACGCCGCCGCCATCGGCAGTGAATTCGACCTCGACACGTTGACGCTGGTTTCGGAACAGGAACCGAGCCGAATCATGCGGGGATTGGCCGAAGCCGTCAGCGAAAACCTTGTTATTCAAATGGAACGACCGGGCATGTGGCGGTTTGCCCATGACCGGATCAAATATAGCACCTATCGCCAAATCAAGGGGGATGAGCGTCCCGCCTTGCATGACCGCATCGGTCGTTTGCTGCTGCGATCCCTGCCCCAGGAACATCAGCAGGAACGCCTGTTCGATATCGTCAATCATCTCAATATCGGCCGCCCCTTACGCCATACGCATGACGACCTGACCGAACTTGCCCGGTTGAATTTGAAAGCGAGCATCAAGGCAAAAACATCTGTGGCCTATAAACCCGCAGAAGAATACATCAATATAGCACAAGAATTGATTCAGGGCCTCCCCTTATCCCGCCTCAATTATGAATTATCATTTAATACTGTTGAAATTAAATACCTTTCCGGTAATCATGAAAAAATTGAAGAATTAGCCGAGGAAGCACTGGCTCTGAGTGATAGCGTTTTAGATAAAATCTCCATCTATGAGTTATTAATTCAATATTTTAACGGTAGTATACAATATGATAAATCGATTAATACCGCTTTATTAGCAACAGAATTACTTGGCGAATCTTTGCCGCATCATCCAGGCCGCATGAGTGTTCTGGGCTCCGTCATTGCCTTGCTCTGGAAACTCCGCAAGATCAAACGGTCGTCGATTGAAAAGTTGCCCGTCATGACGGACGAGCATAAAAATGCCGCCCTTCGGATTTGGGTCCATACGGCCGCCGTCGCCTATTTTACACGGCCCAATCTGTACCTGCTGATGATGATTCGGATCACCGAACTATCACTGGAATTGGGTGTTTCGGAAGATTCGGCCTTCGGTTTTCAAACATGGGGCCTCATTCAACTTATTTTATTCGGCAATATCGATGCCGCGATGGAATATCGCAAAATCGCGATCAGCCTTAATAATCGTTTCAATGCCAAAGGCATCAGTGCCCGCAACAACTTTGCTTATGAAGTTTTCATCAGCCCTTGGAAACAACCGCTTTCCGGCAGTCCACAGCGGTTTCATCAAAACTCCGCCGAGGCACTCGAAACCGGCAATCTGGAATATTGGGCATATTCTTTATGGTGGTCTTGTGCCTTTCAGTTTATTTCTGGACAGAATCTCAATGAAATCAAAGAAAAAATCTCGATTTACCTAGAACAATCGGAACGTTTTACCCAGAAATCGACCGTTTTGGCCTTTCAGTTGATGGATCGCTACGTCAACCGCTTGATCAATCCGAACGGGCCCGCCGCACTTGACGCCGCGAACTTCAACGAAGAAAGCCTGCGCAAGCATTTTTTAAATACGAATAATTATACGGCCTATTGTTACAATCAATGTTTCCGCCTGTTCTTCAGTTGGCATGCCGCCGATTACGAAGATGCGATGAAGGCCGCCGCAGAGATCAGCGCCCACGAAGACGCCCTGAGCGGGCAAATCTGGATGCCGTTCTATCTGACCTATCAGAGCCTGGCACTCAGCGAATCCTGGCCGAAACTGTCTCTGCGCCAAAAAATATCCGCACGCTGGCGCATGTTACGCAATCGGATGCGCATGCGCAATTGGGCGCGCCATGCCCCAATGAATTACGCACACCGCTATGAGCTTTTGAAGGCGGAACTCGCACGCCTCAAAAAACAACCCCATAAGGCGACCCTGGCCTATGACAAGGCCCTCAAACTGGCGACGACCTATGGATTTGTCCAAGATCAGGGATTGATTGCCGAACGGGCGGCGACCATGTTCGGTTCCTACGGCATGCACATCTCGTCGGAAATGGCCTGGCGCATCAGCGGCACGTCTTGGGAACGGTGGGGGGCCACCCTGTTTCGCGAACGGTTGAACCATCGCTTGGGTCCCGTCGAACGTCGGATCACCCCGCTTTCGACCACGGGGATCGATAATGCCACCGTGGCCAAACTGGCCCAGGCGATTTCCAGTGAGTTGGTGTTGGATCGGTTGCTCGATCGCCTACTCGATCTTGCCATGGAAAATGCCGGTGCGCGACAATCGGCCTTGATTCTCTTGGAAAATGGCCGTCTCACCGTACCGGCCGAACGGAATGTCGAGCATGGAAAAACCGGAAAATTCCGGCAAAACCTGCCTTTGGTCGAAACCGACGTCCCCGTCAGCGTGGTCAGCTACGTCACCAGTACCCTAAAGCCCGTCGTGTTGGACGATGCCTCGGGCGATACGCGGTTCGGACGGTGCGCGCGGTGGATCGGGCGCGGGCGTCTGTCGGTTTTATGCGTACCGATCATTCACCAGGGACGGGCCATCGGTGCCCTTTATCTCGAAAACGATCGCACGGCCGGTGCGTTCAGCGACGATCGGGTCGAGTTGCTTCAGGTCTTGGCCTCGCAGTCCGCCATTGCCATCGCCAACGCCCGCCTGTTTACCGAATTGAACCGGACGCGGACCGAGCTTGAAACTTATACCCACCGGCTTGAGCAGATGGTGGCAGAACGGACCGATGCCTTGGCCGAACGGGGGGCCGCTCTACAAGAATCCCTGGAACAGCTTCGCGATGCCCAGGCACAGCTCGTCTTGCGCGAAAAATTGGCTTCGCTCGGCCAATTGACGGCCGGTATTGCCCATGAAATCAAAAACCCGTTGAATTTCGTGAATAATTTTTCGGTCCTGACCCGTGGGCTTCTGGATGACTTCAAGACGAGCATTGCCGATGGCGATCTTGAAGAACAAGAAGAAATCATGGACATGATGGCCGACAATCTCAGCAAGATCGAACATCATGGCAGACGTGCCGATGCGATCGTGCGGGGCATGCTGCTCCATTCCCGGTCGGGTTCATCGGAATTCAATCCGACCGACATCAATCGCCTGATCGAGGACGCAGCCCGCCTTGCCTATCATGGGGTCCGCACGCAAAATGCGAAATTTGCCTGCGACATCGAATTTGAGCTTGATCCATCCTTAGACCAAATCATGGTCGTGGCCCAAAGCCTGATGCGGGTCTTGGTCAATCTGCTGACCAATGCCTTTTATTCGACCAATCAACGGATGCGCGATACGCCGCCAAGCGAAACCTATAAACCGACCGTCACCCTGACGACCCGCAACAACGGCGATACGATCACGATTATCGTTCATGACAATGGGCTCGGCATGACGCCCGAAGTGAAGGAAAAACTCTTCACCCCCTTCTTCACCACAAAACCGCCGGGCGAAGGAACCGGCCTTGGTCTTTCGCTCGGTTATGAAACCATCGTCACGGAGCATAGCGGGACGTTGAACGTCGACAGCATCCTTGGCAGCTATGCCCAATTTACCATTGAACTGCCCCGTCGCCTGGATACGCGCGAGGAAGATTTAGACCAAATCGAACCCGCCGCATAAAAAGTGAGGGGCGCATCCTGCGGCCCCTCACCTGCGTGCACCGGCGGCGTGATTTTACTTGGCTGGCGGCGGCGTCGGTCCATGGGCCGGTTCGCCGTGCATTCCGTGATGCCCGCCATGGCTCAGAAGATGATCGGCCGTTTCCTTTTGCGCCGGTGTCAGTTGCGCATAAAAAGTTTCGATCGCCGGGCGCACGGTTTGCAAGGCTTTCAACCGGGCTTCACCCATTTTTTCCATAAAAGCCAGATGATCCGGCAGGGTTTTCGCAGGTGTCCCTTCTTTCATAGCCTGACACAGGGTATCGAGCGGCTGCTCGGCCGCCTTAATTTGCTCGGTCAGTTTTGCAAAGGCCGGTTTTTGCGCCTCCGTCAGTCCAAGCTTGACCTCGGCAAAAGCCAAGAGCCCGGCGCGATGGGCGGGCATATCCCGGCAAAAGCCCATCGGCCCGCCATGGGGCCCCCCGTGCGGCCCGCCATGAGGACCATCGGCAAGGGCTGTTCCGGCTGCAACCGTCACAACCACGAGACCAGCGCCGAGGATCAGGGCCGCAAGGGTTTTTTGTCTGACGGACAAGGACTTAAAGGCTGCAATCACGATTGACGTTCCTTTCATCTCAAAACCGATCGATCATCGGTATGACCAGACGATAGCGCCGCTTTGTATCCCAATCATGTTCTATGACGCCCTCATTGGTATCAAGAAATTACAACCAAGCCACCCGTGATTTCTTGTTACAAATTAGGAGATTTCTTCAAAGGAAAAGCTTGATAGACCTATCCGAGCTGGCCCCTGCCCCATATTGTCCGTCCTTTGGATACCCATGATGGAACGTACTCCGCATATTTTGGTTGTCGATGACGACCGGGAAATCTGCTCGCTCTTGTCGCAGTTCCTCACCCGTCACGGCTTACGCGTTTCAACCGCCCGCGACGGCGAGGATCTCCTGCGCCAGATGGCCGTCGGCCGGATCGATCTCGTAATCCTCGACCTCATGTTGCCGGGCGAGGATGGTTTGACGCTGTGTCGCAAGATCAGACGCGAACGCGATATACCGGTCATCATGCTGACCGCGATGGGCGAAGATGTGGATCGGATCATCGGCCTTGAAATGGGGGCCGACGATTATGTCGCAAAACCGTTCAACCCCCGCGAACTCTTGGCCCGGATCAAGGCGGTGCTTCGCCGGTCGACCGCCCTGCCGCCATCGCCAAGCGCCCCCCTTGATGACGGTCATCACGCGCTCTGCTTCGATGGTTGGCGGCTTGATCTCGCCAAACGCGTTCTGTTTGATCCGACCGGCGCAGATGTCGGCCTGTCCAGCGGTGAGTTCGACATGATGCAGGCCTTTGCCGAACATCCTCAACGGGTTTTGACCCGCGACCAATTACTCGATCTGGCACGCGGGCGCAGTGCGACCCTGTTCGATCGCAGCGTCGATATTCAGGTGATGCGCCTACGCCGCAAGATCGAAGCCGATCCGAAGGACCCCACCCTCATCAAAACCGTTCGGGCGGGCGGCTATCTGTTCACACCGAAAGTCGTGCAGGATGGCGGGCGATGAACGGGGCCACCGGCAAACCCCGCCCTTGGTCCCTCTGGCGCTTGTCCGACACCTTGTTCTTGCGCGTGACGTTGTTATTGCTGGGAAATTTAATCCTCGTTCAAATCGTAACCTATAGCGTCTTTCGTTTTGAAATCGACCGCCCCGTGATCAGCGATCGGGACATCCCGGAACGCATTACCAGCGCCATCCTAGCCCTGGACGCCGCCCCACCAGAAACACGCGCCGTGATCGCGGCCGCCCTCGGCACTCAAAAGCTCCAGATCGAGTGTCCATCCCCCGCCACCCCTTTGGGGCAAGCGCGGGCCGATCGCGGCAATCTTCTGGTCAGGGTCGCCTTTCGCCTGCCGGCACCCTGGGCAAATCGTCTTGCGCAATCGGGCGGTCCCGATGCCGACATCGAAGAAGGGGAACCCAGTGCCGTCACACTCTTTGCCCATTTATCCGATGGCACAATCGCAGCCTTTCATGTCGATTTTCAATTGACCGCACGCCACAATCTGCGCGCATTGATCGCTATCCTCCTGGTTCTCGTCACCATCAGTCTCGTCTCGTTGTTTTTCGTGCGCCGCTTGACGCAAAAACTAAACGCCTTCGCCCAGGCAGCAGAATCCCTCGGTCGATCGGTGCATGCCCCGGTCTTGCCCGAAACGGGTCCCAGTGAGTTGCGTCGGGCAACCCATGCCTTCAACGTGATGCAAGCGCGCCTCAGCCGGTTCATAACGGATCGCACGCAAATGCTCGCCGCCATCAGCCACGATCTGCGCACGCCGCTCACCCGAATGCGATTGCGGGCCGAATTCGTCGATGACGACACGCAACGCGACAAGATGCTCGGCGATCTTGCCGAAATGGAATCCATGATCAGTGCGACATTGGCCTTTGCGCGCGACGATGCCCTGCGCGAAAACCGCACCCCCATCGATCTCTCGACATTGTTGAAGGATCTGGCCGAAACCGGGGCCGAAACCGGGCAGGCCGTCACATATCATCCCCACGACCCGGCCCCGATCCTGGCCAGTCCCCTTGCCATCCGGCGCGCTGTCGGCAATCTGGTCGATAATGCCTGCAAATATGGCGGGTCAGCCGATATCCGGCTCGTCGGGCCCGAGGACGGTTATTACCATATTCTCATCCGCGATCAGGGGCCGGGCATTCCCGAGGCCGCCCTCGAACAAGTCTTCCAGCCCTTTTTTCGTCTCGAAACCTCGCGCAACCGCGATACGGGCGGGGTCGGTCTCGGTCTGTCGGTGACCCGCACGATCGTGCGCAGTCATGGCGGCGATGTCACCCTCACCAACCATCCCGAGGGGGGATTGAGCGCCGATATCGCACTGCCCGCCTAAGACGACAGCGGATAAGGCACCCTTGTTCGGACACAGTCTTACCGATCGGGTGTGTCGGTTTCAGCATATCTGCGCGATGCCGGTAGGCGAAACCCCGTTGCCACGACATAGATTTCCGCAGAATCGGCCCGGCTTGCGGCTGGCTTGATATGGCGCACCGTAGTGAAGTCGCGTTTCAATTGCGCCAGGAGCTGTTGTTCCGTCCCGCCTTGAAAGACCTTCGCCAAAAACACCCCACCTTCGCACAGAACCTCACACGCAAAGGCATACGCCGTTTCCGCCAACGCCATCACCCGAATATGGTCGGTCGCCCCATGACCGGTTGTGGGTGCCGCCATATCGGACATGACGACATCGGCGTCACCAGCCAAGGCCTGTTTCAAGAGCACCGGCGCCGACGGATCGAGAAAATCAAGCGCCATGACGGTGGCCCCCGCGACCGGATCCATCGGCAGATAATCGATTCCGACCACCTTACCGCTCGGACCGACCCGCTGAACCGCGACCTGACACCACCCGCCCGGCGCGGCACCGAGATCGACGATCCGTTTGCCTTTTCCCAGAAACTTCAGTTTTTCATCCAATTGAATGAGTTTGAATGCCGCGCGCGAACGGTAACCCAGGCGTTGCGCCTCTGCAACGTAGGGATCGTTTAATTGCCGCTGCAACCATAGGGTCGAAGAGAGGCTGCGCATGCGGGCGGTTTTGACCCGCACTTCAAGATTGCGGCCGGACATCGGCCCCATCGGTTCAGGACCATCAGGAGACGCGCGGTG
>DAISJD010000032.1:0-27836 GCA_036821645.1 Aliidongia sp.
GGTAAACGGGCGGGGGTTGCCGAGGACCCTGCTGTTGGCCCGGGGCGGCAACGAGCTCGGCCGCTTAAAAGGGATCGGGAAATGGGACAGCCTTGGGGCCGCAGCCCTAATCGTTTGGTACTGCCCCCACTCGACGCCCGCCCGTTAGGCCCGCCCGTGAGGCCCGCCATTAGTCCCGCAGAGTAAGCGCAGCCGAGCAGTGCCGGGCCAGCATTGTCGCCCCATCGCGGCCATGGTTTTTAACGCAACCATGGCCGCGATCGTTCCGGGCGGCGGCGGATCGGGGGTTACCCGATCGCGTCCAGATAGCGTTTGATGTCCTTGGCAAAATAGGTGATGACGTAATCGGCCCCGGCCCGTTTGAAGGCGAGCAGGGTTTCGAGCACGACCGCTTTCTCGTCGATGGCGTTTGCTGCGGCGGCGAATTTGATCATGGCATATTCGCCGCTGACCTGATAGGCCCCCACGGGCAGCAAGGTGCGTTCTTTGATTTTGGCGATAATATCGAGATAGGCGATGCCCGGTTTAACCATCAGGATATCGGCCCCTTCGGCCACGTCCTGATCGGATTCCAACAGGGCCGCGCGCAGGTTGGCGGGATCTCCCTGATAGGTTTTGCGATCGCCGATGAGGGTGATGCCCGACGCATCGCGGAACGGTCCATAAAAGGACGACGAGAATTTCGTGGAATAGGACATGATCGGCAGGTGGCTGAACCCGCCCGCGTCCAAACTCTGGCGTAAGGACCGCACGACCCCATCCATCATGCCCGACGGGGCCAGAATATCGGCCCCGGCCCGTGCAGCCACGAGCGCTTGACGCCCGAGATTGTCGAGGGTGGCGTCGTTATGCACGTGGCCGTCTTCGATGACACCGCAATGGCCGTGATCGGTATATTCGCAAAAGCAGATATCGGCGATGACGTTGAGATCGGGGGCCGCCTCTTTGGTGGCGGCGATCATGCGATAGAACAAGCCCCGATCCGACCAGGAATCCGACCCGATCGCATCCTTATGATGGGAAACCCCGAACAGGATGACGGATTTGATCCCGGCGGCCCGCACGTCTTTGATTTCTGCGGCGAGTGCAGATTCCGGCAGGCGCATCACCCCCGGCATGGACGGGATCGGGGCGGGGCTGTCGATGCCTTCATCGACGAAAATCGGATAGATCAAATCATCGAGATGCAGATGGGTTTCGCGCATCAAATCCCGCAAAGGGGCTGTCCGGCGCAGCCGACGTAACCGGCGATCAGGAAACACGGGGCGATTGCTCCTCAACTGAACGACATAGGATGGGCCGGATTGTGCCGGGTTTCAGGGATGAGGGCAAGGCGATGTCTTCTGGGGGGCCGACAGCTGATCTATTAATAAATATATTTTATTCCTAATCCATGCTTGAGCGAGAGTCTCGTTTTAAGCGAGAGTCATGTTTTAAGCGAGAGTCATGGGCGACCTCCTTTATCGAGGGTAAAGTGCTTTATTAATAAATGACTCAACTCTTTAATGATTTTAAACGCTGATAAACAGAAAAAATAATTGGACTTTACCGTCTGAATTGTAGTTCGATCGCTTCGTTGATTAGAGAGCGTCGTCATCCATTGTAATCATAGAATTCGGATGGAAAAATGCTGGATACAGTGACTGGAACCATCGCAAGCAAAGAGGATGGTGAACTGGGTTTGTTACAAGAAAAGCTGGAACGTGCCCGGACGGAGCTTCTGGATTTATCCACCCGCAATCGTTTGATCAATACGCCACGGGGGACAAAGGTAAAACAAGTAGAAATCATTGATGAGTTGAGTGCAGAGGTTTTTCGCCTGTTGGTCGCTGAGGGTAAGGTTATGACCTTTCTGCCGGGGCGTAGGGCTCCCGGTGCGGTCCCTGTTGAAGAGGGGGACGACAGGGATGAAATTTCCGATCTGGCCCAACCCGAAGATGATGAGGTTGATGCACGCGGCGTTGCGTCGCGCCATGGCGACACTAAATTACAGACGCGGTTGACACCTGAAGGGCTGCAAAAGCGTCTGCTAGACCTTTATCTTGATGTCAAAACATTGCAGGAGGAACAAGGGGTCAATATTCTGTACCTCGCCTTGGGCATGTTGAAATGGTTCGAGGATGAAAAATCCGAAAAAGAGCGCTTTGCCCCTTTGATCCTGTTGCCGGTTGCATTGGAACGGGGATCGGTCGGCGAACGGTTCAAACTGCGCTGCCTGCCAGAAGACCCAACGGCCAATCTGTCGCTGGAGGCCCTGCTGAAGCGGCAATTTGGGGTGGAACTGCCCCAGTTTGCCATAGGTGACGATGCCTTCGATCCTGCGGCTTATCTGAAAATTGTGGCGGATACCGTATCGACGCAACCGCGTTGGGCGGTCTTGGATAATGACATTATCCTCGGTATGTTCTCGTTTGCGAAATTCCTGATGTATCGCGACCTTGACCAGGATGTTTGGCCGACCGGGCTCGGGATTGCCGACCACCCGATCGTATCCGGTCTTTTGAGGAATGGTTTCAAGGCCAGCGAGGGGTTGATCGATGAAGATGAGCCGATTGATCGGCATATCGATCCGCAAGATCTGGTGCATGTCGTCGATGCCGATAGTTCTCAAACCATGGCGATCCATGAGGTGCGGCAGGGCCGCGACATGGTCATTCAGGGCCCGCCTGGTACCGGCAAGTCGCAAACCATCGCCAACATCATTGCCTCGGCGGTTTACGACGGCAAGACCGTGTTGTTCGTGGCGGAAAAGATGGCGGCCCTTGAAGTCGTAAAACGTCGTCTGGATGCAAATGGCATCGGGGATATCTGTCTCGAACTGCATAGCAATAAAGCCAACAAGCGCGCTTTGCTGGAGGCATTGCGGCAGACATGGGATCTCGGGCGACCGAATGGTGCCGAAGATGGCGCCTTGATCGGCCAATTGCGCCGTAATCGCGATGCCTTAAACGAGCATGCCCGGCGTTTGCATCGCCGACAGCACCCTTGCGGCCTCAGTCCCTATCAGGTGATCGGCCATTTAGTCCGGCTGCGACGAACCAATCCAGGCCCGGCACAGTCCGTCTTGGCGGCACCGGAAAGCTGGTCTTTCCCGGAACGCCAGGAGCGGGCCTTGCTGCTGAAGGATTTGGCCGGCCGGATCGAGGATATTGGGCCACCCGCACAACATCCATGGCGCTATGCCCGGATTACCGTTGTGACGCCGATGAATGTGGAGCGGATGGTGGAACGGCTCGGCACACTCCATGCCGACTACAACGCCTTGCTGACGGCGCGCGATCGGCTTTGTGCCCGTCTCGATATCGCGGTGCCGGACAGGTTGCAGGATCTTGCGCCGGTGGTGCACCTCGCCCGGCGCGTTGCGGCGGCACCGACGCTCGATCCGACGACCATTGCTAACGGTCTTTGGATCTCCGGGCAGGCAGAAATTGCGACCCTCGTCGCGGCGGGGGAACGGATCGGCGTCTTGCAGGATCAACTGGCGGGCATCGTCACGGCGCAGGCGCGCGATCATGATTTGGCGGCGGCTGGCGCATTGCTGACGCACTATGGTACCGCCTGGCTTCTGGCATGCGAACCCGGCTTCACGACGGTACAGACAAACATCACGGCATTGTTGGAACGTCTTGCAGCGGCGCAGGCGGCGCTTGGACTGGATTATCCGATGCGGTTGGCATCGGTAACGAAGATGTGCCGGATCGCCGAACGGATTGCCGCAGCGCCGCCCTTCGATCCAGACACTATGATGCACGAAGTCTGGAAGAGTCGGGTGGCGGATCTGGCCGATCTGGTGGAAATCGGCCAGAAGGCCGCAACCCAGCGACAAGATCTTCAAGGCGTGTTTACGGCTGCGGCCTGGGACACGGACGTCGCGGCCGTGCGACAATGTCTTGCGACGCAAGCAAGCCGCACCCTGCGGTTCCTGAATGGCGATTTCAAGCGCGCGAAGCTGCTCGTCTCTACCCTGATGACCGGCGCAACGACGATGCCGATGAGCGAACAACTCAAGCAGTTGGACGCCCTGATGGCCAACCAAAAAGACCTTGCGCGTCTTCTGGCCGAGGATGCTCTCGGGCGGGCGGCCTTCGGTCCTTTATGGCGTCGCGATCGGTCGGATTGGGGGATGCTGGCGCAGATCGTCACCTGGGTGCAGGATAATGGTGTCGGCACCCATGCTCATGACATCCGCCGCCTGGCGGCGACGCAGCCACCGTCGCAGGTCGTTGACTGCGTGCGCCCGGTCGAACGGGCGGCCGTCGCCGTCATGTCTCTTCTGGCCGATTTTCTCCCGCGCCTCCAGGCGGCGGCACCGGGGCTCTTGCCGATCGACTCGATCGACGACATCGCGCTGGAGAACGTGGCCGCGACGCTTGATGCATTGGCGGGGGCCGCCAACAGCTTGACGGGCGTTTTTGCAAAGCCGCCGCAGTCCCTGGCGGACCAACAGACTGTCTTGGCGCAACTGGCGGCTTTGCAGGCGGCGGCTGCCATCTTGAAGACGCGAACCGCAGCCGATGGCCCCCTTCTGGGTGCTGCGGCGTTTGGCACGCAATGGCAGGGGGAAGCCTCGCGTTGGTCATGCCTGCGCGAGATTATCCAATGGGCCGCAGGCAATGGCCCCGATCCTGACGCTCTGGTCGTTCAGAAGGCCGTCGGGCGCTGCATCGATCAACAGGAGGTTGATGAGGCCGCGACAGAGATCACGCGCGCGACCCCAACGCTGATCACCGGCACGCAAGCGGTATTCGAGGCACTTTTGTTCGATCCGGTGGCGGCCTTCGGTGCCGAGCGGGTGTCCCTGATCCCACTCGACCGTTTGGTGCCCCAGATGGCAGTTTGGATCGAGCGGGCAGAAGATCTCAGCAAGTGGACGGCCTATACCGCCAAGGCCCAAGAAGCCCGGGCCAAGGGTTTGGCCGATCTTGTGGACCGGCTCGAAGAGGGGCGATTGGATGCAGGGTCCGTCGTGCCGGAATTCGAAAAGGCATATTTTGAGGCACTGTTCGATTGGATGGTCAAGGATGACCCGGAACTTGTCCGGTTCGACGGTGACGGTCATACCCGCCTGGTTCGGGAATTCGCCGCGCTTGACCAAAACCGCATCACCCTTGCCCGTCGCGAAGTGGCCGCCCGCCACCATGAGCGCCTGCCGCGTCAGGATGGCGGTGTCGGCCCGATCGCCATCCTGCGGGGCGAAATCGCCAAACGCCGCAATCACCTGCCGATACGACAATTGATGAAGCGGGCCGGCCCTGCCATTCAATGCTTGAAACCCGTGCTCATGATGAGCCCGCTATCCGTTGCCCAGTTTCTCGAACCGGGGGGATTGACCTTCGATCTGTTGGTTATTGACGAAGCGTCCCAGATCCAACCGGTCGATGCGATCGGTGCCATCGCCCGGTGTCGGCAGATCGTCGTCGTCGGCGACGACAAACAACTGCCGCCAACCCGTTTCTTCGACAAGGTCCTGGCCGGGGACGATGATGACGAGGATGAAACGACGACGAATATCACGGATGTCGAAAGCGTTTTGGGACTTTGCGTTTCGAAGGGAATACCCCAGCGCATGCTGCGATGGCACTATCGCAGTCGCCACCAGTCGTTGATCGCGATTTCGAATCGCCAGTTCTATGAGGATAAGCTCTTTATCGTGCCGAGCCCCTACACGGCCGGAGCGGGGATGGGGCTCGCGTTCCATCACTTGTCCGATACAGTTTACGAGAGCGGGGCCAATATCGAAGAAGCAAAACAGGTCGCAGAGGCCATCGTCAGACATGCCCGTGAAAATCCCAACCTGTCATTGGGGGTTGCGACCTTTTCCACAAAGCAGCGTCGTGCCGTGCTCGACGAACTGGAACGCCTGCGCCGTTTGAACAAGGACACCGAAGACTTTTTTACCAACGGCCATCCGGCAGAGCCGTTCTTCGTCAAGAATTTGGAAAATATACAAGGTGACGAACGCGACGTGATCTTTATTTCCGTTGGTTATGGCAAGAATGCTGCGGGCTCTATGAGCATGAGCTTCGGTCCGCTCAATCGCGATGGCGGGGAGCGCCGTCTCAACGTGTTGATCAGTCGGGCAAAACGGCGATGCGACGTTTTCTCCTCGATCACAGACGGAGATATCGATACGGAAAAGGCGAAGGGCAAGGGGGTTTTCGCATTCAAACTATTCCTGCATTTTGCCCGGACCGGCGCGCTTACCATGGGGCATAAAACCGATCGGGATCATGACAGTCCGTTCGAGCAACAGGTGGCCGATGCCCTGAAGGCGCGCGGCTATATCGTGCATCCCCAGGTGGGCTTGGCGGGGTTCTTCATCGATCTTGCCGTAGCGGATATCGACCGACCTGGGCGGTACATTCTGGGTATCGAATGCGATGGTATTGCCTACCATGGCGCGGGCTCGGCCCGCGATCGCGACCGGTTGCGAAAAGCGGTGCTGGAAGATCATGGGTGGATTCTCCATCGCATTTGGAGTGCCGACTGGTTTAACCGCCCACAGCAAGAATTGGTGAAAGTCATGGCCGCCATCGATGCCGCCAAGGAAGAACTTGCCGCCCGTGACGGTGCCGCCGCCGTGACGGTGCGGGCGGTGCCGATTGAAATCGTGACCGTGGAACGAGAAACCGTGACCGAGGTCGGTCTGCAACCGATCGCTGACATGAATGGTGGCCTCGGCAAGGGTCGTCTAGCGGTGCCGTCGTATGTCCAGGCTACTCTCGATGTCAAACCCGACAGCGAACTGCATGAAGTCACATTGGGGATGATGGAGGATCTGGTTCTTCAGATTGTCAGGTGCGAAGGGCCGATCCATCGCGATGAAATCGTTACGCGCCTGCGCGATCATTGGGGATTGCAGCGCGCCGGTGGGCGTATTCGGCAGGCGATCGAAAACGGTATCGCGGTCGCCGTTGAATCTGGTGGGTTATCCCGCGATGGCGATTTTTATACCGTGCCCGGTCAGGAAATTGCGGTTAGAGACAGAAGCGAAGCCCAATCCCCAACTCTGCGCAAGCCCGAAATGTTGGCCCCGATGGAGATCCAAAAGGCCGTTCTCGTGTATGCTGCCGCGAAACTCTGTGTCACAGAAGAAGAAGCGGTTACCGGCGTTTCGCGTCTCTTTGGGTTCAGATCGACCAGCGCCCAATTGAAAAACCTGATCGCGGGCGTGATTGCGGCGGCAGAAGGGGCGGGGCTTCTGGTCCGGCAGGGGGGACTGCTGCGCGTGTCGCCCGAACAACCGTCGGACAGGGGACCGGGCGGCTGAGACGAGGCCATGGGGTTCTTTGGTGTCAAGGCGATCGAAACCTGGACGTGAGCGTTTATCCGAGGCGGGACTGACGGTCCGGCTTTGTGTTGGATCCGCCTCTGGGGTATATCCAGTGGATGTCGATCACGATCAAAGAGAGAGCGAGGCCGTCATGGCGGAGAGGCGGTTGTTGGTGTGGTTCATCAATATGGGCCATGCCTTGGATCACATGATGATGTTGATTTTCCCGACCGCGATCCTGGCCATGGGCGATGCGTTCGGCGAGCGGTACGAGGCCCTGTTGGCGTTGTCGCTCGGTGGGTTCATCGCGTTTGGTGCCGGGTCCCTGCCGGCGGGTTGGCTTGGCGATCGGTGGGGTCGGCGCAATATGCTCGCGGTTTTCTTTTTGGGACTCGGCACCGCCGCGATCCTGACGGGGCTCAGCCCGTCGCCGGTTTGGCTTGGGGTCACGATGACCGCGATGGGAATGTTCGCGGCGATCTATCATCCGGTCGGCACGGCCCTGTTGGTGGCGGGCAGCGACCGGATGGGCCGGGCGATCGGGGTGAATGGGGTTTGGGGCAATCTCGGCATCGCCTCGGCCGCCGGGATCACCGGGGTGATCGTCACATTTTTGGGCTGGCGGTTTGCCTTCATCCTGCCGGGTGGGGTTGCCGTCATCCTCGGCCTTTTGTTTCTACGCCTCGTCCCGGACGAGGGCCGCCCAAAGCCCCACCCAGTTCCCCACCAAGCGCCCCGCCCGGCGGCGACCCAAGTGCCGGGGCAACAGGCACCGCAAACGGCATCGGGGGGATCCGACGCGGTGCGGGCCTTCATCGTGTTGGCCCTGGTTTCGATTTTCGGCAGCATCGTGTTTCAGTCGGTGACGATCTCTTTGCCGAAACTCTTGGATGAACGGTTGACCGGCCTCACCGGCCTGCCGATCGGCATCGGGGCCGTGGTGTTTTCGATCTATCTTGCCGGTGCCGTCACGCAACTGATCATCGGGCGTCTGCTGGACCGGCATAGTTTGCGGCGGATCTTCCTGCCGATCGCGGCCTTGCAGGCCCCGTTTCTGATCCTGGCGGCGTTTGCCGGGGGCTGGCTCGTCGTGGCGGCCATGAGCGTCATGATGGTCGCGATCTTCGGGCAGGTGACGATCAACGATGCCATGGTCGCCCATTACACCCGCCCGGCCTGGCGAAGCCGGGTCTATGCCGTGCGATACATGATGTCGTTCGGGGCCAGTGCCGCCGCCGTTCCCCTGGTCGCCCGCCTGCATGAGGCGGGGGCCGGGGTTGGCGCTGGGACTGGGACGGGGTTTACCGACTTGTTTCTGGTCTTGGCCGGGTGCGGGGCGATGGTGTTCTTGGGTGCGCTTGTTTTCCCGAGAACGGGGCCTGGGCTCTCGGCAAGACCCGCCCGCTGATCCGGGTCAACCGCGCAGGCGGGCGGCGATGATGCTGGCCAAGATGATGCCGCCGCCGACGATTTGGCGCGCCAAGATCGGTTCGTCGAAGAGAAAGGCCGCAATCAATCCGGCGAAGACCGGTTGCAGCAACAGGCTCAACGATGAAAAGGCGGCGGGCAGGTGGCGCAGGCCATAAGCGATCAGGCTTTGCCCTGCCACCTGACTGATGAGGGCAAGGCCGATCAGCACCGACAAGCCGGCAAGGTCCGCCGGTAACAGGGTTTCGCCATGGAGTGCGGCCGCCGGTAACAGGCAGAGACTGGAAACGAAGGATAGCGGGGCCAGAACCCGTGCGGTCGAAAAACGCCTGGAAAGGCGCGATAGGACCAACATATAGGTGCCATAGAAAAAAGCGGCGACGAGGGCCAGAAGATCGCCCGATGTCACCCCGTCGATGCCGCCCGCCAAGACCCAGGCCCCCGTCAAGGCACCGGCCAGCGACAGCAGAAAGGCCGTCGTGACCCGATTGCCGAAGAAGAACGCCCCGCCCAAAGTCACGAAAATCGGGGCCATATTGGCAAAGAGCGTCGCATTCGAGACGGAGGTGAGCCCGATCGAGATGTGCCAGAACCCGAGATCCGCCGCAAAGGCCACACCGCCCACGAGGATGAGGCCCCCATCGCCGAGACTGAACCGGGGTGGGGGGCCTTGGCGCAGCCGGTCGTCGGCGGCGGCCCAGGCGACGAGGAACGGCAGGCCGAGAGCCGTGCGATAAAAGGCGGCGGCAAGGGGGCCGACATCGGACAAGCGCACGAAAATCGGGGAAAAACCGATCGACAGGGCCGCAAAAAACAGGGCGACCAAGGCCCAATGATGCGGCGCTGTGCGGTTTTTGTCGGATGGTGACTTTGCAAGCATGATGAAGATGGTTATAGAGGGATGGATTGTCGCGGACCATCCCGTTTCTCGTTTGGATCCCTGTGTCGAGGCGGGGACTGCACTGAGGGGATCGCGTATCTGTCTCGTGTCGGAGTGTTGATCATGGCCCATCCATCCTCTTGCGAACCGTTATTGGGCCATGACGATCCCCCGGCCTTTAGCGTCGTCAACGAAGAGGGTGCCGCACCCATCGTCTTGATCTGCGATCATGCGGGCCACGCCGTGCCAGGGAAATTGCGTGATCTCGGCCTCGATGCTGCCACCCTGACCCAGCATATCGGGTGGGATATCGGCGCGGCGGCCGTGACCCGGATTCTGGCGGCGCGTCTTTCAGCACCCGCATTTTTATCGACCTATTCGCGCCTCGTGGTCGATTGCAACCGCGATCTGCACGATCCGACGGCGTTTGCCGCCATCAGCGACGGCATCGTCGTGCCGGGCAATCAGGAATTGAGTGCGGCGGATCGGGCGGCACGGGTGGAGGCGTGTTTTCTGCCCTATCATCGGGCGATCGAACGGCGGCTCGATCGATTCATGGCGCAAGGGATCGCCCCGGCCGTCATCTCGATCCACAGTTTTACCCCGATGATGCAGGGGGTCGTCCGCCCATGGCAGGTGGGCGTCCTCTGGGATCAGGATCCGCGCCTCGCTGTGCCCTTGATCGCCAATCTGGCCGGTCTGCACCGGTTGACCGTCGGGGATAACGAACCCTATTCCGCGCGCGAACCCCAAGGCTATAGCCTGCGCTATCACGCGGCCCCCCGTGGTCTCCCTCATGTGCTGATCGAACTGCGGCAAGACGAGGTCTGTGCGTCTGCGGGGGTGGAACGCTATGCCGATTACCTGATCTCGGCCCTGTCGCCGATCTTGGCCGACCCGTTTCTCTTTCGTCAGGCCCATTACCAATGACGATCGAACCCCCCTTTACCCTTGGTCTCGAAGAAGAATATCTGCTGGTCGATCAGCAGACCCGCGATCTCGTGCGCGATCCGCCCGATGCCTTGCTGACCGCGTGCGAGGCGGCCTTGGGCAGTCGCGTCAGCCCGGAATTTTTGCGTTCTCAGATCGAAGTGCAAACCGGTGTGTGCCATACGATCGCCCAGGCCCGGACTGAATTGGCCCAGTTGCGCGCGACCCTCGTCGCCATCGCCGGGCAGTTCGGCATGGCCCCGGTGGCCGCCGCAACCCACCCCTTTGCCCGGTACGAGACCCAGCGCCATACCGACCGGGCCCGGTATCGGGCCTTGCACGAAGATTTGCAGGCGGTCGCCCGGCGTCTGGTGATTTGCGGTATGCATGTCCATGTCGGCATCGCCGATGACGAGTTGAAGATCGATCTGATGAATCAGGTCAGCTATTTTCTGCCGCATCTCTTGGCGCTCAGCACCTCATCGCCGTTCTGGCAGGGGGAGGATACGGGGCTGCATTCCTATCGGATCGCCGTCTTCGACGAAATGCCGCGCACGGGCGTGCCCGATCGGTTCGAGAGTTGGGGGGAATTTCACCGCCATATCGGCACCTTGGTCAAACTTGGCATCATTGACGATACCAGTAAGCTTTGGTGGGACATTCGGCCCTCGGCCCGGTTTCCAACCCTGGAAATGCGCGTGACCGATGTGTGCACGCGCATCGATGACGGGCTTGCCATCGCGTGCCTCTATCGCTGTCTCATTCGGTTCTTGTGGCGGTTGCGGGTCGGCAATCAACGATGGCGGATTTATCTGCCCATGTTGATCGCGGAAAATCGCTGGCGTGCGCAACGATACGGTTTGGAACGGGGCTTGATCGATTTCGGTCGGGCCGAGATCGTGCCCTACGGCGATCTCTTGGAAGAGATTTTTCAACTCGTCGCCGAAGATGCCGCTTATTTCGGCTGCGAGGCGGCCCTCCACCATGCCCGCACCATCGTGACGGGGGGGACGAGCGCCCAATCTCAGCGCCGGGTCTTTCAAGACGCCCTAGCCGCTGGGGCAAGCCCCCCTGAGGCTTTGAAGGCGGTGGTGGATTGGTTGATTGCGACGACAGCCGATGTGTCGGGGGTTCCTCGGTAAAAAGACGCCGCTTCAGTCGGTGCTGGCGCAGGCGGCGTAATGATCGACCGCCGTTTCCAAGGTGACTGCGATCAGGCCCGGAATTTTGGGGCTATGGATCGGTTCCGGTTCGCCCACGCGGTGGGCCGCATTGCTGTTGATATAGGCGGCGAGCCTGCCCAGGATCAGGTGTGTGCCGGTGCAACTGAAAAAGAACCGATCGGATTTCGGTTGGTCTAGCCGCCCAAAAGCGTTGCGGCCAAGGGGGCCGACGCATTGAAAGACGATGGTCGGCATGGCATTGGGCGCATGTCCCGGATCGTAGGATTCCTGAAGTCGCACGCCGATCCCGGCATCGGACAGAACCTGCCACGCCGAGATCAGTGTGGGCAGGACCGTCCGGCGCAGCCATTCTGCCCCGATCTCGTGGGAGTGGGATGGCGGGAGGGACGGGTGCGTGTCGTCTGCAATCCCATAAGCGGGGCGCGACAGATGATCGGCGACGTAACGGCGAAACCGATCAATATTCAACCCGGCCCTATCAGAGTGTCGCGGCAACAGGTCTTGATCGATCACGCCACATTTCCCCATTTTATAATGACGGCCTAAATTACAATTTATCTGATCTGAATAAATTTAATAATAGGTTAAAATCATTGTTCAATTTAAGTAAACTCAATTGTTATTGTTGTTTTTGTAAAGGTAAATTTTTCGATTTTCTTGTCGTGGCGACCGGTTGGCAGTTGTTTACGCCGATGTCAGCACCGATTTGCGGCGGGTTTATGCTGCGACTGCATAAGAAGAATGCGCCCAGACGCGTGATGAACCCCTTTGAGCCGCGATGGAAATGCCGGATGATGGTCAAGCCATTGCGTATTTTTGACGCAGATGGTGCGGCAGAATTGATGTCGGCCCTCTTGGGATAATCGATGGAGCATAGAGGATGCGACCCTTTCACTTGGCCTTTCCGGTCGACGATCTGGCGGCGGCGCGAACATTCTACGGCACGGTGCTGGGCTGTCCCGAGGGGCGCAGTTCGGATACCTGGATCGATTTCGATCTGTTCGGCCATCAAATCGTCGCCCATCTGGCAGATGTCCGGCGTCCTGATGCCGACCATCACAATGCGGTGGATGGGCACGCGGTGCCGGTTCCGCATTTCGGCGTCGTGCTGGATATGGCCGCGTGGCAGGCGCTCGCCGATCGGTTGACGGCGGCGGGCATACGGTTCGTGATCGAACCCTATATCCGCTTCAAGGGCGAAGTGGGCGAACAGGCGACGATGTTTTTCTATGATCCGGCGGGCAATGCGCTGGAATTCAAGGCCTTCAACGATCTCTCGCAGCTTTTTGCGCATTGAACCATGGGTGCGGCGAACCATGCGTGCGGCGGCCCCCCGTCTGGGGTGGCCGCTGCACGCCTGTGCATCGTCTAGCGTTCTCTCAACCCGTCATGGGCATATTCGCCAAGCGGTGACAAGAGATAGTCGATCACCCGGCGGCGACCGGTCTTGATTTCCGCGATCACCGACATGCCCGGTCCCAAGGGTTGCAGGCGGCCATCGACCATCATGTCGGTTTTATCGAGGCGGATGCGGGCGTTATAGACGCTGCCGCCTTGGCCCTGGGCCGATGCCGTCCCATCGGCGCGCTGACCGCCGCGGCCCCCGGTTTCGTCGCCGGACCGACGTTGTTCCTCGTTCACCGCGTCGCGGCTGACCGATTCCACGATCCCGTGCAGCAACCCATAGCGGGTGAAGGTAAAGGTATCGACCTTTACTTCGACCTCCTGGCCTTCATGGACGAAGCCGACATCGCGGTTTTGGACCATCGCTTCGACCACGAGGGGTTGATCTTCGGGCACCAGGACCAGCAGCGGCTGCGCCGGGGTGACGACGCCGCCCACCGTATGGATCGCCAATTGCTGCACCACGCCGTCGATCGGGGCCGTGAGCCGGGTCAGCGCCAGTTTCTGTTCCGCCTTGATCAGATCCTGGGCATGTTGCGAGGCCAATTGTTCGGCCTTGGCAAGGTCGGTCAAAATATCCCGTTGATAATCCGCTTGGGCCTGCGTCTTTTGTTGATCGAGGGCTTGGCGTGCGGCCGCGATTTCGCCCAGATGCTTTTGCTGGACGACCAATTCATGCTTGGCTTCGCTGAGGCGTTGGGCGGCATCCAGATAACTGATCCGGTTGCCATATTGGATGCCCATGGCCTTTTCCCGGATTTCCGTCTGTTGTTGGAGCAACGGGGCGGCATCCTGGAGTTTGGCGATGGTGGCGGCCACGGTTTCGGCCTCCGCCGCCTTCTGGGCGATCTGTTGAACAAGGCTGGCGGTTTTCGCGGCCTGTCCCGCCGCCTGGGCGACCATCGCTGCCCGCGTCCGGTCGATATCGAGGGCAGAGGCCCCGGCGGGAGCCACGAAATAGGTATCGGGCGGGCGACCCGTCTCGATCGCTTGTTTCAAGGCGACGAGGCGGGCACTGTCGAGCCGGGCGGTCAACAAATCGCGGGACAAGCGGTCGCGATCGGCCGTGGCCTGAACCGGGTCCAGCGTCACCAACACGTCGCCGACCCGAACCCGATCGCCATCGGCGACCGCGATGCTGCGCACGACCCCGCTTTCCAACGGTTGGATCACCTTGACCTTACCGCTCGGTGCGACCTTGCCGACGGCGGTTGCGATAATATCGACATGGCCGACGACGCTCCAGACCAAGCCGGTGAGGAAGAGTGCAATGAGCGTCGCCCCGGTCGCGCGCCCGACGGGCGATGGCGGCCGTTCGATGATTTCAAGAGCCGCTGGCAGAAATTCCGTCTCTGAGGCGCGCCGTTGGAGGGGTTTCGGCGGGGCTGCGACCGGTGCGGCCGTGACGGGGGACTGAGACGTTTTATCGGCCATCGACCATGCCTCCTTGCAAGGCATAAAGGGCGGCATAGCGCCCATTGCTTCGGATCAATTCGTCGTGGGAACCTTGTTCGACCAATCGGCCCCGCTCCAAGGTGACGATCCGATTGCAATGACGCACCGCCGACAGACGGTGCGCGACGATCAGGACCGTGCGCCCCCGTGAGATTTCACGCAGATTTTCCTGCACGATGCGTTCGCTTTCGTAATCAAGCGCACTCGTCGCCTCGTCGAAGATCAAGATCCGGGGGTCGCTGACGAGGGCCCGGGCAATGGCGATGCGTTGGCGTTGGCCCCCCGATAGGCTTGCCCCGCGTTCGCCTACCATCGTGTCATACCCTTCGGGCAATTGCAGGATGAAGTCGTGCGCCCCGGCAAGCCTTGCCGCATGCACGACCCGTTCGAGCGGCAAGGCCGGATCGCTGAGCGCAATATTGTCCCGGATCGAGGCGTTCAGGAGGACATTTTCCTGCAACACGACCCCGATCTGGCGGCGCAACCACGCGGCATCGATCTGGGCGATATCGATCCCATCGACCAAAACGCGCCCGGCTTCGGGGATATAGAAGCGTTGCAGCAATTTGGTAAGCGTGCTTTTGCCCGACCCCGACGGGCCGACGAGGCCGATCGATTCACCGGGGGCAATCTCAAGCGACAGCCCTTCGAGCACGGCCGGGCCATCCGCGCGATAGCGAAACCGGACATGGTCGAACGTAACGGCCCCTCGGATGGCGGGCAAGGCGGCGCGACCGGGGCTTGCCTGCGGTTCCGGTACGGTATTCAGGATATCGCCCAACCGATCGATGGAAATCCGGGTCTGGTGAAAATCCTGCCAAATCTGGGCGAGACGCAAGACCGGTTGGCTGACCCGGCCCGCCAGCATATTGAACGCGATCAATTCCCCGACGGTCATATCGCCGTTGAACACGGCGAGTGCGCCGAAATAGAGGGTGGCGGCCGTGACCAGCTTATTGATCAACTGCACGCCTTGGCTTGCGAGATTGCCGAGATTGGTGACGCGAAACGCGGCCGCGACATAGCCCGCCAATTGTTCTTCCCACCGTCGCTGCATCTGGGGTTCGACGGCCATGGCCTTCACCGTCTGAATGCCGGAGACCATTTCCACGAGGAAGGATTGGTTTTCCGAACCGCGCCGGAATTTCTCATCGAGACGCCGCCGGAACAAGGGGGCGGCTCCGCCGCTGATGAGGGCGTAAAACGGCAAAGATGCGACCACGATCAGGGTCAGGAAACTGGAATAAACGAACATCACGGCGAGGAAAATCACCGTGAACAATAAATCGATCACCAAGGTGAGGGCGGATCCGGTCAGGAAATTGCGGATATTTTCCAATTCCCGCACCCGCGCTACGGAATCGCCGACCCGGCGCGTCTCGAAATAGGTCACCGGCAACGCCAAAAGATGCCGGAACAAGCGTGCGCCCAATTCCACATCGATCCGGTTGGTCGTATGGGAAAACACATAGGTGCGCAGGGCTCCCAAAACCGTTTCGAACAAGCCGATGAGGACGAGCCCAATTACCAAGACATCGAGCGTACTGACACCGCGATGCACCAAGACCTTGTCGATCACGACCTGAAAGAAGAGCGGCGTGACGAGGCCGAAAATTTGCAGAAAAAGAGATGCTACCAAAACCTCGCTCAAAAGACCGCGATATTTCACCATGGCCGAGAGGAACCAGCCGATATCGAACCGCCGGGCGAGATCGCCGAGACTGGCCCTGCGGGCCACCATCACCAGTTTCCCCGACCAACGCTCTGTGAAATCCCCCATTTCCAACACGATGGGACGCTCGCCGCCGGCCTCCAAGACCAAAACCTTGCCGCCGCCCGCCTTGGCTAAGACCAGAAATCCGCCATTTTTCAACACCGCAATCGCCGGCAGTGCCATGGCGGGCAAACGGTCCGGTTTCACGGTTTCAAGACGCGATTTCATGCCGCGTCTGCGCGCCTGACGCACAAGATCGACGGCATCGACCGGGCCGGTTATGCCGATATCGTGCCGCAATTGCGCCAAATCGCAGGCAAACCCATGAAATCGAAATAAGTTAATTAAGCAAATGAGACCGGAATCATCAATTATATTAAATTTTTGTGATGGGTTGATAGACACGGCATTGATCCTATACAAATAAAATTTTTTATTTTTTAAAACTTGACGACCCACTGAAAAATTGGATGCCAAGAAAACCGAGAACTACATACCAATTTGGATGTAGACCGTAAACTAGATTGTTTTGCAAGATGCAGTTTGCATGATAGTCCCGCAAGGACGTCGGGGGGCATCTTTGTCAATGTTGCAACGGCATGTAAGCCTCTGCGACAGGCCTAAAATTGATTTGTTCAGTCGTGGGTAACGTGTGGCGACGTTCTGCGGCATGCACGTTTCATTACGTGTTTTATCGTAAAAAATACGGTGTTGTGCATATCTTATACAATACACAACACCGTAGGTTCGTATGAGCCACACTATTTTTTAGAACTGGGTAAGCTCGTTCTGTGTTTCTTCATGCAGGAGAGACTGGTTTCTAGTCAGGAAAAACCAACCGACCGATCAAACCGTTCCTTCGTCGTTGTTTCCTTGGGGGGGGGCCGCTGGGCCGGAAAAAAACTGCCCCGGTGTTGTTTCAACTGCCCTGGCTTGGTAATATTGGATGGTCGTGGGGTTCTTGGTCATCATCACCCAGGCGGGTTCTACGGCACCCTCGGCCTGTGCGCTGCCTGTGTTTTGACTTGAGAAAAGAATAACTTGGTTCGTTGGAACGCTTGTGGTTGCATAGTGTACTGGCTCAAAGAGTGCGACATTGGCCAGCACGGGGGGGGTCACCGTCGTGGCGGGCGGTAATTGGTCGCCTGCAGGCCAAACGGCGATGTTCTGGCTATTGACGGTCGTGGGTTGGATGACCCGATAGAGATGGACATTGTGCTGAAACGGCACAGGACCGAATACTTGGATTTGCCCAGCATCTTCGTCCCCAGATTGAATATTGATGAAGAATAAATCAGGTATGACTACCGGCTTATCCTGGTTCATGCTGCGCCAATTTACATCGGCCGCCAACGCGGCATATTGTGCGTTGCTGACGCTGTTTTGATCGGGCGCTTTTGGTATCGGTGGACAAAGCGGTGTGGTATAAGTCGTGATATGATGAGCGCCGTATCCTGCCAGTGCAGTGTAGGGTGTGGCAACGGTTGTCGCGGCCAACCCATTGTACGCGATCGTATGGGTGGGTGTGGTCGTGTGTGTGGTATTAGTCGTCGCACGCGCATCGCCGGTGAAGGCAGTGGTCGTCGTCGGATGTACAATGGTTGTCGGCTCACCGGAATTGACCCCGGTGCCGGGAATGGAGCCACCAAAACCGGGCAGAAAGAACGGCGTATAAGTAAATGACATGACGGCCTCACTCAAAAATGGTTTGTAGGTGTGGGGAAAGTGAACGTGAGAGCTACTTTCTGGGCCGATATGCCGTGTGCATCTCGGCATCGAAAGAATGGAACATGTGGTTTCATAGTGTTTACCGAGACACACAACCAAAAATTGCATTTCTGACTTCAAACGGATTGTTATTCAGACAATCGTTTTCCGCCGCTATGCCGGTCATGGGCATGTCGCACAACTTTTCGCCGATAATGTCCCGCATTACAACCATAAAATGATTAAAATTCAATATTTCTCGATGGGACGACGTTCTGGACGACATTCATTCCTAAAAAGAGTAATTATCTATAACAGGACACGTATTAATCATCTCTTACCCATCCTGACCAATATCGTGCATGACGTGTCGAGACCGAGACAAAACTGGCGATCGTTCGGGATGGTTGCGCTATAATCCTAGTCTCGTTCGGGTATGACACGCATATCGGGTCGCCCGTCATTCATCAATTATAGGTAACCCATTGCGTTCTCAACCCCCATCCCGGATCGTCGCGATTACGGATGCCGACGATCCTCGGATTGAGGCTTATCGCGATGTCAAGGATCGCGATCTCCATCGCCGCCATGATGGGTTCATGGCGGAAGGCGATGTCGTCTTGTCGGTCTTTGTCCGCAGTCGCCTTCAAACCATTCTTTCCGTCCTGATCGCAGAACACCGGGTCCCGCGTATGGCGGATCTTTTGGCATGCATCCCGCCCGAAACGCCGATCTACGCCGCCCCGCAAGATGTGCTTGACGCGATTGCGGGCTTTGCGCTGCATCGCGGCATTCTTGCCCTGGGCCAGCGACCGCCGCCCGTGCCGATCTCGAATTTTATGGAACGGATCGGGGGCAAAGGCCCGCTCCTCATGCTGCAAGGGATTGCGAACCACGACAATATGGGGGGAATTTTTCGCAATGCGGCCGCCTTCGGCGCTGCGGGGGTGCTGCTCGACCCGACCTGTTGCGACCCGCTTTATCGCAAGGCGATCCGCGTTTCTGTGGGGGGTGTTCTCGAGGTGCCCTTTGCGCGCCTAGCACCGCAGGATGACCCGATCGCCGTTCTCGAGGGCTCTGGCTATACGCCGCTTGCCCTCAGCCCGAAGGGGGCTGTGGAATTGTCCGATATGACGGTTCCACCCCGTCCCGCCATTTTGTTGGGCGGTGAAGGGCCGGGTTTGGGCGCCGATCTTCTCGCCCGCTGTTGTACGGTTCGCCTGACGATGGCGGGATCGTTCGATTCCCTCAATGTGGCGACTACCAGCGGCATCGCGCTCTATCATATGGCGCAGCACCGGCGTCGGCTCGTGGGGGGATGACCCATTGGCCTGAAGAATAGCCTGTCGATTTTTCAAGACCCTGCTAAAGTGCGGTCAACTGACCCTTCATGTGCAAATTGGAGTTGCTATGCCTGATGCATCCGGTGCCGCCCTTGCGCCCAAAGCCAAACTGTTGGCCGATTACCAAGTACCCGCTTTCGCGGTCGATACGATCGATCTCATCTTCGCGCTCGACGAAGCGGCGACCCGCGTTCAATCGCGTCTCGTCGTCCGGCGCAACCCGAAATCCAGCGATCGAACGGCTCCCCTGCATCTTGACGGCGAAGCTCTCGACCTCGTCAGTGTCAGCGTCGACGGGGTGGCGTTGACGGCCGATGCCTATACGCACGGCACTGAATCCCTGACGATCCATGGTTTGGCGGATCAGGCCGTCATCGAGATCGAAACCCGGATTTCCCCTGCCGCCAATACGAGCCTGAGCGGGCTTTACGTCTCGGCTGGGACGTTCTGTACCCAATGCGAGGCGGAAGGGTTCCGCCGGATTACCTATTTCCCCGATCGCCCCGATGTCATGACCCGGTTCACGACGACCCTGGTGGCCGATGCGGCGCGCTATCCCGTGTTGTTGTCGAACGGCAATCCGATCGATCGCGGCACGGCCGAGAATGGTCAGCATTGGGTGAAATGGGAAGATCCCCATCCGAAACCGGCCTATCTCTTTGCCCTCGTTGCGGGGAATCTCACACCGCTCAAGGATGAATTCACCACCAAATCCGGCCGGACCGTATCGCTGGCCATTTGGGTGCGGCCGGAAGATGCCGATAAATGCGGCCATGCCATGGCCTCGCTCAAAACCGCGATGGCATGGGATGAAGCCGTATTCGGTCTTGAATATGATCTCGATATTTTCAATATTGTCGCGGTTTCGGATTTCAATTTTGGGGCAATGGAAAATAAGGGCCTCAATATTTTCAATACGGCCTATATCTTGGCCAAGCCGGAAACGGCAACCGATGCGGATTATTTCGGGATCGAGTCTGTGGTTGCTCATGAATATTTCCATAACTGGACGGGCAATCGCGTTACGTGTCGCGATTGGTTCCAACTTTCATTAAAAGAAGGGTTGACAGTTTTTCGCGATCAGCAATTCTCCGCCGATCAAGGCTCGTCTGCCGTGTGTCGGATCAACGACGTGCGTCGACTGCGTGCCGGGCAATTCCCGGAAGATGGCGGGCCGCTTGCCCATCCCGTGCGCCCGGAAAGCTATATCGAGATCGACAATTTCTATACGGCGACCGTTTATCAAAAGGGGGCCGAGCTCGTCCGCATGATCCATCGCCTGATTGGGGCGGCGGCGTTCCGTCGCGGGATCGACCTTTATTTTACCCGCCACGACAATCATGCCGTCACGATCGAAGATTTCGTGGCCGCGATGCAGGATGCATCCGGCATTGATCTCGGTTCCTTCAAACGGTGGTACAGTCAGGCGGGCACGCCCGACCTCGCTGTGAGCGACCATTACGATGCCGCGACCAAGACCTATGATCTGACCTTCGTGCAACAGACGAAGCCGACCCCCGGTCAACCGGATAAGCACCCGTTGGTCATGCCGATCGCCATGGGGTTGATTGGGGCCGATGGGGTCGAAATCGCAACCCGCCTTGCGGGTGAGGCGGAACCGGCGACCGGCACGCGGGTATTGCAGGTGACGGCGGCCGAACAAAGTTTCCGGTTCGTCGATGTGCCGACCCATCCGGTGCCGTCTGTGCTGCGCGGCTTTTCCGCCCCGGTCAAGCTTGCCCCCTTGCCGCTGGCCAGTCTGAAATTCTTGGCCTTGCACGACACGGACCCGTTCGCCCGTTGGGAAGCGGGTCAGCAGGTCGCAACGCGGATTTTGCTGGATCTTGTTGCCGCCCATCAACGGGGCGATACGTTCGGCACCCTTGATACGGATCTGATCGCGGCCTTGCGCCGGGTTCTGGAAACGGCGGATCATGACCCGGCTTTCGCGGCGGAATCCTTGGCTCTGCCCGGTGAGGCCTATCTTGCCGACCAGATGAGCGTCGTCGATGTGGTCGCGATCCATGCCGCGCGCCGCTTCGCCCGGCAGGCGATCGCCCATAGCCTGCACGATCTCTTGAGTGCAACCTATCATCGGCTACAGGATCACGGTCCCTATCGGCTCGATGCGGCGGCGGTCGGCAAGCGCGCGCTCAAGAATACGTGCCTTGCCTATCTGAACGCCACCGGGTCGGACGCGGCGATTGCCTTGGCGGTGGCCCAGGTCAAGAACGCCAACAACATGACGGATACATTGTCGGCCCTCGGCTGCATGAACGATCAAATGCACCCTGATCGGGATCGGGCCCTGGCACAATTCCACGAGACATGGCGCCACGAAGATCTGGTGATCAATAAATGGTTCTCGCTGCAAGCCATGTCCGCCCGGCCCGACACGGCCGATCGGGTCAAGGCCCTGTTGGCGCACCCATCCTTCACGCTGAAAAACCCGAACCGGGCACGCGCCTTGATTATGAGTTTTGCCAGTGCGAACCCCTTGCATTTCCACGCAATCGATGGCAGCGGGTATCGTTTCCTCGCCGATCAGGTCATCGCGCTTGATCCGATCAACCCGATGGTGGCCGCGCGTATGGTGCAACCATTGGGGACATGGCGGCGTCATGACGGCACCCGCCAGGCCCTGATGCGGGCCGAACTGGAACGGGTACTGGCCGTGCCGGGGCTCAGTAAAGGGGCATTTGAAATGGCAAGCAAAAGCCTGAATGCCTGATCGGATATTGGTGATAGGGGGGTGGATTTCTCCACCTCCCTTTTTTTATTTTAAATTGTATTTAGCGTTGATTTGACCAAACCTAAAGGCTGGCAATGAGAGGGTATATTGTGGATAAGAAGCCGGTGCTGCTCGTCGGGATCATGATCGGTTTATTGTGCGACACGACGGGGGTGCGTGCCCTTGAGCAGGGGTATCCGAGTGATTTATTGCCGACATATACATTGAATGTTGATGCTATTGAAAATGCAGTTGAAGGGCTTTTTCCGGACACACATGTCATCGATGAGTTGGTTAATCCTATTGATCGGGAAGAACGGATAAAAATGGCCCATGATGTTTGCGGTCGATTGCAAAAGCATGCCGTAATTCTCAATGGTTCTAGGCCGGATCTTGAGGTCTTTCCGTTCGATCCCACGGATCAGGAGCTAAAACCCGTTGTTTGGGAAAAACTTTCAATAAAGGATAATGTTGATTTATTGACGGAATATTATGATGCTACGTCTGGCAGACAGACTCCTTTACCGGAAGATAGTGTCGTCGCGGAATTGAAAAACCTTAACAGTCTTATGAAATTTTCATACGAGATAGATGGCAAAAAACTTGATTTTTATAGACTTGATGATTTTAATTCAAAAGATTTTTTAAGTAGCTTTCTACCAAAAGATAACGGTATTCGTGACTCTACATATTTTCATTATTTTAGATATATTGGCAGAGTATTGTCATTTTCTCAACATATTTTTTATAAAATTGATGATCAAAAATATAAAGAGGCGATTACGGGTTTGGGTGGTTTTAATGTACCTTCAAGTTCATATAAAAATATTTTTACATATAAAGGAGGTTTTTATTCTATAAATATGCCATTTGGAAGTGTAGAATTAATGAAGGTAATTTATAAAAGAGTCAATGAAGTAAACGATTATGAATATGAACTCTATCCGGTTTCATTGTGTAATTTTAGATTAGATCAGCCAGACGGTTGGGTTAAGCAATCTCATTAATATCAGAATCAGGAGGATTAGATGACCGAAGCAAAATACGCCACACTCCGCAATTCGACACAGAGCAGCATTGTAAGACAATTTATAGGCCATTGAAATAGGTTTAGTCACCTTGACTGTTGGTCTCTTTGTGGTTAAGAGATCCTTATCGTGCGCATTTGAGTGATTGTATGGCCGTGTCACAGTATCGTTTCATGATTTCCGGGGTCGTGGCGGGGGTGGCACTTTTTGTGATGCCCATGTGTGCCATCGCCAAGGTGCCGCAATATACCATGATGGATGCCGATGCATCGGAGCAGGATCAGGCGCTGGACAAGCAGTTTTGTGAGAAGATGCAGAAAGATCTCGCAGAGAATATGCGCGATCCCGTTGAAACGTTGGCACTTAACAGTGATCTCTACTTTCCGAAATTTCCGATACCGCTTGAAAATGACCCGGCAGAAGATGTGGCATTGATTAAGAAATTCCTCCTTAATATCCATCCGGAGGCCACCGGCCTCAAACCTGTGATGACGAAGTTTTCATTCGGGAAGATTGAGGCCTATCCGCCGATTGTTAAAGATTTTGATGCGGCATGGGATAAAATTCCGGCGGAGCAAAAGGATCAACTTAATTTTTTTGATCTCGACAATTATCAGGCTATTGTAAATCCACTTCTTATAAAACAATATTATAAATTTACTGCCGGGTATCTCGATTTTCCGGCAGGTAGGATTATGGCTATTTACGTTGATCTTTATGATAAGCGCCGCAAGGTCAGTCAATATGAAATCGCCCCAGGCATGGAGGCGGGCCTTGCGGGTATTACACAGCTTAAAAAATTATTGCCGAATATTGACCCAGTCATTGTACAAAATCATTGGTATAGTTTCTTTTTATACCCAGAAAATGTGGGAAAAACTTTGATGCTTGATCCTTTTTTTTCGCCTAAAATTCCAAAAGATTATTTTTTTGAAGAAGATCATTCCTATGCCGTCAAAATGCCGGAAGGCTATGTTCATGAAATGCTTTTGAAAGATGATCGTTTGTCGGCGCGTCCGGTCTGTTTCTTTCACCTGAACAATCCCGGTGCTTGGCAATGAGAGGGTATATTGTGGATAAGAAGCCGGTGCTGCTCGTCGGGATCATGATCGGTTTATTGTGCGACACGACGGGGGTGCGTGCCCTTGAGCAGGGGTATCCGAGTGATTTATTGCCGACATATACATTGAATGTTGATGCTATTGAAAATGCAGTTGAAGGGCTTTTTCCGGACACACATGTCATCGATGAGTTGGTTAATCCTATTGATCGGGAAGAACGGATAAAAATGGCCCATGATGTTTGCGGTCGATTGCAAAAGCATGCCGTAATTCTCAATGGTTCTAGGCCGGATCTTGAGGTCTTTCCGTTCGATCCCACGGATCAGGAGCTAAAACCCGTTGTTTGGGAAAAACTTTCAATAAAGGATAATGTTGATTTATTGACGGAATATTATGATGCTACGTCTGGCAGACAGACTCCTTTACCGGAAGATAGTGTCGTCGCGGAATTGAAAAACCTTAACAGTCTTATGAAATTTTCATACGAGATAGATGGCAAGAAACTTGATTTTTATAGACTTGATGATTTTTTTTCAAAAGGTTTTTTAAATAATTTTTTGCTACAATATAAAAACATTAAAGATTCTACAAATTTTCATTATTTTAGATATATTGGCGGAGTATTGTCATTTATTCAACATATTTTTTATAAAATTGATGATCAAAAATATAAAGAGGCGGTTATAAGATTTGATCATCCTATTTCACATTTTAGTCTGAATGAAAATATTTTTACATATAAAGGGGGTTTTTATTCTATAAATATGTCCGCTGGGGATGTGGGGATCATGAAGATAATTTACAAAAGAGTCAATGACGTAGACGATTATGAATATGAACTCTATCCGGTTTCATTGTGTAATTTTAGATTAGATGAGCCAGATGGTTGGGTTAAGCAATCTCATTAATATCAGAATCAGGAGGATTAGATGACAGAAGCAAAATACGCCACACTCCGCAATTTGACACAGAGCAGCGATTTTTCCGGCGATGTATTTGATTTATTGACCGATAATATCGAAGGGCAACTTTATAAAATTTATTATGATTCAAAGGGAATTCCAACAATTGGGGTTGGTAGTAATTTGAGGGAATCAAGTTTTCAAATGTCATTTTTAAACTATTTAGGCATAATTAATAATGGAAATCTACCCTTGAAAGGAAAGAATCCTGCAGATGTAATGGATGTACAGGGAAAAGTACAAGTTGCATATAAACAGTTTATGATGATATTTCTTAAGATAGGCCCATTAGGTAAATATGAATCAAGTTCAGCAAAAAATAAAGATCACATAACGCTAACCGATCAAAATAATATTCAATTAAATGCCGAATTTAATAATATTTTGCAAAAAATAAATGATATACTGACGGATGCATATAATGAAGGAAAAATTGATAAATATACTATAAAAACATCCTCTCAGATTGATGAAACCGAGGAACGGGAACTTTTTAATATTGGTTTGCAGTCCGCATCAATCGCCACGCTCAAGAGTAAGGGGTTGGGCTTTTTATTATCGACCAAAGAGGGGGTAGCCCTTGCTTCGCTTGCTTATACCCCCAGTTTAATCGGTTTTAATATTACCGGTGCCTTGAAAAGTATGGATCGCGCCGAAGCGTTTAGTCAAATTCGATATTTTTCCAATGGCGATAAATCGCCTGGGCAGGCAAAGCGTCGGTATTTTGAGTCTGAACGATTTGGCCTTTACGATAATAACGGTCAAGCGACCCTGCGGGGATCGATTGATTTCTTGGCATCTTACCTCAGACATCAAGATCAGATTAGAGCATATGATAGACAATTTGGTGGCCAAATCGATCAGGCCCATAAGGATTATGGCACATACCAGATTGATGCCAATTCTATTGAGACAACGAATAAACTTTTGAGTGATGCGTTGCAAACGCTTTTGCAAAATAATTTGAATGTATTTAAAATTATCGACAATAATAAAAATAATATATCCGTCGATGATGCTTTGAATGACTTTAAATTCGATAATATATTTGCAGATTATAGAACGGGTGATAACGATACCGTACCAAGAAATAATTTGGATCTTAAAAGCCTCGGCGTTAAGAGTGCCAGTAATTTAATCCTCGGCGTTGGGGATAATTTGAATCTGGTCGGGAATGATTCCGGTGATCAGACGAAGAATGTATTCTATCTTGATGGCACGGGCGGTCGGATCGCGGTGATGGGGGGTAAGCAGAAGGATACGAAGAACCCGATCCTGGAGGACGACGCATCGAATGTGATTATTTTACAGGATGAGGCGGATCAAACGGCAGGGAATGGCACCAAGATCGATATCAGCGGCGGCTACAATACTTACATCCGTTCGATCGTCCCAAAAGCCGGGAAAATCACTGGTTCTGACTATGACCGTATCCTTTTCATGGGGAAAGAAATAAAGATTACCAGTCGGGGGGAGGTTTTCCAAACTACCCCCACAACGGATTTTTTCAATATTCGCTTTCAATATGACACAAGCGGCAGCCGGTATCGGGTTTACGACACAAACGTAGGATCGGGTATCTATGATACTGTTATGAAGACATTCAGTATCGTTGAAACACAACGGGTCATGAATCTAGACAATGAGCTTTACGGATCCGATGATTTGATTTTTGTGAATCAGTGGGCGAATAGTGATTTCATCGGACTATCCCATGTACGCGGGACTTATGTAACGATTGCCAATTTCGTCGATGGCGAGTTTGGCCTGCACCTGGACGGGATGTCGTCCCATGACAATGGGGCGGGGGCCATGGCGGATGCCGGTTTCATGAATGTCACCAGCGATGGGGCCGTGACGCGGTTGGATGCCGATACGAGTGCCGTGGTGACGAGTTCGAATAGTGTCATCGCTGCGGCGTCTGGGGATAATATTACATCCTATAGAGGTCAGAACAGTTTCGTGTTGTCGGGCGATCGGATTTTGATTACCGACCAAGGCGATCAGTCCGTCATCACCGGGATGGGGCGGGGGACGCATCTGGTTTTGAGCGGCGTCCATGACCAAGTTACCGTCACAGGGGATGATGGTGTCTTCGAAATCAGCAGCGATCAGGCGGTTTTGACCCTGACCGGCGATCGGGAGCAGATTTTTCTGCAATCGGGCGACAGGCTTGATGATGATGGCAATACGGTTGCCCATGCGATCACGGCAACGATCCGGTTGGACGGGGTTGGGACGGTTTTGGATGCCGGGGATAATGACGTTACCGTGACGGGGCGTCTGTCCCAGGGGCGGATTATCGGCGGGACGGGAACATTGACGGCCATGTTCACCGGGGATGACACGGTGGTGCGCGGGATGGTCGGGGCGGCCATGGTGGCCGTGACCGGTAACGGCAATAGCCTCGTCGGTGGGGTTGCAACGGCGACACTGTCCGCCATCGGCACCGGCAACAGCCTGATGGCGGGAATGGGCGACAGTTTGCTCGACGCGACGGGCGACGCGAATATGCTGTTCGCCGGGGGCGGGGTCGATCGGCTGCATGCGGCGGGCAATGGCAACAGCCTGTTCGGGGCCGAGGGGGTGGCCGTACTTTTTGCCGAGGGGGATGCCAACACCCTCGTCGCAGGCGATGGAGAGACGCGCCTTGCCGTGATCGGGAACATGAATAGTCTGACCGGCGGCGGCGGCGTTGCCGAGATCGTTTCAGGGGCGGCCCCAACAGGCAGCAGC
>DAISJD010000033.1:0-25382 GCA_036821645.1 Aliidongia sp.
GGGGCCGTGCGGGCCGGGGAAGAAGTGGATCCGAAGGCGGTCGGTGCATGGCTTGCAACCCTTGACCCCGCCTTGGGCGGTGCCGTGACGATCGCCCAATTTCCCGGCGGTGCCTCCAATTTGACCTATCTCATCGAAACGGCGGGGCGTTCTCTCGTGCTCCGCCGTCCGCCGTTCGGTCAGAAGGCGAAATCCGCCCATGACATGGTGCGCGAGGCGCGGGTTATGCAGGCGCTGCGACCCCATTATCCCTTCGTCCCCTCGGTTCTGGGGATCTGTGAAGATCCGGCGGTTATCGGCAGCGAATTTTATGTGATGGACCAGATCAAGGGCATCATTCCCCGCCAGAATTTGCCTAAAGAACTGGGATTCGGTCCTGACGAAACGGCGACCCTCTGTCGCAATGTGATCGATAAAATGATCGCGTTGCATAATCTCGATCCAAGCGTGCCGGGCTTGTCCGGTCTTGGACGGGGCGAGGGCTATGTCCAGCGCCAGATCACGGGTTGGTCCGATCGTTATCGCAAGGCGCTGACCCCCGATGCCGCCGCGTTCGAGCGGGTCATGGGCTGGCTTGCCGAGAAAATGCCAGCGAAGGAAGTGCGGATCAGCGTGATCCACAATGATTTTCGTTTCGACAATGTGGTCCTCGATCCGCAAGACCCAACACGGGTGATCGGTGTGTTGGACTGGGAAATGGCGACCTTGGGCGATCCGCTCATGGATCTCGGCAATAGTCTCGCCTATTGGGTCGAGGTGGGGGACGATCCGATTTTCCTGATGACCCGCCGTCAGCCGACCCACGAGCCGGGCATGATGCGTCGGGCCGACGTGATTCGCTATTATGGCGAGAAAACCGGACTGCCGGTGGATCGGTTCGATTTCTATCAGATCTATGGCCTGTTCCGGTTGGCAGTGATTTTGCAGCAGATCTATTATCGCTATTACCATGGACAGACCCAGGATCAGCGATTCGCCGGTTTCATCACCGTGGTGAATTACCTGGAAAAACGCTGTGAAGCGATGATCGATCGGTCAAGCCTCTGATCATGGTGGCCCTTTATCTCATCCGCCATGGTCAGGCCGGGTTCGGCAAGGCCGATTACGACCAACTCTCGTCGCTGGGCGTCATCCAGGGCCAGCGCCTTGCCCCGGTATTTGCCGGGTTCGGGCGGCGCTTTGCCGGGATCGTGACGGGTGGCATGCGCCGCCATATGGAAACGGCGGTCGCCTGCCTCGACTTGATGCCGCCGGAATTGCTGCCCGCAGGCCCGTTCGGGGTCGATGCGGGCTTGGCGGAATATGATCATGAGGCGCTTTTGCGGCTGGTACGGCCCGATCTCGATGGGCCGCTTGCTCTGCAACGGTTTTTGGCCGGTGCGGAAAACCCGAAACGGGCTTTTCAAACCCTGTTCGCGGCCGCGTTCGAACGGTGGGTTGCGGGTGATGACGGGGTTCCAGACTTCGAGAGCTGGGTCGCCTTCAAGGGGCGGGTTGCGGCGGCGCTTCAGCGGTTGATCGAGATGGCCGCGACGGCCGACGGCGATTTTCTGGTATTCACGTCCGGCGGGCCGATCGCGGCTATCCTGCAACGGGTCTTGAATATCCCTGATGCTGCGGTTCTGCCATTAAACTGGTCATTGAATAACGGGGCGATTACACGGCTCACCGTCGCACGGGGCAAAGTGCATTTGGGGTATTTCAATAATTTCGTCCATCTCGAAGCATCGCCGGAATTGATCACCTATCGCTGAGTGCAGGGGCAGGACTAACAGAGCGATGCACCAAATCTATAAAACCGGGAAAGGAACAACAGCATGGCCAGCAAGAACCTCTTCGATCTTCATGGAAAAATTGCCCTCGTCACAGGGGCGAGCCGGGGTATCGGCGAAGCGATCGCGCATCAATTGGCGGCCAACGGTGCCCATGTCATCGTGTCGAGCCGCAAGGCCGACGGCTGTCAACGGGTCGTCGATGCAATCAAGGCCGCTGGCGGTTCCGCCGAGGTTTTGGCCTGTCACATCGGCGAGTTGGACCAGATCGAGTCCCTGTTTGCGTCGATCAAGGACAAGCATGGCAAGCTCGATATTCTGGTGAACAACGCGGCGGCCAATCCGTATTTCGGCCCAATATACGAAACAGATCTGTCGGCCTTTCAAAAGACGGTCGATGCCAATATTCGCGGCTATTTCTTCATGTCTTCCTATGCCGTGAAACTGATGAAGGATCAGGGCGGCGGGGCGATCGTCAATGTGGCCTCGATCAACGGTGTGGTACCGGGGATCTATCAGGGGATCTATTCGATCACCAAGGCGGCGGTGATTTCCATGACCAAGGCCTTTGCCAAGGAATGCGCACCGATCCATGTCCGGGTCAATGCGTTGCTGCCCGGCTTGACCGATACGAAATTCGCCTCGGCTCTGGTCAAGAACCCGGACATGTTGAACAGCATTCTGCCCCAGGTGCCGATGAACCGCGTCGCCGATCCGTCGGAAATGGCCGGTGCCGTGCTGTATCTGGTTTCCCCGGCGGCAAGCTATACGACCGGTACTTGTCTTACGGTCGATGGCGGGTTTCTCGTCGGTTAAACGGTGCGGCTGAACCATAACGATAAAAGGATCGGTTCGGACGCGTCCGACCGAACCAGGGGGGAAATGTCATCATGCAGTCATTAACGGGAAAGGTTGCGGTCATCACCGGGGCCGCCGAGGGGATCGGGCGCGCCCTTGCGGAAAAAGCGGCCGGTCAGGGGATGCGCCTCGTCCTGGCCGATATCAATCCCGATACATTGCGGGCAACGGCTGACCGGTTGCGCGCGGACGGGGTCGATGTCTTGGATCAACGCCTCGATGTGCGGGACGAAGCGGCGGTTGCGGCCCTCGCCGATGCGGCCTTCGCCCGGTTCGGTGCCGTCCATCTCTTGGTCAATAATGCCGGGGTTGCCGTCTCGAAACCCGCCTGGGAGACGAGCAAGGCCGACTGGGACTGGGTGTTGGGCGTCAATCTCTATGGGGTTATTCACGGTCTTGCGGCTTTTCTGCCGCGCATGATTGCGGGCGGCGAGGAAGGCCATATCGTCAATACCGCTTCGGTCGCGGGTCTCGCCTCCCATCCGGGGCTTGCCGCCTATAACGTCAGTAAGCATGGGGTCGTCACGCTGTCGGAAGGCTTGTACCATGATCTGGTCCTGCGCCGGACCAAGATCGGCGTTTCGGTTCTTTGTCCGTCTTGGGTTAAAACCGGGATCGGCCAGTCGGAACGCAACCGCGCCAGCGACGAGCGCACCGATTTTGCCCGGCTTGACAAGATCGCGGCCCATGGGGCGCTTGCCATTCAGCAGGCGGTTGAAAACGGGATCGAACCGGCCGATGTCGCGGACCAAGTGTTCGATGCGATCGCGGCCAACCGATTCTATATCATCACCCATCAGAATAGTAAGGCGATGGTCAAGGTGCGGATGGACGACATTCTGTTGGAACGCCCGCCCACACTGTTTCCGGTTTGATGCATCGTTGCCGGGTACCGCCCTCTATCCCTTTCCTTATTCTAAGGATCATTCTGCCATGTCCCATGACCTTTCCACCCTGTCCAATCGCCGGTTTTTGTTGACGGCGCGTCCCGTCGGGATGCCGAAGGCCGAAGATTTCACCCTGTCCACCGTGCCGGTGACGGCGCCTGCGGCGCGCAACGTGCTGGTCCGCAGCCATTATATCTCGCTCGATCCGGCGATGCGCGGTTGGATGAACGAGGGAAAATCCTATATCGACCCCGTCAATCTCGGCGATGTGATGCGGGCCGGTGCCGTGGGCGAGGTCATCGCGAGTGCCGATAGCCGGTTTGTACCGGGCGATTTCGTGTCCGGTGCCTTGGGCGTCCAAGACTATGCCGAGGTGCGGGCCGGGCTCTTGACCAAGATCGATCCGGCACTGGCCCCGTTGCCGGTCTATCTCGGCGTGTTGGGCATGACCGGCATGACCGCCTATTTCGGTTTGATCGAGGTGGGGGCCGTCAAGACGGGCGAAACGGTCGTCGTCTCGGGGGCCGCCGGTGCCGTTGGGTCCGTCGTGGGTCAGATCGCGAAGATCAAGGGGTGCCGGGTGGTCGGCATCGCAGGGGGGCAGGACAAGTGCGCCTATCTCACCGATGTGTTGGGCTTCGATGCGGCGATCGATTATAAGCGGGACGATGTGCGCAAGGCCTTGAAGACCCATTGCCCGACCGGCATCGACGTTTATTTCGACAATGTCGGCGGCGAGATCCTGGATCATTGCCTGGGGCACCTTGCCATGCATGCCCGGATCGTGGTGTGTGGGGCCATCTCGCAATATAACAACACGACGCCGGTCAAGGGGCCCAGCAACTATTTATCCTTGTTGGTCAATCGCGCCCGGATGGAAGGCATGGTGGTGTTCGATTATGCCGACCGCTATGCCTTGGCTGCCGCTGAAATGGCCGGATGGATCAAGGCCGGCCAGTTGAAGCACAAGGAAGACATCGTGGAGGGTCTCGAAACTTTCCCGGCGACCTTGCTGAAACTGTTCCACGGCGAGAATTTCGGCAAATTGATGATCAAGGTAGTCTGATCGACACGGGCGGGCCGTCGGGGGGCGGGGCGTTTGCGTCCCCGGCGGCCCGCCCTCTTCGGCAACCGTTGCGCCGGGGGCCGAGTTCGGCAATAGTGCGGGACCCTCGCCTTTCACGGGGTTTGTCCTTGTTCTTGCCATGAAAGTAACCGTCCCGTGCCGATCCTGCTGCATAATACCCTGACGCGCCAAAAAGAACCGTTTCACCCGATCGATCCGAAACGGGTGCGTCTCTATGTCTGTGGGCCGACCGTTTATAGTTACGCGCATATCGGCAATGCCCGCCCGGTCATCGTCTTCGATATCTTGTTTCGCCTGCTGCGCCATACGTATGGCGAGGCCCATGTGGTCTATGCCCGCAATATCACCGATATCGACGACAAGATCATCGACCGGGCCAAGACGGAAGGCATCGCGATCGGGGCCCTGACCGAACGCACCGCCAAGGCCTATCAGGACGATATGATCGGCCTCGGCTGCCTGCCCCCCAGCCTGGAGCCGCGCGCGACCGAGGCGATCGCGGCGATGCAGGCGATGATCGGCCAGTTGATCGCGCGCGGCCATGCCTATACCGCCCAAGGGCATGTTCTATTTTCCGTGCCGTCCATGCCCGATTACGGGCGGCTTTCGGGCCGTAGCCTCGATGATATGATCGCGGGTGCCAGGGTCGAGGTGGCCCCCTATAAACAGCATCCGGCGGATTTCGTCTTGTGGAAACCATCCGCCGACGATCAACCCGGTTGGGATAGTCCCTGGGGGCGGGGGCGGCCCGGTTGGCATATCGAATGTTCCGCCATGAGCGAGACCCATCTCGGCACGCCGTTCGATATTCACGGCGGCGGCTTGGACTTGATTTTTCCGCATCATGAGAACGAATTGGCCCAATCGCTGTGCGCCCATGGCGATCGGTCCTTCGTCAAGATTTGGATGCATAACGGCTTTCTCGATATCGAGGGCGAGAAAATGTCGAAATCGCTCGGCAATTTTCAAGTCGTGCACGATCTGCTGGCCGAATATCCGGGCGAGGTTTTGCGCTATGCCATGCTGACCGGTCATTACCGCGAACCGCTCGATTGGACCACGGCCCGGATCCGCGAGGCGAAGGGGGCGATGGACCGGTTCTATGGGGCGTTGCGGGCGGTCAAGGATGTGGCGGCGCGCCATCCCGCGGTCCCGGCGGTGCTCTGTGCGCTTGAGGATGATCTCAACACGCCCCAGGCCCAGGCCGTGCTGCATGAATTGACCACCGCGCTGAACAAGGCGGAAACCCTGGACGATATTGCCAAGGCCAAGGGCGATCTGCTGGCTGCGGGTCAGTTGATGGGATTGCTTGCGCACGATCCCGATGCTTGGTTCCGTTGGCGGCCCGCTTCGGCCTCGGCGGGGCCCAGCGACGATGAGATCGCCGCCCTGGTTCAGGCGCGACGCGATGCCCGGGCCAACCGGGACTTTGCCGAAGCCGATCGTCTGCGCCAAGTTCTGACCGCGGCGGGGATCATTCTCGAAGACAAGCCCGATGCCACCTTATGGCGGCGGGCCTGATGGAAGCGCTAACGGCGTCAGCCGTGATTCCGGTGGTGACGGCGCCCGCCGTGATTCTGGTCGAACCGCAACTGGGCGAGAATATCGGCGCTGCGGCGCGGGCCATGTTGAATTGCGGTCTGGAGGATTTGCGCCTGGTCGCCCCGCGCGACGGTTGGCCGTCAGAGACGGCCCGTTCCGCATCGGCGGGGGCCGATCTGGTGATCGATCGGGCTCGGGTTTTCCCGTCGCTCGCCGATGCGGTGGCCGATCTCAGCTATGTGTTGGCGACGACGGCCCGCCTGCGCGATATGGTAAAGCCGGTTTTGTCGGTCGATCACGCTATGGACGAAGCCTGGACCCGGACCTGTGCCGGGGGGCGGACGGGGATTCTGTTCGGGCGCGAACGATCCGGCCTCACCAATGACGAGGTCAGCCTCGCCCAGGCTGCCGTTACATTTGCGGTCAATCCCGCCTTCAGTTCGCTCAATATCGCGCAGGCGGTCCTGTTGATGGCGTGGGAATGGCGCAAACGCACGATATCAGCACCACCCGACAGGGTGGTTTCAGCCGAAAGCCCACCGGCGCGCCAAGAGGATATCCACCATCTTTTCCGGCATCTTGAAGATTGTTTGGCAGAAGGCGGGTTCTTTCACCCACCCGAAAAACGCCCGCACATGGAACGAAATCTGCGCAATCTTTTGCTGCGGGCGGAATTGACGGAACAGGATGTCCGTACCTTGCATGGGGTGGTCGTATCGCTGACCCGGCTGCGCGGTCAGGGTCGCACGTGACCTGCGTTCGGTGCAAGGGCGGCCCAGCTGCTGGGTTTCTTGACTTTTGATCCGGCGGGCGTATAGTCGCCGCCTTCGCTTCTTGGGAATGTGGATGGACCATCCCGCTTGTCCGGGTCCAACCGGATCGGGCAAGACTACCAGGACAACAACAGGGCCCAACACGGGTCCAAGCTCTGGATTAGGTTATGAGCAAACGCCAACAAGCAAAATATAAGATCAATCGCCGCTTAGGCGTCAATCTGTGGGGCCGCGCCAAAAGCCCGCTCAATCGTCGCGACTATGGTCCGGGTCAGCATGGCCAACGCCGCAAGAAGCCGACCGATTACGGCACGCAGTTGATGGCCAAGCAAAAGCTGAAGGGCTATTACGGCAATATCGGCGAACGTCAGTTCCGCCGTCTCTATGCCGAGGCCGTGCGCCGTCGGGGCGATACGGGTGAAAACCTGATCGAATTGCTCGAACGTCGGTTGGACGCGGTCGTGTACCGCCTGAAATTCGTGACAACCGTGTTTGCGGCTCGTCAGTTCGTCAATCATGGTCATGTGACCGTGAACGGCAAGCGCGTCAATATTCCCTCATATCAGGTGAAGGATAACGACGTGATCGAGATCAAGGCGAAGTCCAAGCAATTGGCCGTCGTGCTCGAAGCCATCGGGCAGACCGATCGCGATATTCCAACCTATCTCGAATTGGATGGGGCCGGGACCAAGGGGCGCTACGTGCGGGCACCAAAGCTCGCCGATGTGCCGTATCCGGTACAGATGGAACCCAATCTCGTGGTCGAATTCTATTCGCGCTAAACGCGGGTTTTGGATCGAACAAAAAAAGCCCCCGGTCATGGATCGGGGGCTTTTTTCATGTCAAGTCCCGTGACGGGGACATCGCGGCGACGTGGATCATCGCCTAGTTTCGGCGCATCGCTGCGATCAGTTTCGGCACATTCGCCTTGAACATCCCGATATAGCTATCGGCCTCTGTCCCTGGTGCCGACAGGGCATCGGCATAGAGGGTGCCGCCCAATTCAGCCCCGGTTTCCCTGGCCATTTGTTCGACGAGGCGCGGGTCGGTCATATTTTCGATGAAGAGAGCCTTGACCCCGGTTTTACGGATTTGCTTGATCAATTTTCCGACGGCGGCGGCACTGGGTTCGGCATCTTCGCTAATGCCGACGGGGGCGATGAAGGTAATGCCATAGGCTTTGCCGAAATATTGAAACGCATCATGGGCGGTGATCACCTGACGTTTTTCTGCCGGGATGGCGGCGATCGTCGCCTTGGTTTCCCGGTCGAGATCGGCGAGGGCTTGCAGATAGGCATCGGCGCGGCGTTGATAGCCGTCGCGATGGGCGGGGTCGGCTGCGATGAGGGCGGCGGCAATGGTGCGGACATAGGCTTGTCCGAGGCTTAAGTCCTGCCACGCATGGGGGTCCATGGTTCGTTTGCCGTCCTCTTCAAAGCTCAATGCCTTGATCCCGGCGGCGGCGATCACGGGTTTACCTTTGAACCCGGCCGCCTGGAGCGTGCGGGTCATCCATCCTTCGAGATTGAGGCCGTTCATCAAGACCATCTGGGCGTTGGCGACGCGCTTTACGTCGTTCGGACTGGGTTGAAAGACATGGGCATCGCCATTGGGGCCGACCAGGGTTTCAACGACGACATCCTCGCCGCCGACCTGTTTTGCCATGTCGCCCAGGATCGAGAAACTGGCCACGATCTTAAACGGCGTCGGTTCCGCCCTGGCGACCCCTTGCAGGCCTGTCAGAACACAGAGACCGCCCAGGATTGCGGCCGAGAAGAAATGACGAACAGTCATGATAAAACACGCTCGCAAGAGTGAGGTGGGTAAAAATAAAAAACAAATGAGTTTGTCTTACTCTTTAGAAATTGTGATTCACGACATGACGAACCCGAATAGAATCGTACCGACCAATAAAAATAGAGCCAATATAGCAGAGCCCGGCGGTCAGAATAATGGCCGGGCCGGACGGTATTTCGACATGGTACGAGATCAGCAACCCGATATAACCGGATATGGCAGCAATCGCCGTACTGACGAAGGCCAAGGACCAGACTTCGCGCGCCCAAAAGCGGGCCGATGCGGCGGGCAGCATCATGAGCCCGACGGCCATGAGCGTGCCCAGCGCCTGAAATCCGGCGACGAGATTGAGGACGACCAACACCAGGAACAAGCCATGAATAAGCCCGCCCGGCACACCGGCGGCGCGCAGAAAACCCGGATCGAAGGCCTCTAAGACGAGGGGGCGATAAAACAGCGCCAACGCCAACAGCGTCACGGTGCAAATCCCGGCGACGAGGAACAGGGCCGAATCGTCGACGGCCAGGATCGTCCCGAATAAGACATGCAACAGATCGACATTCGACCCATGGGTGGAGACGATCATCACCCCAAGCGCAAGGGAAATGAGATAGAATGCGGCAAAAGCCGCGTCTTCTTTCATCGGGGTGAGGTGGGTGACGAGGCCTGACAGGAACGCGACCAACAGGCCCGCGATGGCCCCGCCCAAACTCATGGCCGGTAGGGAGAGACCAGCCAGCATGAACCCGATCGCGGCACCGGGTAGGACCGCATGGCTCATCGCGTCGCCCATCAGGCTCATCCGGCGCAGAACCAGCAGGGTGCCGATGGGACCGCAGCCAAGTGCCAGGGCCAAGGCCCCGATCAGGGCCCGGCGCATGAAGGTAAAATCGTAAAACGGCGCCAAAAGAAGGTCGTAAAGCATGGTCACGCCGCCTCGATCCCCTGATGATGGTGACCATGGCCGTGATGGCGATGATCGCCGCCATCTTCCCAGTGGTTGGCCGCATTGCGGGCCGCTTCGAGATGCGCGGGGCTCAAACTATCCGCGCTCGGCCCCCAGGCTATCAGGCTGCGCGCCATCAGCAGGGTTTCTGGGAAATGGGCGCGCACCTGATCGAAATCATGCAGAACGGCGATAATCGTGCGCCCCTCTTGATGCCAGGTGCGGACCAGATCCAAGAGATCGGCGGTCGTGCGGGCATCGAGGGCGTTGAACGGTTCGTCCAACAGAATGAGAGGGGCATTCTGGACGATCAGCCTGGCGAAAAGGACCCGTTGAAACTGACCGGCTGACAGATCTCCGATCGAGCGATCGTCAAAACCGGCAAGACCCACTTGGCAGAGGGCGGCCCGACAATCTTCCAAGGCCGCAGCATCGACCGACCGCCACCAGCTCATGCGTCGCCAATGGCCCAGCATGACGGTGTCGCGTACGGTGATCGGAAAACCGTGATCGATGTCGGATTGTTGCGGCAGATAGGCGAGTTTATTCTGGGGACAGCCACCCCGATCGATCCGACCGGCCGCCGGCTTGATCGTGCCGGCAATCGCCTTGATCAAACTGCTTTTACCGGCCCCGTTCGGGCCGACGATAGCGGTGAGCGAACCGGGGGCGAAGCGACCGGAAACGGCGGCGACCGCAAGGCGGCGTTGATAGCGCACGCTGACCCGATCGAGATCGATGCCGGGAACGACCGGCTTTGTCGGCGGCACCATCAGATCAAGGCCCAAAAGACGCCGGACCAGAGCAATAGGATGAGCCCGATCGCAATGCCGAGACGGGATACAACCCCCCAGGCAAGCGGGCTGCCGAGACCACGCTTTGCGGTATGTGGCACGGCCGCCTGGGTCTTGCCGATGGGTCTTGTATCGGAAACGGTCACAGGGCGGGTTCCTCGGTTATCTCCAAGATAGGAGCAACAATACGTTATAATGTAACAATGTCAAGACCGAAACTGCCGCCCAAACGGGCGGCGGGTTCGCTCAGATCGGACTGAAAATACGGGAATAGGCATCCAGCATCAGCAGGCCGGAAAACGCCATGATGGCAATTGAACCCAACACACCAAGGCCCCGTTCGATTTGTTCGAAACGCCCTGTCGACTGACTGCTCACTCTGGCGAGGAAATTGCGGCTGACGATGCTCAAGATCCCGATCATCGACACGGTAATCCCCATGCCAAGCGATAGGGCCATAACGGCCATGACCCCGATACCCATCGCGTCGGTCCCAAGCGCAAACAGCATAATGATGATCGCACTGGCGCACGGGGCGACACCGGCGGCGGCCAACAGGATGTTATCGAACCGCGCGCGACCTTTCGGCGGTGTGGGTACTGCAGCATGGCCGTGATGATTGCAGGCTTGGCCATGATCATGGTGGAGATGCGTATGGCCGTGACCATGGTGATGAGCGTGCTCATGACCGTGATCGTGATGACCATGATGATGGTGATGATGGTGATGGTCATGAGGGCCGTGATCGGCGTGTCCGCAGGCGGGACCATGGTTGTGACTGCCGATCGGTCCATGATGATGACCGCAGCCCTGACCTGTGATCGCCCGCCAGAACATGGTCGCACCGATTGCGACGATGAGGCCGTAACTGACGGTTTCGACGAGTGCCGCATGCTCTTGGATGCGGGTTCCGGCCACCTGAAGTGCAAGCGACAACAGGAAAACCATCACGATCGCGGATATGCCTTGCAAGAGGGAAATCAACCCCCCCATTACTATGCCGGAATGCCACCGGGCCTCGTGCGTCACGAAATAAGACGCGATCACGGCCTTACCATGTCCCGGCCCCACTGCATGAAGGACACCATAGAGAAAGGAAAGGCCGAGTAAGGCAAACAGAGCGGTCGGGGATCCCGTATCGCGCACGGCGCGTATTTCGCCACTCACCAGTTTATTCAAGGCGCGTTGCTGCTGAACGAGCCAATGTTCGAAGCTGCCGAGCATCGATTGGCCCTGCAGTTGGGGGGGCGGCGTTGATGGGGTGGCTGCTTCTTGCCGGGTGGGTGCCGGGTCTGCGAACGGATCGGCCGCCGCCATGGCCGGACCGGGAGACAAGAGGCCGGACAGCAAGAAAACCAAGGATAAAATCAAGGCGCGCATCAGGGAACCATCCCTTTGTAGGTACAGGTTATCAGGTCGTTGTCGACAGAGCCGTATCCTTGGGTTTCTCGGGTAATCGTCGTCGCTTCGCAATGGGCGTTTACGCCGTCGCCATCGACGGTTTTGACGGGTACGGAATTGTCGAGTTCGAAATCAATGAACCATTCGGGATCGAAAACCGCCAGTTCAAGCTTGTTGTCGGCCTTTGGATTGGGGGTCGTCAGAGGAATCGTGAAAGTATAGACCGCCTTGTTGTTCACGAAACTCGCGGTAAAATCCTTGAATTCGGTCAGTTTTATCCGTTCATCATTGATTTTTGCCCCGGTAAAGAATCGTTTTCCGGCGACGGGGGCGAAATGTTGGTCGCGAAGGTTCTGAATATCCTTGGGCGTAATCGGACCTTTTTTGCTGCTGGTGTAATCCGTGCGCAAGGTGGTCGAATAAAGCTCGTCAAAGGCCCAGGTCATGCGCACGCCGGTAAGGCCGCTTTTGTCGAAGAGCATTTCCATCTTATGCTCGACGAAGATATGGGGGTGGGCTGCAGCGTCGCAGACAGTCGCAAGAAATCCGAAAAGAACGACGACGATCCCGCGCCGCAACGGGGGGGAGCCCAAAAAAATACTGGCCATGATTCCGCACAAAGTAAGTTTAGAGTCTAAAACGGTCACGGGGCGACATTGTCAGACCTTTGTTGCAGTATGATGGTGATCCGACTATTACGCGACAGGTTTTACGGTGTGTGATGATTAAAAACCTGTAAGGTTTATGAGAAGGAGCCCGTTTAGGCCAATGATCGTGCCGGTGATCAGCCAACAGAGCGCGATAAAAACCGGGTGCGGCGTAAAGCTGCCCATCAGGCGACGATCCCCGGCAAAATGAATGAGCGGGACGGCTGCAAAGGGCAGTTGCAAGGACAGGATCACCTGACTGACGATCAACAACGTATTGGCCTTCGATTCACCGAAATAACCGACGATGGCAAGCGACGGTAAAAGGGCCAGAAGACGGGTGACCGCCCGGCGCAGCCGAGGAGAGACCCGTAACGTGATGAATCCATTCATCACGATCTCACCGGCCATGGTGCCGGTCAGGGTCGCATTTTGTCCAGCCGCCAATAAGGCGAGGGCAAAACAAAGGGCGGCGGAGGATCCGAGTAGGGGGGTCAGAATGCCATAGGCATCTTCAAGATCGCCGACGGCGCGAAAGCCTGCCGGATGGAAATTCGAGGCTGCGAGAATGAGAATCGCCCCATTCAGAAAACAGGCAATAGTCAGGGCAATGACCGCATCGATCGTGCTGAACCTGATGGCCTCGCGTTTACCCAGTTCGGTCCGCGGATAGGGGCGGGTTTGAATAAGGGCGGAATGCAGATAAAGATTGTGGGGCATGATCGTGGCGCCGATAATGCCGATCGCGAGATAGAGCGCAGATTCGTCGCTGAGAATGCGGCGATCGGGGATTATCCCATCGACGATCCGGGCCATTTCGGGTGCAGAGACGATCATTTCATAGGTAAAACAGCCGATGATCAGCAGGATGAGGGCGACGACCATCGCCTCGACCGCGCGCAAGCGCCATTGTTGCACGCTCATCAAGATCAAGATATCGGCACTTGTGAGCGCCATGGCAATCAAGATCGGCAGACTGAACAGCAGATGCAGCGCAATGGCCGTTCCCAGCAATTCGGCAAGATCGCAGGCGATGATCCCGATTTCGGCCAGAACCCAAAGGCCGAAGCTGACCCAGGGTGGGTATTGCATCCGACATCGGGCGGCGAGATCTGTTTCGGTGACGATGCCAAGACGCAAGGAAAGGGTTTGCAGCATGATCGCCATAACGCTTGAGATCACGACTACGCTCAGCAAAAGATAGCCGAAGGCGGCACCGCCAGCGATGTCTGTCGCCCAATTGCCGGGATCCATATAGCCGACGGCAATCAGATAGCCAGGGCCGGAAAACGCCAAAAGCTTTTTAAAAAAACTGCCGATCTGCGGTGCGCCGCCCGATGAATGACGTTGCTTATGGCGGACACTGTCCAACAAACCCATGATCTCCTGCTGCGTTCGGCCTCTGAAAGGCGATGATCATTTGTTTTATCCCCGTGAAAGGGAGCATGCTTGTGATTTAGGTCCCCGTGACATTGGGACAAGGCGTTCGGGTACCGAAAGCAACGCCCCATATGCGCCGATATCTGATATGGTGCGGGTCCGTCAAACATACCGCATCTTGAGGTTCTATGTTGCTTGCAGCACCGGATGATCATCCCGATCTGTTTCAAACCATTATTCTTGCGATCATTCAGGGGATCAGCGAACTGTTTCCGATTTCCAGCGTCGCTCACGCGGTTTTAACGCCTGCGGCCTTCGGTTGGGAATTTACCCCGCAATTTTTAAAAGAGAATTTTCTACCCTTCGTCGTTATGCTTCATTTAGGGACGGCCATTGCCCTTCTCTTGTTTTTTCGGCGGGACTGGGTCAGTTTTTCCGGTGCCTTGGTGAGTGGGCGCGACCCTTTGGCGCGGCGTGAGTTCCTGTTGGTGATCGTTGGGACGATTCCGGCGGCCTTGCTCGGCTTGGTCTTCGAGAAGAGTCTGCGTGGGCTGTTTTCGAGCGTCGTGTCGGCCGGCTTGTTTCTGATGCTGAATGGGGTGTTGCTCTATGTCGGGGAACGGGCCCAGGAGCGGGGGAGCAAGACTCTGTCGCAACTGAGTTTTCGGTCGGCCTTGCTGATCGGGCTCGCCCAGTCTTTGGCGCTTATTCCGGGCTTTTCGCGATCGGGGGCGAGCATTATCGCCGGATTCTGGTCTGGGCTCACCCATGAATCCGCCGCCCGGTTCTCTATGTTGTTGGCGACGCCGATCATTGTCGGGGCGAGTGTTTTGGAACTGCCGAAACTGGCCCGGCAAGCCAATGGCGAGATTTTTTTTCTGTCGGCCATCGGCGGACTGGTGGCCGGGCTCGTTGCATATGGTGCCGTTTGGGCCCTCATGACGTGGTTCAAACGACAGGAAATCAACGCGATGCGGCCGTTTGCCCTTTATTGCTGGCTGGTTGGCGCCAGTGCGATCCTGCTGTCCTTGAGTTGAGCGGACAGCGTTTGACGATATTTACAATACCGCTATGCATTATAAGAGGAGGCACCTTCGTGATGGAGGCTTGGTGAAATCTGCGGGTCGGGATATCAAAGTACTGGACCTTGAGGGGGGTTTGCCCATATCCGTGGTGCATCGACGGAGATGGGGCCCTTCGAAGGTGCCGTTTCTCCGGTTCAAAGCACAAAGGCGTGCCGGGATTGCCCGGCAGGCAGGATGAGGTCGTTTTTCCCATGGCAGTGACGCGCGCCCCTGCGGCGATCAAGAAGGCAGTGTACCGTCAGGTACCCAATAAGAAACAAGCGCTCCTCGATCGCTTGTTTGCCGTCTGGTTTGCCCGTTTCGTCTATAACCAGATTTGGGAAGACCCTGCGGTCGATCTCGACGCCCTGCAACTCGGTCCGCAGCACCGGGTTGTCACGATCGCGTCCGGCGGCTGTAATATCCTGAATTATCTGGTTGCTAACCCAGAATCGATTGACGCGGTCGATCTCAATCCTGCACATATTTCTCTGACGCGCCTCAAGATTGCGGCGATGCAGAATTTACCGAATCACGAGACGTTCTTTCAGTTTTTCGGCGTTGCGAAAAACAAGGACAATGTCGATCTCTACCACAGCCACATCGCGAAGAACCTGGACGCCGATACGCGCAAATTCTGGGAGCATCGCTCGCTGTTAGGCAAGCAACGCATCGAATTTTTTGCCAAGGGCCTCTATCGTCGGGCACTGCTCGGCAAGTTCATCGGGTTTCTGCATGCGTTTGCGCGCCTTTCCGATCGACGCCCGTCGAAAATTTTAGCGGCGACGACCCTTGAAGAGCAGCGCGAGATTTACGGACGCGAGATTGAGCCTTTGTTTGAAATGAAGCTGGTCCGGTTGCTATGCCGTCAGCCGGTTTTGCTCTATAGTCTCGGTATTCCGGCCAATCAGTTCGAACAGATGAAGAATGATTCATCGGGCGATTTGGCGCGCCTTTATCAAGATCGGATCCGGCGTCTGGCTTGCGATTTTTCCTTACAGGAAAATTACTTCGCTTGGCAGGCGTTCGGTCGTCATTACGATATCAAGGGTCGTCACGCAACGCCGCCTTATCTGCGAGAAGAAAACTTTGATGCGATTCGCTCACGGCTTGACCGGGTCAACACCCATCTCATGTCGATGACCGAATATCTTGCCTCTCAGGACGACGCAAGCGTCGACCGCTATGTTTTGCTTGATTCCGTCGATTGGATGGATGCAACGATGCTGGGCGATGTTTGGCGGGAAATCTGCCGAACGGCGCGTCCCGGTGCGCGGGTGATTTTCCGGACGGCGGGCAGTAAGTCGCCGCTCGAGACTTTGTTGCCGCCATCCGATCTTGCGGGCTGGCATTATCACGAGCCGGAATCGAAGAAATATCTGGAACAAGATCGTTCGGCGATTTACGGCGGTTTTCACCTTTACTCAAAAACCGCCTAAGATGGGGAAGCCCGACTTACCGCAAACCAGCGCCGATTCTGCGGCGCTGGCTGCCGTGCGTATGGATGCCATGTATCGCTATACGCGGCATATCTATGATTTAACCCGCAAATTCTATCTCTTTGGTCGCGATCGTTTGTTGCGTCGCCTCCCGGTTCAACCGGGTTCAACCGTATTGGAAATGGGCTGTGGTACCGGCCGGAATTTGGTGCATTTGGCCCGCCTACGCCCCGAAGCGCGTCTTTTCGGTGTCGATGTTGCGGCCGTGATGCTGGAAACGGCATCCCAGTCTTTGGCAAAAGCCGGGTTTAAGGAAAAAGTATATCTTGCCCAGGCGGGGGCTCAGGGGTTTGATGCCCAGGCCAGTTTTGGGGTCGATCAGTTCGATATCATCTATTTCAGCTATGTTCTGTCGATGATTCCCGATTGGCACCCTGTTGTCGAACGGGCCCTTGATCAATTGAAACCGGGCGGCACGCTCGCTGTTGTGGATTTTGGCGACCAGCAAGCCGGTCCGGCATGGCGCCGGTCTATCTTGTTAGGGTGGCTTTCGCTTTTTCATGTCCATCCACGGGCAGAAATCGAATCCGGCCTGCGCGCAATGGCAAAAAAGCATCATGGCCTTACCGTTGATGAAGATATTTTCAACGGCTATGCCTATGTTTTGATGTTCCGCAAAGCGGTTTGAGTAACGGTCCGCCCCCTCTTTTCTGATTTGAGGCTTCTTCATGTCGCTTGATACGCTTACCCAGTCCGTGCGCGCCAAGGCAAAGCAAAACCCGTCGCTTGGTCATACCGCCCTGTTTGACCTTGGTGACTTGGGCGTTATCTACTGGGATGGAACGGTGACCCCGGCGTCGATCGACAATGTGCGGCGCGAGGCGGAAACCGTTCTGAAATTATCCCCGGATTTGATGGAAAAGATGCTTGATGGCGGGATAAATCCGACCATGGCCTATATGACAGGGAAGTTGAAGATCAGCGGTTCTACCGGTGTTGCCCTTAAAATAAATTCATTCATGGATGAATGAGGCTTCGCTGTTTTTGGGTTTTGTGTACGCCTTCGGTGAGCATAGTCTTATTTTTTTGGCTATAGAGTGTATCGTCACTCTATAGCTAATTTTTTTGCGGTGGTCTTAGAAACTGGTCCGATAAAGACCGTTTTTATAGAGCGAATTAGATAGAATCGCATTCAGGAGGGCGGCAGCAAGTGGGATGGTAATGATTAAACTTTCTGCCCCGATATTGGGCAGATACCAAATGCCGACGGAAATGACGAAGAAATCAATCAATAAGCCAATGATGATCGCGATCATGAAGAGTGTTGTCGGATGTTGACCGCAGATGATCGCAACTTTTCCGAAAAAAGTTTCAGTGAATGGCGATTCTTCTCTTAGCAATCGTGCAAAAACAATAAAATAAGCAAACAAATTGATAAGACGAAGAAATCCTAAATTATCATGGTTGATAAAAATAGATAAACTTGCTTGAAGTTGCGGCCATATGAGCGTTAGAAATTTTGCGAAAAAGCATAGAATTAAAATAATACTCATGAAGGCAGCAATAATGTGTGGGTATGGAAGGATAGATCTGCGAAATGGTCGTGGATAACCAAAGCATAAACCAATAAAAAATGGAAACTGCCAAGATAATAGATTGTAAAACCATTTCTGTGTTTCGGAATCTATGCTATTGCTATTCTCAAAAATTTGACCGATAATATAAAAACATAGAGAGATGAGTACAGTTATTATCTTGCTTTTTTTTGTTATTATAATAAATATTGGCATAACAATATAAATAACAAAAAAAACTGGAAATAGCCCAAGAGAATCTGGTTGGTATTGGAAGCTAAAAAATTTTAAAATTACTCGTGCAGGATTTTGCAAGAAATAGTTTATTGGAAATACTTCATTGAACTGTGCGCCGGTAAAGGAAAGCTTTCTATAAGCATGAATGAATTCGATAAGAATAATTCTGAGCAGATTTATTGACCAGATTTGCAGGCATCTAAAGAAAATGATTTTCCACACAGCACTCTTATTCTCGGATTCTTGCAGGGGACCATAAAAGCTCCCTGCTAAAAAACCGGACGCCAAAACGAAGACTTCATCGGGGCCGACAAATCCTGTCCAGACGGTGAGCCAGGGGGAAATGACGCCGACAGGCCAATGAGCAATGATCATGCAGAGTAAGGCAAACCCACGACATGCTTCGACACGATAATCGTGAAGCGGTCTGATTGAGGTTTCCCTCATAATTGATAAAACCTTCTTCCTCGTCGACGACACAATCCGGTATTTTAGGACTGCATGATGCGATTGGCATTGATCGGGCGAGAAAGAGAGAGGAAATCCGTAACCGTTTTTTATCTGGCCCGCCTGATCAGCCCACAAACAGCAGCGCTCTGGTTATAACAATAATTAGATTAAAATTCTACATTGTAGCAGGAATTAACCAAAGGTTTTTTTGGTTTAACAGCTTATCAACTGTTCTTATTTTGTGGAATTGTGTTATAAATATTTTTTTAAATAAAACATAAAATTAAATAGCAATAGTTTAAATTAAATATTTTTGAATATATTTCTCTAAATATGCATGTGTTAACTCTAAATTTTTTAATAAAAATACAATTTTTTGATCAATTGAATTAAAATTATTTTCTTTTATTGATTTATTTAAGTCGATAGCATTGTTCATTAATGTTAATCCACCAACATTTCCAGATATAGATATTATATCATGTGATAATTTTTGAATTTCATTCCAGTTTTTATTTTTATATAAGTTATTAATATTATTTTTTTGATTTGATAGTTTTGCAATAACATCATTTAAAAGTGAATTTAAGGAATTTTTATCCATAATTTCTTTTAATGATTCGATATATGTTCGATCAAGAATGGATTCTGACTGTTCAGTCTTTTGTTGCGTGTTATGATCGCATGACCGTGACAAGTCCGTTTGGTCGGGCCCGCTCAGGAGTCGGTCAATCATGGCGATCATCTGAGGGGCGTCGATTGGCTTCGACAGATAATCGCTCATGCCCATATCGAGATAGGTCTGACGCGCACCGTTCATTGCGTTGGCGGTGAGGGCGATGATGGGAATCCTCCCACGCGGTCCGTTTAGGGCGCGGATGCGGCGTGTGGCTTCCAGCCCGTCCATCACGGGCATTTGGATATCCATTAAGATGAGATCGAAATCCGCATGCGTTGCTTGATCGACGGCCTCTTGGCCTGATTCGACGATGGTGACCTGATGCTGTGCTTGCTGGAGAAAAGCCAGTGCAACCCGTTGATTGATTTTATTGTCCTCAGCCAATAAAATTGAGTATCTTTTTCTGGGTTCTTTACTCGTAATTAATTCTGTTTCCTTGGTTTTTTCAAAAGATAAGAGAGACTTGATCAGAATATATGTTTTCGTCGGCTCCGGTATGACGAGGTCGATAAGATCTGTTTCTGGGCTTTTATTTTTAAAGTCATTTCTTAAAATTATTTTGCCACTATATTGAAAATTTTTATCGCTTTTTATTCTCTTTAAAAAATTAATAATATTATCATTTGTATTATTTTTTTGGCTCATGATGATGAAATCAAAATTGATAAACCCGTCATTTTTTTTGTCGAGAATTCCAAATGCAGATGCAAAATTTTTTACAGTTTTGGCGTTTATATTCAAATAATTGAGTTGATTGACGAGAATTTCTTGTTGCAGTAAATTTTCGCAGATGATCAAACAGGTAAGTTTTGAGAATTCATCGGGAACATGGTCTGCCGCACCATCCTTTATCAAGGGCAATGAAAACCAGAAATGACTACCAATAGCGGCAATTTCTGTGCCGATCCTGCCGCCCATCAATTCTATCAGTTGTTTTGAAATGGCAAGACCCAGTCCAGTTCCACCAAACCGACGAGCAATTGAATTATCAGCTTGGCTGAATTTTTTAAATAATTTACTCTTCTCTTCAGCATTAATGCCAATACCTGTGTCGAATACATCTATTCTAATATTTAAAACGCCATCTATTTCAAACGATTTTGCTTTTACAATGACCGATCCTGAGGCTGTAAACTTGACTGAGTTATTAACCAGATTAACCAAAACCTGGCGTATTCTATGTGGATCGCCCTTAAATTTTCCTTTTATCGCCGGGTCGATCAAGGCTCCGAAACTGAGGTTTTTTTCCGATGCATGGGGCGTCATCATTTCAATGACCTCTTCGATCATCAATTCAAGATCGAACGACACCGATTCCAACTCAATACATCCAGCATCAAGTTTTGAAATATCCAATATATCGTTAATAATACTGATCAAACTTTGCCCAGATGTTCTGATCGAATCAAGATAGCTGTGCTGTTCAAAGCTTAAATTTGTTTGCTCTAATAGGGTGATCATCCCAAGAATGCCATTCATTGGCGTGCGTATTTCGTGACTCATATTGGCTATGAAATCAGATTTTGCTCTATTGCTTAATTCTGCGATCTCTCTTGCTTGTTCTGCTTCCATGCGTGCAAATGTAATTTCGCCTGTTGCCGCAATCAATTCTGCCGCTTGTTGTTCTAAGCGTTGATTATTGGTTTCCATTTGCAGTTCATACTGTCTACGCCCTGTAATATCGCGTAGAATCGAAACTTCGCCGCCACCGGGCAGGGGCGTTGCCCGACGTTCTAGCCATAATCCATGAGGCGCTTGTTTTTCTTCCAGTCTGTAGCGCCCCTTTCTGATCGCCTGTTCTTCATCAAGCACGACATCTTTGAGCGACCCACGACCGAGTTCGCCCCGTTCGGCGAGTTTTGTTATCAGAAAATGTGCAGGATTGAGGCTATTGAGGGTTTGTTCTTGATCGATATTGATCAATCGAAAAAAAGTTTCGTTCCAGGCAATCAGGCGCATTTTATGATCGATGACACTGATGCCGTCGGGCAAGGTTTTTAAAATCGTCGTTAAAATGGCATTTTTTTTCGATGTTTCTCCGGCCGCCACACGCGCTTCTTCGCGGGCAGCTTCGGCATTGCGCAAGGCGCCAAGAATGGCGAATCCGAGAATAAGGATGGTAAAGCTGACGATTGCGCTAATCTCAAGATTGTGGATCGTTTCTGTTTGCCAATTGTCCAGAACACCAGATAGGCCTTGAGCGACTGTGATCAAAAATCGCCCGTCCTCCGATCCTTGGTAGGTGATCAAGCGTTCGATCTTATCGAGGCCCGTGACGATTTCATGATTGGGCAACGGCGCTTGGCGGTCGGTCAAACCCGTATCCAGATAGTGAAGCCCTAACCTGTCTTCTTGAAATGGATTTTCGATCAAGACCGTTCCATCACGGCGCGACAATGTGATCCTGCTGTTGGAGCCAAGTTCGAGCGAGGCGTAAAAACGGCGAAAATAGCTGAGATCGACTTCTGCCCAAATCACACCGATGAAGCTCCCGTCGGTTGCGACTAACCGGCGACTAACCGGGAAAACCCAGGCGCCGTTGGTTTTGCTTCGGATCGTTCGCCCGATATAAATCGTCTTGTGTCGGCCCTGAAACGGGATTTCAAACAGATCGATCCCGCCGACGGAAAGCCCGGTTAGGTCGATCATTTCGGAATGGGCTTGGATCGAGCCGTGAGAATCGGCAATTGCTAAAATATTGATCTGCGGCAGGCTATTGACACGATCGGCGAGAAAGGTGTGCAACCGATCCGAGGAAAATTCATTCAGCCCTTTGGGTTCGATGAGAGAAGCGACTGCTTCCAAGGCATTCAGAGTCGTTTCGATGGCACGATCACAATTCTGCGCCAAGGCTCGGGCGAGATTGCGTTGCTCCAATTCGGTGGTGCGCAGGGCGGTTTCCCGTGATTCAAGGGAAAATCGCGCAGTGAGCAGCATGACCGAACCGGCAATCAAGGTTAGGGCAAGGGCCATGAGGATCTGACGGGGCATAGACAGACGCATGGTACCAACCCTTTTAACAACGGTTCGAGTTTCTGTCGATCACATGGTTAATTTAGGGCAAACGACTGGAAATTTCATTCCTTTTACGCACACTTAACGGTCGTTCGTTAACCAAACCGCCGCAAGAAACTGACAATTTTCTGCGTGCGGGCGGAAAAGAGGCTGGGTGTGTAAAAGCTTGCCGCGGCGCGCTTTGATATTTCGCCGTAGGTCGGATAGGGGCTGATCAGGGCTGCCATGGCGCGAATTGACAAATTCTGTGCCATCGCCAATTGCCAGGGTTGAATAAGCTCACCAGCATGAGGGGCTAGAATGGCGACGCCGAGGATACGCCCGCGTGCCGTGGTGACGACCTTGATCAATCCGTCCCGGACCCTCTCGCAACGGGCCCGGTCATTGTCGGCAACGGGAAAACGTAAGAGGCGGATATTCTTGTATTTTTGTCTCGCTTCGGTTTCATGGAGACCGATTTCCGCAAATTCGGGATCGGTATAAACGACTTTCGGGATCAGACGGTGGTCGGCCCTTGCCGGTAGGCGAAACAGGGCTTGGCGTAAGATGATGCTGGCATGATATGAGGCGGCATGGGTGAATGCCGGGCCGCCCGCAATATCGCCGGCCGCAAAGACGCGCCGATTGTCGGTCAATAGGGACGGCTCTACGCAAATTCCCCGATCTGTCCATCGAATACCGGCCGCCGGCAAATTGAGCGCGCCGATATTGGGTGTGCGCCCTGTCGCCAGAAAAATATGGCTTCCGGTCACGCAGAACGGGTCCCCATCCGGCACCCGGACCCCGCGCACCGTGACCGTCTCTTGCGCATAGTTGACCCGCTCCACACGACACCCATTGTAAAGCGTGATGCCCTCATGACACAGACGACGGGCGACAAGGGCGCCGAGTTCCGCTTCCATCTGGGACAGAATTGTCCCTGTATCGATCAGGGTGACGGTGGTGCCGAGCCGTTGGAAGGCCAGGGCCGTTTCGACCCCCGTGGGCCCGGCGCCCAGAATAATCAGATGGTCGGGTTGGGTCGTAAGGGTATAGATTTCCCGATGGGTGAGGTATGGGCCTTGATCGAGGCCGACAATATCGGGGATTGCTGTTCGGCACCCGGTGGCAATCACAAAACGCCGCGCCTCAATCGTGTCGTCACCGACCGCGACGCGGCGACGATCAATAAAGCGCGCAGTTCCTTGGATGACACGAACGCCCATCGCTTGATAGCGTTCTAGACTATCCATCGGTGCAATCTCGTCGATCACATGCCTCAGATGATCGCCGATCGCTGCAAAATCTTGCAAGGATGGGTCCCTGATCGGGCTGAAATTGGCAGGATTTTTTCCATCTGCGCGGGCTTTTGCAACGGCAAGCAGAGTTTTGGACGGGATGCAGCCGCTATGAAGGCAATCCCCACCAAGCGCATCGCGTTCGATCAGCACCGTCGGCGCACCCATGAGTGCCGCACCGGCGGCGATGGAAAGACCAGCGGCGCCCGCACCGATGACGCAAAGATCAGTCTTTATCATGCGCCAATCCCATTCAAATTTACGGCTTTAGGTCGTCTTTTTTTCTACCCGTAAACATGATGGGCAGCAAGGCTGCAATCCCGAGTGCCGCAAGGGCAAAAATTGTTGCAGGCGACAGCAATTGCTTGGGATCGCTGATCCCACCTTGGCGCAGTACATCGGCCAAGCCTTCGCCCAATTGCGTATAAACCCACGTTGCCGGCAGAATACCGATCATTGTTGCCGTCAAATATGTCCGCAGGCTAACCCCCAGAAAACCGGGTACGATATTGACGATAAAGAAGGGGATGGCAGGCATTAATCGTAAGGAAAGCATATAGAAAAACGCATTTTTCTTAAAACCACCTTCAAAACGGTCAATGAATTTGCTGATCTTCGTTAAGAGATGGTCGCCAAATCCATGCTTGACGGCCATAAAAACCAGCGTAGCCCCTGTCGTAGCGCCGATTTCGATCGCAATGGTAGCGGCAACAGACCCAAAAAGAAAACCACCCATGATCGTGAGCACCAACCCGCCGGGGATGGAAAATCCGGTCATGAATGCATAAAAAACAGTATAGAGTATAATGCACTTTATAAAATTGTGATTAACCTGTTCTTTAAGCCAAAATTGATTCTGGTTGAGCGAAGATAAGCTAATGAATTGATCAAACTGAAAAAAAAGCGCAATAATAAAACCAACAACAATAATCAAAAAAGGCATGAGCCGGATGATGTGAGCAAAACACCAGCCCTGCTGCCTATTTTTTGAAGAATGTTCTTTGGGAGCGGTTGGCAAAAAAAACTCCGACAAAAAGAATGAGAATACCTATCGTTATCGACAGCGACCTTGGCATAAATCAGGCGAAACTGTGTTTCACGAAGGCTTGAGGCAGAGAGATCGTCAGTCACTTAATCGAGAGCATGCCTGAGCCAAGGACACGATTGCGCGCTAGATTTCAGAAAAAATATAGATAAAATTTACCATATTAAGAAGCGATTTCATCCATGTTAGTGATCACAATACCTTGATAGCCGACCCTGTGCTGAGTGTTTGGCATTAAAAATGGAACGAGGTGGCAGGTCAGATGCGGAAAAAAATCTTGTTGATTGGCGCTGGGCATATAAATTTAAAGGTTTTACGGGATTTCTCTACCGGAACACCAATAAATTGTGATTTAATTTTGATTCATCCGTCAGATTTTACATTTTATTCTGGCTTGATCCCATCTGTGATTTCAAGTTGTCAGACGAAAGTGGATGGCAAAATTGATCTGATTGCCCTCGCGCAGCGCGCCCAGGCTCAGATGATAAAAGGATGGGTTGTTGGACTTGATCTAAAAAACCAGTCTGCTCGTCTCTCTGATGGCCGATATGTATCTTATGATATTGTCTCACTCAACCCAGGATCACAGCCTGTTTTTTCGCATTCTGCCGAAACCTGTCTTGCCGTAAAGCCGTTTGAGGGGTTGCTGAAGGGGATTGCGGCCTTTCAAGCGGCGCTATCGCGCACCGAGCGGGTGGGGCGGATCGCCATTGTCGGG
>DAISJD010000034.1:0-24654 GCA_036821645.1 Aliidongia sp.
GCATGGCGATCTCTGATACCCACATCGGTTCGTTGCCACACCGGGCGGATTCTGCCAAGATCCCGCCCGACAATTCAAGGGGCCAATCGGTGGTGGACGATCTCTCTGCGTCACCGGTCGGTCGTCCTCGCGGTTTATCCTGAACAGAAATAGAGCGGTTCGTTATGTTTGACTTTGGCTGGTCGGAAATCATCGTTATCGGCGCCATTGCCTTAGTGGTCATCGGGCCTGAAGATTTGCCGAAGTTTCTGCGCACGGCCGGTCAAGTGACGCGCCGTGCCCGCCAATTGGCGAACGAGTTTCAGAATAGTATCGATGATATGGTGCGCGAGTCAGAAATCGAAGAGGTCAAGAAAAAGCTCCAACTCGAGGCCATGGAAGCGGAAAAAACCATTGGCCAGGCGTTGGACCTTCCCCATGATCTTTCCGGCGAAGGCGGACTGCACGGCATCTCTGAGACGATCCCGCCGTTTGATCCGTTGAGCGATCCCGTCGTGTCGAACCCCGAGCCTGATCCACAGGCAACCGCCGCTAGCGCCCCGCCGTCCCCCCGTGTCGATGGGCGAGGGCTCGATACCGATGCCATCCTGGCCGCCGCAGAGGCGTCATCTCCCGATCATACCCCGCCCGATCACCCATCTCACCCGATCGCGCCAACACGGACACCGCCCGCACCATGACTGATAGTGTTGATCATAGCCGTATGGCCCTTATGGAACATTTGATCGAGCTTCGTCGCCGGTTGATCTATTCGGCGGTCGGGGTCTTGGTTGCGTGGATATTCTGCTACGCCTATGGACGGGAATTATTGGATTTTCTGATCCATCCCCTTGCCCTGGCGATGATGGAACGACCGGGGGGGCATTTGCAATATACCGCCTTGACCGAGGCGTTCGTCACGCGGATCAAAATCTCTTTTTGGGCGGCCTGTTTTCTGTCTTTTCCGGTGATTGCGACCCAGGTGTGGATGTTTGTGGCACCGGGCCTCTACAAGAACGAGCGCGGTGCCTTTCTGCCGTACCTTTTCATTACGCCGGTCTTGTTCTTTTTCGGCGGCGCACTCGTCTATTATGTAATTTTTCCGTCGGTTTTCCGGTTTTTCCTCAGTTTTCAAGAAGATGGCGGTCCGGGCTCTCTTGCGATCGATGCCGTGCCGAAGATCGGCGAATATCTGTCCTTCTCGCTCAGTTTGATTTTCGCGTTCGGCCTGTCGTTTCAGATGCCGGTCGCCTTAACGCTGATGGCGCGGGTCGGCATTCTGTCGTCGCGGCTTTTGGTGCAGTATCGTCGTTATGCGATCTTGGGCAATACGCTGGCCGCATCGCTCTTCACGCCGCCGGATGCGCTCAGTATGATGGGGCTTGCCGTTCCGCTTTACTTGCTTTACGAAATTTCGATCTGGAGTTGCCGCTATGTCGAGTGGCAGCGCAAGAAGCGGGAAGCCCTCTCCGAAAACGCCCCCGAATAAGTCGTCTGGGGCTGGTTTCGAGCGGTTTTTCGGCCCTCTCGACACAAGCCCCCGTTTGTTGAACCTTTCCTATCCGATGAAGTGCCTGTCATGCATGATATAAAAACCATCCGCGATAATCCCGGCGCTTTCGATGCGGGCCTCGTGCGGCGCGGATTATCGGGTGCGGCCGATGGGATTCTGGCTTTGGATAGCAAGCGCAGAGCCGCCCAGAATGCCCTGCAAGAGTTGCAGACCCTGCGCAACAACGTCTCGAAACAGGTGGGACAGGCAAAGGCCCAGGGGCTTGCCGCCGATGATTTGATGGGGGAAGTGACCGCGATCAAGGATCGGATGACCGCCTTGGAGCAGGATGAGCGGCGTTTGTCCGAAGAATTGGAGGCCATTCTGGCATCCTTGCCCAATCTGCCCGATGCGACGGTTCCCGATGGCGTCGATGAGACGGGCAATGTGATCGTTTCGACCTGGGGCGACGTGCCATCCTTCAATTTCACCCCAAAGCAGCATTTCGACTTGGGTGAGGCGTTGGGCCTCATGGATTTTACCCGCGCCGGCAAGTTGGCGGGGGCCCGCTTCGTGGTGTTGCGCGGGGCCCTTGCCCGGCTGGAACGCGCCCTTGCCGCCTTTATGCTCGATCGCCATACGGGGGTGGGGGGCTATAGCGAGGTGGCGCCACCCCTATTGGTCAATGATGCGACCATGTTCGGTACGGGACAATTGCCGAAATTTCGCGACGAATTGTTCCAGACGACGGATGGGCGCTGGCTCATCCCGACCGCCGAGGTGTCTCTCACCAATCTGGTTGCCGACGAGATCTTGGACGCGGCGGACCTGCCCCTGCGTTTGACCGCCTTCACCCCCTGCTTTCGCAGCGAAGCCGGCGCGGCCGGGCGCGATACGCGCGGCATGATCCGCCAGCATCAATTTTCCAAGGTGGAACTGGTCTCGATCGCGCATCCCGATCAATCGGACGCCGAACATGAGCGTATGACTGCGGCCGCCGCCGGAATCTTGGAAAGTCTGGGGCTGCCCTATCGAAAACTGCTCCTCTGTACGGGCGATATGGGGTTTAGTGCCCGCAAGACCTACGATCTTGAGGTCTGGTTGCCGGGTCAGGGGGCCTATCGCGAGATTTCGAGCTGCTCCAATTGCGGCGATTTCCAAGCCCGCCGCATGAAGGCCCGGTTTCGGGTCAAGGGTGAGAAGGGTACCCAGTTCGTCCATACTTTGAACGGCAGTGGTCTCGCCGTCGGCCGCACCATGGTGGCGGTCTTGGAAAATTATCAGGAGCAGGATGGATCGATCCGGGTTCCGACGGTCCTGCAACCCTATATGGGCGGAATGGAGGTCATTGTACCCGGATGCTGAGCCCCCCGTTCGACCTCGCCCAAGCCCGTATCCTCGTCTCGAACGACGATGGGATTGTCGCCCCCGGTCTCGCCGTTTTGGCGGATGCCGCCCGGTCCCTCTCGGCCGATGTTTGGGTCGTCGCCCCCGAACAGGAACAGAGTGGGGCGGGGCATTCCCTGACCCTGCAACGTCCCTTGCGCATCCGCCAGGTAGCCGACAGGCATTATGCCGTGGACGGCACACCGACCGATTGCGTCTTGTTGGCCGTGCATGAAATTTTGAAGGATCACAAACCGACCCTCATTTTGTCAGGCGTCAATTACGGTGGCAATATGGGCGAAGACGTGACCTATTCCGGGACGGTCGCCGCCGCGATGGAAGGCACCTTGCTCGGCATTCCGTCGATCGCATTCAGCCTCGCGGTCGTGCATGGCGAGACCCCGCTTTGGCAAACGCCTCGTGGTTTGATCCCCGATTTGATCCGCAATCTTGCGGCGCATCAATGGCCCACCGGCTGTCTGATGAACGTCAATATCCCGAACCGGGAACCGGCTGCGATCACGGGGGTGCGGGCGGCGGCCCAGGGGATGCGAAAATTGGGGGACAATCTGGTGAAGTCGGTCGATCCGCGCGGCAAGACCTATTATTGGATCGGTCCGGTGCGCGACGAAGACGCGACGAAGCCGGGTACCGATCTCAATGCGGTCACCGAAGGGGCCGTCGCGGTGACGCCGATCAGTCTCGATCTCACCCATGTTGCCGGACTGTCCGCTTTGGCGGGGTATTTGCCGTGATCGCTGTCGGTTGGTCTTCCGTCTCGGGCCGAGGGGCATCTTTGTTGGTGATTCTGGCCTTGGTCGGGTGTCAACGGATGGAACCGCCCGCCCCGATCGTCGAGGGGCGTGGGGGGGCGGAGGTGCCGCAAGAGCGGCTTTCCCCCCGTCCGGCAGCCGATGTCCCGCCCGGCGTGAAAACCGATTTCAAGGGCGAGGTGACGGTCCGCGCCGGACAAACGCTTTACGGGGTGTCGCGCGAACTGGGCGTGTCGACCCGATCCTTGATCGAGGCGAATGGGTTGCAACCGCCTTATCGTCTGGTGACCGGTCAGATTCTGAAAATTCCCCAAACCAAACAATATATCGTCCAACCGGGCGACACGCTCTATGGTCTTGCCCGGCGGTTCAGCGTCGATCCTGCATCCTTGGCCCGGCTCAACAAGATCGACCCGCCCTATAGTCTCAAAAAAGGCGTTGCCCTCGTCCTTCCCCCCGCGGTCGAACCTTTACCCGATCGCACCCTTGCCGCCGTCTCGCCCCGTGGGGTAGGAGGGACGGCGCGGGCCGGGAAAGCCGAGGCGATCACGGCATCGGCCCTGCCGCCCGTATCAGTAGCCCCCTCGCCAAATACGCAGGCTACCCCGTCGGGGCGCGGTGAGGCGGCGTCAATCCCTACGGCACCGGCGACGGCGCTTGCCCCCTTGCCGGTGATCACCGTGCCGAATGGCCCCGGGTCATCCCTGGGTGCCAAACCGACGCCGCAGGGAACACCCCCCTTACCCAAAGCCGAGGTCCCGGTATCGGATAGCGTCAATGTCCCGCCTAACAACGCAGTCAAGACCGAACCATCGCCCCCAGTCCCCACGGCACAGGGCGATGGCCGGGGCAAACGCCCAACGGCGCCCAAAGATCAGCCGTCGTCCGATCCGAAAGAGCCTACGGCCGAGCCGGTCAGTGCGGTTCCGGTCGCCGAACCGGCCAGTCCTGGCGACGCAGATAAGGTGCAGAACGTTGCCGCCGCCCTTGCGGCCCATCGGGCCCCGATCGCACCGATCTATCTGTTGCCGGTGCGTGGTAAGATCGTTGCCACATTCGGGCCGATGGTCGGCGGGACCAATAATGATGGGATCAATATCGCCGCCCCCGCCGGGACCACCGTGGTGGCAGCGGAAGCCGGAACCGTGGCCTATACGGGCAACGAATTGAAGGGATTTGGTAATTTACTGTTGATCCGTCACGCCGACGGTTTCATCACGGCCTATGCCCATAATCAGGTTCTGTTGGTCAAGCAAGGCGAAAAGGTCCGGCGCGGCCAACCTGTGGCCCAGGTCGGCAATACCGGCATCGGCGGCCAACCGCAATTGCATTTTGAAATGCGGCGCGGCTCAAAGCCGGTCGATCCGTTGGACCACCTGCCCAGTATTGCCGGCAATGACGGCTAGGGCGTGTTTGGTTGCCCCAAACTGCCGAGTTTCGTGAGCCAGGCATCAAAACCCGGACAATGCGACCGGATACATGTAAGTCCGATCTCAAGAGCGGCGAGCGAGCCATGAACGGGTTTATCGTAGGCGGGGTAGATTCTTTTGATCCGTTTGCTGGGGGCGGTTTCGGGGCTGTCGTTGATGTCTTCCGGCGAGGCAAAGTTTTTTCTAATCTTTTGAAATGAGCCGCTCAGATCCGATTGACAGATGCCACGCGCCAGTCTCTCCGGATCGCTGAACAAAAGTCCTTCAAACTCATACATTTGCACATAGGGAATAAAGCGGCGTAACGGTTCTGGGCCAAGGGCCACTTTTAGTTGCTGCATCAAGGCGTTCAACAAGCATTGAGCTTTCGCCGATGGGGTATTTTGTCTTTCGGCCTCTTGTTTGCCGGGAAATTCACCCGGTAACCCATAGAAATCAAAGAAACTGGTGCAATAAGCCGTTTGATCGTTGCGCAGGCGGATGCGAATATCCTGCAGCAAGCGATCAAAGGAGAGGTTTCCTCCCTTGTGGCCTGGTCTGCCGATCAGGGCAGGTATCAGTACGATGTTTTGTGCATGAAAAGCCGGAACCAATATTTCGTTGACAAATGTTTCTTCTGTCTGTCCTTCACAAATGACATGGATACGGATCACGAATGCGGCCTCCCACCCAGGATATTCTTTTGCCACAAATCCCCGACCGAATATTCCTCAAGCCATGCCGCAAATTCCGTTTGTGTATGGCGTTTAAAGACTGTCGCCCCGTCTTCCTGGTCGACGACGATCAGATCGTCGATCGCGAATTCGTTCACCAAAGGAACCGATTGCGTCGAGACGATGACCTGCATCCGGGTCGCAGCCGACCGCAACAATGAACCCAGCAAGGCCAGTGCATAGGGATGTAAGCCCAGTTCCGGTTCGTCGATAATGATCGTGGATGGCGGGTCCGGTTGCAATAAAGCCGTGACAAGACAAATGAAACGGATCGATCCATCGGATAATTGGCTGGGCCAGAGCCGGTAATCACTCTTCTTCTGACACCAGAGCAAGGCGATTTGTTCCTCGCCACTGGGGAGTTTTCTGGGTTCCAGAACGAAATCATCGAAATATGGAATGGCAAGACGAATGGTTTTACGGATCTGATCGTAAACATCCGGCACTTCTGCCGATAGGCGATAGAGGTATGCCGCCAGATTGGCGGCATCGGGGCGTAAATAGGGGTTATCGTGCACAGAACCCAGGCGCTTCACACCGGCCGTGTCGCTTGTGTCATGAAAGTGAAAGACCTTCCAACTGGCAATTGCGCTGTAGCAATGGTCGGCGACACTACGAGGCAGTGCAGAATTATAATTTTCTTTTAATCTTGCTTCACTATGCCCTGTACCGAGTTTAATCCATTTTTTGCCGAAATATGGACCATTAAAAAATAATTCTTCGCGCACAAATGAAAAGCGACCATCAATCGTCGCTTCGATTTCAAATTTATAGCCATTGAGACCGAATTCTATGAAAGATTCGATCTTCTTGGTTTCTTTGATGCCAAAACTGACGATCCGATCGGCGGAACCTTGGTTGGCAGTCCATTGTTGCAGATTGGACGCCATCATGGCGCTCAGCATGCGAAAATATGAAACGAAGTTACTTTTTCCAACGCCATTGGCACCGATTAAGACGTTGAGATTATTTAAACTGAAGCGATCGAGGTTGCGGATCGACTTAAATCCTTTAATGGTCAAGTGTTTAATCTGCTGCCTTGAGCTCATGACGTGTCTTTCGCTATACTTTTTGTCGTCAAGAACCCGCCCCGGATCTGCGACACACTCGGACCAGACTATCGGGAATTCCATGCAAGTGGCAATGGAGCGGTCGACCGGAGCACGGGTTTCAGCGAAGCCCAGAGCCCTTTAGACCAACTTTTGTCCCAGGCGGCTTGCAAGGTCGGTGATGAATTGGATCGCGACCCGGCCCGACCGTCCCCCGCGCGTGATCGACCATTCATTGGCCTCTGCAATGAGGGTGGCGTCATCGATGGAGAGCCCGTAATGGGCGCAGTAGGCCCGGACCATGGCATGATAGGTCTGTTGGTCGGCACTGTGGAATCCAAGCCAGAGGCCGAATCGATCCGATAGCGAGATTTTTTCTTCGACGGCCTCGCCCGGATTGACTGCACTTGCCCGTTCATTATCGATCATGTCGCGCGGCATCAGGTGGCGGCGGTTCGATGTGGCATAGAGAACCACATGGTCCGGGCGCCCTTCGATCCCGCCATCCAGAACCGCCTTCAAGGATTTATAAGCCGCGTCGTCGTGATCGAACGAAAGATCGTCGCAGAACAGGATGAACCGATGGGGCTCGTTGCGCAGGCGCGCCAAAAGGGCCGGCAAAGACGGCATATCGTCGCGATGAATTTCGACCAGGATGAGGCGGGCCACCGTGTCGGGCGTTTCGGCGGCGGCAAGGTGGCCGTGGATCGCCTTTACCAGCGAGCTTTTTCCCATGCCGCGCGCACCCCACAGCAAGGCATTGTTGGCGGCGAAGCCCTGGGCGAAGTGGCGGGTATTGTCGAGCAGAATCTGCTGTACCGGCCCCACCCCTTGCAACAAATCGAGCGGCACATGCTGGACCCGGGGAACGGGGACCAAGCGTTCCTCCGCCGCATGCCAGACGAAGGCGGAGGCCCCCGTCACGTCGAGGGGCCCCGGCGGTGGGGGGGCCAAGCGTTCCAGGGCGGCGGCGATACGGTCGAGAACGGGCAGAAAACCGGCAAGCGGATCGGTCGAGGACATGGTCGGATAACTTTACAAAAAAGGATGTGCGGGCCATCCGTCATTCATGCTGCACACGCTAACACAGGAAAATGCCGGGTCAAGAGGGTTGCCGCGCGGTTTTTTTTCATAAGATTCGTCCCATCCCGTCGGTTTGATGTGCGCCAACCATTGCGCTTTTTGACGAAGTTGCGTACCTATGCGCCAATCGGGTAGTGCGCTATCCAAAAGGGATCTCGGGAGTTTGCCTTAATGTTGTTTTCGACCGCCTATGCCCAAACCGCTCCTGCTGCCGGTGGATCGGACCTTCAGGTCGGTCTGATGCAAATCCTGCCGCTCATTTTGATTATGGGCGTGTTTTACGTCCTGCTGATCCGCCCGCAGCAGCAGAAAATGAAGGCCGTGAAGGCGCAACAAGACGCCCTGCGGCGGGGCGATAAGATCGTGACGGCGGGTGGGGTGATCGGGCTTGTGACGAAAATCATCAGCGAGTCCGAAATCGAAGTGAAGATTGCCGAGAATGTCCATGTGCGCGTCATTCGCAATACCGTGACGGTGATGGGCAAGACGGAACCCGCACCCAAGGAAGAGACCGGCAAGGTAGGGACGAAATAATCGATGCTTAGACTTTCTTCTTGGCAAGTATGGTCCGTCATTCTGGTCTGCTTGGCCGGTGTTTTCCTGGCCCTGCCGAATTTGATCGATCGGGCCGTGTTGGATCGCTTGCCCGATTTCGTGCCGACCCGACAGCTTGCCCTTGGGCTTGATTTGAAAGGGGGCAGCCACCTGTTGCTGGAGGCGGATCTCGCCACCTTCAATCGCGATCGGATGAACGGGACTCAGGATCAGATCCGTACGGCCCTGTTGAAGGAAAAAATCGGTTACAGCCAACTGACCAATGATGGCGAGCATGTGACCGTTACGCTTGTAAACGCGGCAGATTTCGACCGTCTCAGCCCCGTAATCAAGCAGGTTGATGGCGATCTCGTCCTGACCAAGGGGGAGGGGGCGGCGGCCCTCGTCGCGTTCAGTAAGGAGGCCCTTGTCGCGCGCCGCCAACAAGTAATGGATCAGTCGATTGAAATCATCCGCCGCCGGATCGACGAGAACGGCACGAAGGAACCGACGATCCAACGCCAAGGCGACGATCGCATTCTGGTGCAATTGCCAGGCATTCAAGATCCGACCAAGGTGCGGGAAAGTTTCGGCAAAACCGCCAAATTGACCTTTCGCTTGGTCGATACCAAGAATTCCCTCGAAGATGCCTTGCGCGGGCGCATTCCGCCCGGTTCCGAACTGTTGAAAATGGACGAAGGCTCGAACCGCGATAAAGAAGAAGGTGGCGGGCCGTTGTTGGTCGAGCGGCGCATCATGGTCGATGGGGCGGATCTCATCAGTGCCCAGGCAACCTTCGATGAAAATAATAGACCGGCGATCAGCTTCAAATTCAACAATGCCGGTGCCCGCCGGTTTGAAGAGGCGACCCGTGCGAATATCGGGCGGCCCTTTGCCATCGTGCTCGACGGTAAGTATATTTCTGCCCCGAGGATCCAAGGGATCATTCCCGGCGGTTCCGGTCAGATCACGGGGAATTTTACGACGGAAAGCGCCAATGATCTGGCCCGCCTGCTGCGAGCCGGTGCCTTGCCCGCCAAACTCAGCATCATCGAAGAACGCACCGTCGGTCCCGATTTGGGGGCGGACTCGATCCGGGCCGGCACGATTGCGAGCGTCGTCGCCGTCGGCCTCGTCAGTCTCTTCATGGTTCTGTTCTATGGCTTGTTCGGGATTTTCGCGAATATTGCCCTGTTCTTCAATCTGGCCTTGCTGATGGCGGCGCTGACCGTGCTCGGTGCCACCTTGACCTTGCCGGGTATTGCCGGGATTGCCCTGACCATGGGCATGGCGGTCGATGCCAACGTGTTGGTCAACGAGCGGATCCGCGAAGAAATGCGCCTGGGCAAAAGTATGATCAACGCCATCGAGGCCGGGTTCGAGCGCGCTTACGGCACGATCATCGATGCCAACGTCACCCATTTGATCGCCGGGACATTCCTGTTCGAATTGGGATCCGGGCCGGTCAAGGGATTTGCCGTCACCTTGTGCTTCGGCATCTTGACCTCCCTCTTCACCACGGTGTTGGTGTCGCGGCTGTTGGTGATTTGGTGGTTGCGCGGTCGTCCGAAGACCCTGCCGATTTAAGGGCGAGGACTTTTAGGCCCCTTTGTTTCATGGCTGTCGGGGCGCATCAGGCCCCGACGTGGATACCCTGTCGTCGCCTCTACGGCGGCCCTTGATCTGATTTAGGAATGTTGCGATGCGTCCCTTATTCGTTTTTTTGCGTGAACCGCCGCACTTGCAATTCGTTCGGATTCACAAACTCGGTTTGCTGCTTTCCGTGATCCTGACTCTGTTGAGTGTCGGTTTGCTGGCGACGAAGGGATTGAATTTCGGTCTCGATTTTCAGGGCGGCATCTCCGTCCAATTGAAGACCAAGGGGGCGGCCGATCTGGATCTGATGCGCAAGACCCTGAATGATTTGGGTCTTGGCGAGGTTTCGCTGCAAAGTTTCGGGGCCGAGGATATTGTCCTCGCCCGTTTGCCGCGTCAGCCGGGCGATGAAAATGCTCAAAGTCGGGCCGTCGATAAGGTGAAAGCGGCCCTTGGTGCCGGGTATGAATTCCGCAGTGTCGAGACGGTCGGCCCGAAAGTGGGCGGCGAATTGATTCAGGCGGGAACGCTCGCTACGATTTTGGCGTCGCTTGCCATTGCGCTTTACGTCTGGATCCGGTTCGAGTGGCAATTTGGCGTCGGGGCCATCCTGTCGACCTTTCACGACGTGATCACCACCCTCGGCCTGTTTTCCTTGTTTCAATTGGAATTCAATCTCCAGACCCTGGCGGCGATTTTGACCATCGCCGGTTACTCGATCAATGACACGGTGGTGATCTATGATCGGCTGCGCGAGACCTTGCGGAAATTCAGGACGATGCCGATCGGTCAGGTGATCGATCTCAGTTTGAATGAAACCCTGTCCCGTACGATCTTGACCTCCAGTGTCACGGCTCTGGCAGTTTTGGCCCTGTTCCTGTTCGGGGGCGAAGTCATCCGTGGTTTCTCGGGTGCCATGCTGTGGGGCATTCTGATCGGTACCTATTCCTCGTTGTTCATCGCAGCGCCGATTCTGCTGTATTTCCAACCGGAACGCAGCGGCAAGGGTAAAGAAACCAAGCCGAAGCCGGGGGCCAAGCCTGCCGGTGCCAAGGCTTCATGACCGAGCGTGGAAAGGAAACCCGTTTACCCTTGATCGAGCGTCACGGGCCGGACGGGTTTCAAATTGCGGGAAAGGTCTATCAGTCGCCGGTTCTGATCCTACCGACGGCGGTGCTCGGTTGGCCGGTTCAGGCAGTTTTGGACATCACGGAGACCAGTCTGGACGCCGCAATCCAGCATGGCGCGATCGATCTCATCCTGATTGGAACGGGGGCGCGGCTCTCGCCACCCAAAAACCTGTCGCGGGCGGCGTTGAGGGCCCATGGCATCGGTTTCGATCCGATGGATAGCGCCTCGGCTTGCCGCACCTATAATATTCTGGCCTTGGAAGGGCGCAGGGTCGCGGCGGCCTTGCTGCCGATCCGATATCAGGCGGCAACCTGATCGATAGACCGGGGCCGATTGGCCACCGATTGGTGAAACCGATCCAAGTTTGTCGGGTTCTCGCGCACAAAACACGTCGCCTGAAGATAGAGACACAGCATCGACCCGGTAATGTCGCCGGATGGCGGGATTGGCGGTATGCCGGTGCCGTCGATGCAGTCGATCGGATACCCCGCGATCCAACGGCCAATCCGCGTCGGACTGCCCGTGACATGGATCCACAGGGCGGTATAAAGGATCGCCTCCACCGTCAGGTGCCGATTGGCCCGTTCCGCCTGGGCCAGGACCTGGGCCACATGGCGGTTGATGGTTTCCAATGTGTGTGCATCGTGACGGTCGATGCGGGCTCGTCCGATAGGCGATGCAAGAGCGGCCGCCAGAGTGGCCGTATCGCCGGGGCCGAGGGGGTTGCGGTTGGTGGCATGGCGCAGAATATCGCCGATCCGCGCGATTTGCCCCCTGGGCAAATGACAGGCGTGCATGATGTCGATGAGGCAGTCATGGGCCGTTCTGCGCGTGGCGCAATCGGCCTGAAAAACACCGAAACACGCCCCCGTGCGCCAGTCGCCACCAAAGCTTAGACAATAAGGCATCGTTGTGCGTCCGTTGAACTGCCGAAGACATTCCGCGATTGCCATGCTGAGACCGGATGAGGGCGGGATAGGGTCAAAAACGCGCATTGTTCTGTTCCATGCCGAATTTATTCCCAAACAATATGCGAACAAAAAGTGATTTTCAAGAGGTTTTTGTGCAATTTTTGCGGTATGGGTTTCGACATGCCAATGCATGAAAAAACCCCGACGATTGCCGATCGCCGGGGGTTCTGTTTTTTCTGTTGGGGCAAGGGGTTCAGGGTGAACCCGGTCGCCTGCTCCGATCAACGCACCATCGTGCCGCCGTCACCCGGACGGGGTGACGGCGATCCGTTTTAGCCTGCGAAGTTTTGCGCTACGAAATCCCAATTGATCAGGTGATCGAGGAAGGTTTGCACGAAATCCGGGCGGCGGTTGCGGAAATCGACGTAATAGGCATGTTCCCACACATCGACCGTCAATAACGGTTTTTGACCATTGACGAGCGGGGTGACGGCGTTCGCGGTCTTGACGATCTTCAAATCGCCCTTGTCGAGCACGAGCCAGGCCCAACCGGAACCGAATTGGCCGACGGCGGCGGCCTTGAACTGTTCCTTGAAGGCATCGACGCTGCCGAAGGTTTGGGCGATCTTATCGGCCAAGGCACCGGTCGGCGCACCGCCGCCTTGCGGCTTCATGCAATGCCAGAAAAAAGTATGGTTCCAGATTTGCGCGGCATTGTTGAACAGGGCCGCCTTGCTGTCGTCATGGCCGGTGGCGGCAATGATCTCTTCCAAGGTCTGGGTGGCGTAGGGGGTGTCCTTGACCAGATTGTTCAGATTGGTCACATAGGCTTGGTGATGCTTGCCATGGTGATAATCAAACGTTTCAGCCGACATGTGCGGGGCAAGAGCGTTCTTGTCATAGGGCAGGGCGGGAAGTTCAAAAACCATGGTCATCCTCTTTCAAACTTAGGTGTGAAAAAACGGTCAAACGGATAAAACCATTCTTGCGGCGATATTGACAGAAACTTCATACCGTTCCGGTCAAAGACCTGCAATGATGAATAAAAGGCGGTCGAAGACGCAACGCCGCCTCTAAGACATGGGCATGAGATAGGGCGTCTTGTCCGCCTGTCCAGGGTGGAGCCCCCTTCTTTTTTCGCATAAGATGCGATGCCCGCATCGTGGGTAAAAGGCGGCTCACGTTTCTTCTAAATTCCTGATACATCTCTTTTTTTGTTCAGGTTCGGTGTGCGATGCGACGGAAGGGGCGGGGATGATGGCAGGGTGCGATCTTTCGGACGAGGATCTGGCCGATGTCCGGCGATACGAGCGCGAACGCTATCTGATCGGTTCGTTGATGCCGGATGCCTATCAGCGGGAGGCGGCGATTTTATTGGCGTTCAATCTCGAAATCGCCAAAACCCGCGAATCAGTGCGCGAACCCCTGATGGGTCAGATCCGCCTGCAATGGTGGCGCGATGCCATCGCCGAGATTTTTGAAGGCCGCCCCGTGCGCCATCATGCCGTCGTCATCCCCCTGGCAGCACTGATTGCGCGCCGCGATCTCACCCGGCATCATTTCGATCGGATGATCGATGCGCGCGAACGCGATCTTTGCGAAGACCCGCCGCCCAGCCTCGACGCACTCTGCGATTATGCGGAAAATACCGCGACCCGGTTACTCTATTTGCAATTGGAATTGACCGGTACCCGCAACGAGGCGGCGTTTCTGGCGGCAAAGCCGGTCGGGATCGCCTATGCCCTGGCGGGCCTGTTGCGGGCCTGGCCGTTTTTGATCGCTGAGCGTCGCCCGATTATGCCGACCGCCTGGACCCCTGGCGATGGGTTGGGCGAATTGGCCCTGACGGGGCCGATTGCGTCGCTCTGGCGGGATCTTGTCCGCCGTCTTGTCGATCATGGGACGGCCCAACTGACCGCGGCCCGCCCCCTCATCGCACAAGTCCCTCGGGCGATCCGCCCGATCCTGCTACCCGCCGTCGCCGCCCGCGCCCATTTCACCCGCCTGGCCCACCATCAATACGATCCGTTCGATCCGGGCCTCCAGGTCCCCGACGGTTTGATGCCGACCCGCCTCGTCGTTGCGCGGATTTTGGGGCGGTATTGAGCTTTTGGCTTCGCAAAGTCTACGACCGCCCAGTCCCCCGCCCCCTCTAAATCCCCGGATGGACGGAAAGCCAGTGGGCAAGGTCGTCGAGGGCGCGGCGGGCCAAGGCGGGTTTGCGCTCGCTGCGGATTTTCGGCGGTTCGGGATGCGGGGGGAAGAGGCCGAAATTGACGTTCATCGGTTGAAATGTTTGATCGTTCGCCCCGCCGGTCACATGGGTGACGAGTGCGCCCAAGGCCGTGGTGGCGGGCGGCAGGGCCGGTGGGCGGCCCAGGCGTTCCTCGGCGGCAAAGCGCCCGGCCAACAAGCCCATCGCGGCTGATTCGACATAGCCTTCGACCCCCGTGATCTGACCGGCAAAGCGCAGGCGCGGGTCGGCCTTGAGCCGCAAGGACGGATCGAGGACGCGGGGGCTATTCAAGAAAGTATTGCGGTGCAAGCCGCCCAAGCGGGCGAATTGCGCGTTTTCAAGACCGGGGATCGTGCGGAAAATCTCGACCTGGGCGGCATATTTCAGCTTCGTCTGAAAGCCCACCATATTATAAAGCGTGCCGAGCTTGTTATCCTGACGCAATTGCACGACGGCCCAGGGTTTGCTGCCATTATGACGATTGGTGAGGCCGATCGGTTTCATGGGACCCCAACGTAACGTGTCCGGGCCGCGCGCCGCCATCACTTCGATCGGCAGGCAGCCCTCGAAATAGGGGGTGTTTTTTTCCCATTCCTTAAATTCGGTCTTTTCCCCGGCGGCAAGCGCCGCGATGAAGGCGAGATATTGCGCCTTGTCGAGGGGGCAATTCAGGTAATCCTTGCCATCGCCGCCGGGTCCCGGCTTGTCGTAGCGCGATTGATACCAGGCAATCGTATCGTCGATGGTTTCGCGATGGACGATGGGGGCGATCGCATCGAAGAAGGCGAGGGATTCCTCCCCGGTCAGGCCCCGGACCGCCTCGGCAAGCGGGGCCGAGGTCAAGGGGCCCGTGGCGACGATGACCGACGCCCAATCGGCCGGGGGCAGGCCCTTGATCTCTTCCCGGATCAGGGTTATCTGGGGATGGGATGTCAGTGTCGCCTCGATTTCGGCGGAAAATGCATCGCGATCGACGGCCAAGGCGCCGCCCGCCGGAACCTTATGGGCATCGGCCGCCCGCATGATAAGCGAGCCCGCCCGGCGCATTTCCTCATGCAATAGCCCGACGGCATTGGTCATCGGCTCGTCGGAACGCAGGGAATTGGAACAGACGAGTTCGGCCAAGCCCGATGTCTGGTGTGCATCGGTTTTGGTGACGGGCCGCATCTCGTGAAGATGGACGGGGATCCCACGCATCGCCAATTGCCACGCCGCTTCGCATCCGGCAAGGCCGCCGCCGATGATGTGAACGGGTTGGTCAAGGGTCGTCATGGTTGCCATCTCCTCCTGCCTCGCCGCCATTGTAACCGGGCGGCACGGGGGTGATGTCATACAGGATCGCATGCCCGATGGCGAGGTCGATCTCTTGCATGACACTGTCGCCGGGGGTGAAGGGGCGGGCGAATTTCTCATTCTGGCAACCCTGCTTTGTTCCTCATGCGCTGGAATTGGCCGTGCCATTCGGGACGATTTTCGGCTATGGTGCGGCCGTTTCGGCCTTGGCTGCGGCGATGAACGGGACGGGCGTACGGGTCCGTCCATGACGATATTGGGAATTCCAGGCATCATGGCGACTATCCTCGATCTTGCGTTCGGTTTGACCTTTCAGGATCTCTATCACCGCGATGGATTGATCCGGTTGGATCAGGCCTATGTGGCCGATTTGGCCGCGACCGATATCGGCTTGCATAACCGCCTGATGGCGGCGCGTGCGGCGGCCGATACGATCGATCGCAAGGAAGAAGGCACCTTGTTGGTCGATCTTGCTCCCCATGTCGATGATTTCATCGCGCGCCTGTTTCGCATCGAAGGGGCGGTTCAGGCCTTGCACGCCCGCCACGACGTCCTGGCCCCGCTCTATCGGGTGAAGCGTCTCTTCGTCCAACGCCGGGCGGTCAAGGGCGTCACCCCGGATCAGGCCGAGGCCCTTGATGGCCCCGGTCTTGCCGCCGCCTTATCCGCCAAATTCGGCGCGGATGTTTCGGAACACGCCTTTGCGACCCATGTTCAGGCTTGGCTCGACGACGAGGCCGCGCATGGCGACGATCTGGCCCTCGCACAAAATTATGCCGCCTGGGCCACCCTGTCGGCGGCGGGACGTGCGCGTCATGGCGACGGCATTCTGTTCAAGATCCCCCACAAGCTCGATCTCGATCATCTGGTGCCGGTCGAGACGGAGGTGGTTCATGGCGTCACCATGCAGCGTCTGCCCCACGATCGCTGGCGCCACCGGGAAGGGTTTGCGCTTACCGATCACGGGATGGATCTGACGGCCGCCTTGGATCAGGCGAATTACTGCATCTGGTGCCACAATCAGGGCAAGGATAGTTGTTCGAAGGGCCTGCGCGACAAGAAAACCAACGCGTTTCAAAAGACCCAATTCGGGGTGCAGCAGGCGGGTTGTCCGCTTGAAGAAAAAATCTCCGAGATGAACCTCACCAAGGCAAACGGCTATTCGATCGGGGCCTTGGCGATCGTCACGGTGGACAATCCCATGGCGGCGGGGACCGGCCACCGGATTTGCAACGATTGTATGAAGGCCTGCATCTATCAAAAGCAGGAACCGGTCGATATTCCCCAGGTCGAAACCCGCGCCTTGAAGGACACGCTCTCCCTGCCATGGGGGTTCGAGATCTATAGTCTCTTGACCCGGTGGAACCCGCTCAATCTCGCCCGGCCCCTGCCGAAAAACGATAGCGGCTATAAGGTTTTGGTCGTGGGGCTTGGGCCTGCCGGTTATACCTTGTCCCATCATTTGTTGAATGACGGCCATCATGTGGTGGCGGTGGATGGGCTCAAGATAGAACCGCTCGACGCGGCCGTGTCGGGTGTGACCCCGCTGGGGCAGCGCGTGCCGTTCGAGCCCATCGAAACGATTGACGCTCTTAGCGAAGATTTGGGCGATCGGGCCATGGCCGGGTTCGGCGGCGTCGCCGAATATGGCATCACGGTGCGGTGGAATAAAAACTATTTGAAGGTGATCCGTCTGCTGTTGGAACGGCGTGCCGCCTTTACCATGCTGGGCGGGGTGCGGTTCGGCGGCACCTTAACCATCGACGGGGCGTTCGATCTCGGATTCGACCATATCGCGCTGTGTGCCGGTGCGGGCAAGCCGACGGTGATCCCCATGCGCAACGGGCTTGCCTCCGGCGTACGTCAGGCATCCGATTTCCTGATGGCCCTGCAATTGAGCGGGGCGGCGAAGTCCGATTCGATCGCCAATCTTCAGGTGCGCCTGCCGGTGGTGGTGATCGGCGGCGGCCTGACCGCGATCGATACGGCGACTGAATCCCTGGCCTATTACCCGGTGCAGGTGGAAAAATTCCTGTCCCGTTACGAGATTTTGTGTGCGGAACGGGGCCAGACGGCGGTCGAAGCGGCCTGGACCCCAGCCGAGAGGGACAGTGCGGCTGAATTTTTGGCTCATGCCAAGGCGATCCGGGCCGAACGGGCCGCCGCCGCCCGCGACGGGCGAACCCCCAGGATTGCGGCCCTGATCGAAGGGTGGGGGGGTGTCACCCTTGCCTATCGGCGGCGCTTGATCGATGCGCCCAGCTATACGTTGAACCACGAAGAAGTGGCGCTGGCCATGCAAGAAGGCATCCGGTTCGCCGAATGCCTGTCACCCGACGCGGTCGAGGTCGATGGCTTCGGCCAGGCCCAAGCCCTGGTCCTCCAGCGCCATGCCCATGATCCGGAAACCGGCAAGCTCGTTGCGACGGGCGACCACGTGACCTTGCCCGCCCGCACGATCCTGGTTGCGGCCGGGACCCAGCCGAATACCGTTTTGGGTCGCGAAGATCCGACCAACGTCTTGCTCGATGGGCGCTATTTTCAGGCTTATGACGAGGCGGGCGTCGCGGTGAAGCCGGAAAAATCGGCGAAACCGGGCACGGTCCAAGTCTTGATGAGCCACCGTCCCGATGGACGCGCGATCAGTTTCTTCGGCGATCTGCATCCCTCATTTGCAGGCAATGTGGTGAAGGCCATGGGCAGTGCCAAGCAAGGCTACCCTGTCGTTTCGCGCCACTTGGCAAAACGGGCCCCGACGGCGGTGGTCCCTGCCGCCTTGGCCGCCCGCGTCAACGAAGGCTTGCGCGCCGTCGTCCATAGCGTTGCGCGCCTGACGCCCAATATCGTCGAGGTGACGGTGAAGGCCCCGTTTGCGGCGGCGGCCTTTGAACCCGGCCAATTCTATCGATTGCAGAATTTCGAGACCTTGGCCGTGATGGCCGATCAAACCCGCCTCGCCATGGAAGGCTTGGCCCTAACTGGTGCATCGGTCGATCGCGACCGGGGTCTGTTATCGACGATCGTGTTGGAAATGGGCGGATCGTCCGATCTCTGCGCCTATCTGAAACCGGGCGAACCCGTCATTCTGATGGGGCCGACCGGCACGCCGACGGAAACCCCGGCAGGCGAAACCGTCCTCTTGGTCGGTGGCGGCCTCGGCAATGCGGTGTTGTTCTCGATCGGTCAGGCCTTGCGCGCGGCGGGGTCAAAGGTGCTGTATTTCGCAGGCTACAAGCGGCTGATCGATCGCTATAAGGTCGACGAGATCGAACGGGCCGCCGACGTCATCGTTTGGTGCAGCGACGAGGCCCCAGGCTTTACCCCCGACCGCCCACAGGATCGAACCTTCACCGGCAATATCGTCGAGGCGATGGTCGCCTATGGGTCGGGCACTCTCGGCGGTGCCCCGGCCATCGACCTTGCCACGGTCAATCGCATCGTCGCGATCGGATCGGACGGCATGATGGCGGCGGTGGCGCGGGCGCGTCACGGCGTCTTGCAGCCCTATCTCAATCCCCATCACGAGGCGATCGGCAGCATCAACTCGCCGATGCAATGCATGATGAAGGAAATCTGCGCCCAGTGCTTGCAAAACCATGTCGATCCGGTGACGGGCGAGGAAACAGTGATTTTTTCTTGCTTCAATCAAGACCAAAATCTCGACCGGGTCGATTTCGCCAATCTGCGCCAGCGCCTGACCCAAAACGGCGTCCAGGAAAAACTGACCAAGCAATGGATCGATCGCGCCTTGCGCGAGATCGGGTGGCGTGGGGTTGAAGCCGCAGAATAAGATCCTGTTTTTAAAGGATTGTTTTATGACATGCCGCAGAGGTGCCTCTTCTGCGGCATGTTTTTTTACCGCTGGATCTTGTTTAAAACACAATGGTATCATCTGAAACAATAAACGGGATGGCGGCGTCCGGGCCTTGGTCGTCGATCGTCCCCTATGCATCATGACAAGGGGAGTGATCAGCATGCAGCACCAGAATGGCGGCGACCGTCGCGATAATTCCCGGATCATCCGTGCGGCACGCGGTACTGCCATGACGGCCGAAACCTGGCAGACCGAGGCCGCCTTGCGCATGTTGATGAACAATCTCGATCCTGATGTGGCGGAAAATCCGCAAGAACTCGTGGTATATGGCGGCATCGGTCGGGCGGCGCGGGATTGGCGTTCCTTCGATACCATCGTGTCGGTCCTGCGTCGGCTCAAGGCGGACGAAACCTTGCTTGTGCAATCGGGCAAACCCGTGGGCGTGTTTCGCACCCATGCCGATGCGCCGCGCGTGTTGATCGCCAATTCCAATTTGGTCGGGCGTTGGTCGAGCTGGGACCATTTTCACGAATTGGACCGCAAGGGCCTGATGATGTACGGCCAGATGACGGCCGGATCCTGGATCTATATCGGCAGTCAGGGCATCGTTCAGGGGACCTATGAAACCTTCGTCGAGGCGGGACGTCAGCATTATGGCGGCGATCTTGCCGGGCGCTGGATCTTGACCGGCGGGCTTGGCGGTATGGGCGGGGCGCAGCCGCTGGCCGCGACCATGGCCGGGGCGTCGATGCTGGCCGTCGAATGTCGTCAGAGCCGGATCGAGCGGCGGCTCGAAACCCGGTATTTGGATCGCTCGACCGCGTCGCTCGACGAGGCGCTTGCCATCTTGGCCGAGGCGACGGCGACGGGCAAGCCCGTGTCGGTCGGGCTCTTGGGCAATGCGGCCGAGATCTTCCCGGAACTGGTGCGGCGCGGTGTGCGGCCCGATCTCGTCACGGATCAGACGAGTGCCCATGACCCTTTGAACGGCTATCTGCCTGCCGGTTGGACGCTCGATCAGCATGAACAACGCAAGCAAAGCGATCCTGCCGCCGTGGAACGGGCCGCCAAGGCGTCGATGGCGGTTCAGGTTCAGGCGATGCTGGATTTTCAGGCGATGGGGGTGCCAACCTTCGATTACGGCAATAATATCCGCGCCATGGCCGAGGATGCCGGGCTCGTGCGTGCGTTTGATTTTCCCGGTTTCGTGCCGGCCTATATCCGCCCGCTTTTCTGTCGCGGCATCGGTCCCTTCCGGTGGTGTGCCCTTTCGGGCAATCCTGACGATATTTATCGTACCGATCAAAAGGTCAAGGAACTGATCCCCGACGACCCGCACCTCCATCGGTGGCTGGACATGGCGCACGCGCGGATCGCCTTTCAGGGCTTGCCTGCGCGCATCTGTTGGGTTGGGCTCGGGCAACGGGCGAAATTGGGCCTTGCCTTTAACGAAATGGTCGCGCGCGGCGAACTCGACGCCCCGATCGTGATCGGGCGCGACCATCTCGATTCCGGGTCGGTCGCCAGTCCGAACCGCGAAACCGAAGCGATGAAGGATGGGTCCGATGCCGTGGCCGATTGGCCCTTGCTGAATGCCTTGCTGAATACGGCGTCGGGGGCGACCTGGGTCTCGTTGCACCATGGCGGCGGGGTGGGGATCGGCTATTCCCAACATGCCGGGATGGTGATCGTCGCCGATGGGACGGCGGAGGCTGCGCGCCGGTTGGAACGGGTTTTGACCAATGATCCCGCGACCGGGGTGATGCGCCATGCCGATGCGGGTTATGATCTCGCCATCGACTGCGCCCGCGTGCAGGGTTTGGATCTGCCGATGATTGGGGCGTGATCGTCATGGATCCGACGAAGTCTATGGGCAGTGCGGTAAAGGATCGGGTATAACGGGGGCGGCAGGTCCGCGCGGCGTCCTGTCGTGGGATCTTCTGACGAAAGGGAAAGGGTTTTGGCCGTATCCGTGACCCCGCCCGTCCAGGCGACGGCATTGCCGGTTTTGGTCGTCGATCTCGACGGGACGTTGCTCAAGACCGACATGATGGTCGAGACGTTCTTCGCCCGACTCTCGACCGATCCGATCCGGGCGATGGGCAACCTTGCGGCTTTGCGCCATGGTAAACCCGCCTTTAAGGCGGCGCTTGCCGAACACACGCCCGTCGACCTTGACGCCTTGCCGTTCAACGCGGCCTGCCTCGATTTCATCCGGGCGGAACGGGCGAAGGGGCGGGCGATCTATCTGGCGTCCGGCTCCAACGTGACCCTGGTCACGGCGATCGCCGACAGGCTCGGCATGTTCGACGGGGTTTTTGCGTCAGATGACCGGGTCAATCTGACTGGGGCGCGCAAGGCCGCCTTGCTTGTCGCCCGCTTCGGTGAGGGCGGCTTCGATTATGCCGGTAACGAGGCGGTCGATTTCGCCGTGTGGGAACGGGCGGCATCGGTGATCGTGGTCAATGCGGCACCGGATCTCGTCACGAAAGTGGTGGCGCGCTGGCCCCAGGCCCATCTGATCGATTGCACACCTGTGTCGCCGCGCGTGCTGTTGCGGGCGATCCGGGCCCATCAATGGCTGAAAAACCTGCTGCTGTTCGTTCCGGCCTTTTTAGCCCATCGCTTCGATCTCGGCACGGGGTTGGTCAGTCTGTTGGGTTTTATCAGTTTTTCGCTTTGCGCGTCGTCGGTTTATGTGTTGAACGATCTCGTCGATCTCAATCGCGATCGCCATCATGTCACGAAACGGTTTCGGCCCATGGCGCAGGGTGCGCTTTCACCGCTATCGGGGGTCAAACTGTTTCCCGTTCTGCTCGGTGCAGCGATCGGGACGAGCCTCTTGCTGCCGATCGCCTTTGGCGAGGTTCTGGTCGTTTATTACATGACGACATTGGCTTATTCCTTGCGGTTGAAGCGGGAATTGGTGCTGGATGTCGTTACCTTGGCCGGACTTTACGGACTGCGCCTCGTGGCGGGCGGGGTTGCGGTCGATGCCCGGCCTTCGGCGTGGTTTGCGGCTTTTTCGATCTTTTTCTTCGTTGCGCTTGCCTTGGTCAAACGGATTACCGAACTCGTGGGACGCCTCAACCGGGGCGAGGGCGATCCCGCCGGTCGCGCCTATCGGCTCGGCGACGTGCCGGTGCTTGAGGCGCTGGCCGCGTCGAGTGCGTTTACGGCCGTGTTGGTCTTTGCCCTTTATCTCAACAGTGTCGATGTTTCGGGTCTCTATCGGGCACCGCATCGCTTGTGGTTGATCTGCCTTGTCCTGATTTATTGGTTGAGCCGCGCCTTGATCCTGACCCGACGCGGTGCGATGCCGGACGATCCGATCGTGTTCGCCGCAACCGATCGGGCCAGCCAAATCTGTGCGCTTGTGGTGGCCGCCATCGTATTGGTCGCCTTATGACGATAGGTGTGTGCGAAACCCTCGTTGGGTGGGGGCGATTTCCCCGGACCCCCGCCCGCCGGATTGCCATTGCGCATCCCTCTGATCTGGCACCCATCCTGCGGGATGAGCCATCCCTGATTGCGCGCGGCAATGGTCGATCCTATGGCGATGCAGCACTCAATCATCGCGCGGTTCTGGATCTCAGACCCGCCGCCCGGATTCTGACCTTCGATCCGGCAACGGGGGTGATGGCGGCGGAGGCGGGCCTGATGCTGGCCGATCTCGTCCGTCTCTTCGTGCCGCGCGGTTGGTGTCCGCCCGTCACGCCGGGGACGCAGTTCGTCACTTTGGGCGGGATGATCGCCGCCGATATTCATGGCAAGAACCACCATGGTGCGGGCAGTTTCGGCGATCATGTGCTGTGGATCGATCTAGTGCTGGCCGATGGCACGCTTGTGCGGTGCAGCAGGGCCGATGGCGTCGATTTGTTTTGGGCGACGATCGGCGGGATGGGGTTGACGGGGGTGATCGTGCGGGCCGCCTTTCGTTTGATGCCGATCGAAACCGATCTCATCCGACAGGAAACGGTGCGCGCTCGCAACTTGAGCGAGATTATGGCCGCCTTCGAGGACTCGCATGGTTCGACCTATACGGTGGCCTGGATCGATTGCCTTGCCCGTGGCGATGCGCTTGGTCGCTCCGTTCTTTATCGCGGCGATCATCTTTCGGTTGCAGAGTTGCCGTCCGGGCGTATGCCCTTTGCCGGGGGGCTGCGCCGTACCCGGCAATTTCCCATCGATCTACCGGGATCTGCCCTGAACCCCATCAGTATCGGTCTGTTCAACACCCTTTATTATCGCCGTGCCGTGCCGGGGATCAGCCTCGTCGGCTTGGAGCCGTTTTTCTATCCATTGGATGCAATCCGCGATTGGAACCGGCTTTATGGCAGGCGAGGCTTCCTGCAATATCAATGTGTTCTGCCGAAAGACGCATCGGGCGAGGGCTTGTCCTGTTTGCTACGCCGGATTGCCGATGCCGGGATGGGATCGTTTTTGGCCGTCCTGAAACTGTTCGGGGCGGCGGGCGGTGGTTTTTTATCCTTTCCGATGGCAGGTTATACGCTTGCCCTCGATTTTCCGGCCACGCCCGCCTGCCTTTCTTTGATGGCAAGCCTGGATGCGATCGTCCATGACCATGGTGGACGCCTATACCTTGCCAAGGATGCCCGGGGGGCCCGCCGTCTGCTGCGCCATTATCCGGGACTTGCCCGGTTCGAGACGGTGCGGGATGCCGTCGATCCGGGGCGCAAATTCAATTCCCTGCTTTCCGAAAGGCTCGATCTGTGACACATGGCGCCAAAGGGACCGTTCTCATCGTCGGTGCGACCTCGGATATGGCAATGGCGATCGCCCATCGGTTTGCGGCGGATGGGTACGACCTCGTGCTGACGGCCCGGGATGTTGGGCGGATTGGCGATGACGTGGCCGATCTCGGGCACCGTTACGGGCGGGGGGTTCAGGGGCGAGGCTTTGACATTCTTGACCAAGATGCCCATGCCCCGTTGTTGGCGGGTCTGATACCGCCGCCCGATATCGTCGTGTTGGCCGTCGGTTTGTTGGGGGATCAGACGCAATCCTCGGCCGATCCTGGGGCGGCATCTTTGGTGATGCGAACCAATTATCTGGCCCCGGCCTTGTTTTTAGAACGGGCCGCCGCTGCCATGGCGCACCGGGGGGCCGGGACGATCGTCGCGATCAGCTCGGTTGCGGGCGAACGCGGGCGGGGCAGCAATTATACGTACGGCTCGGCCAAGGCGGGGCTGACCGCCTTTTTGTCCGGTTTG
>DAISJD010000035.1:0-23911 GCA_036821645.1 Aliidongia sp.
ACCGCACCCTGCCCGGCGATCCCACGCCCGCCGACCAAGTCAAACGCATGATCCGGGTCGATCACGCGGGCGAACATGGTGCCGCCCGGATCTATGAAGGCCAACTCGCGATTCTCGGCAAGGGTCCCCATGGCGACACGATCCGCCACATGGCGGAACAAGAACGCGCCCATCGGGCCGCGTTCGATCGCCTGCTGGTCGAACGCCGGGTGCGCCCGACCCTGCTCGGCCCCTTTTGGGACATAGCCGGTTTCGCCTTGGGGGCTGCAACGGCACTCATGGGGCCGAAAGCGGCCATGGCCTGCACCGTTGCCGTTGAAGAAGTCATCGAAGAACACTACCATGCCCAGGCTGAAGCGCTGGGCACCCATGAACCGGATCTTCGGGCGACGATCGAACGGTTTCGCGCCGAGGAATTGGAACATCGGGACATCGGCCTCGACCATGGGGCCCTTGAGGCGCCGGGATATGAGGCGCTCAGCACCGTCATCAAGGCCGGTTCCCGGCTCGCCATCTATCTCGCGGCCCGGATCTGATCCGTCGCAGGCGGAACGGCGAGACGGGGACGGCCCCTGCAAAAGGCCCCGTTTCATGCCGCCTGTTCCGCCCATCCGCCCTCTTCGCCGCCCCTCCCTTCTGCTGCGCATCGGTGTCGCCGTGAGCCTTGTCAGTCTTTATTTCCCCCCGCTTGCCAGCGCAGAACAACCTGGGCGCGGGGATCGGCTGGTCGGCGAACCCTTCGCCATTCGGGCCCCCACCGTGGCCCAGCACGGCATGGCCGCCACCAGCCAACCCTTGGCCAGTCAAGTCGCCATCGACATCCTGAAACGCGGCGGCAGTGCGATCGACGCCGCCATCGCCGCCAATGCGATGCTGGGTTTGGTCGAACCGACGGGGGCTGGGATCGGCGGCGATCTCTTCGCCATCGTCTGGGATCCCAAAACCAAGGAACTCTATGGCTATAACGGCAGCGGCCGCTCTCCCATGGGGCTCAGCCTCGATATGGTAAAGGCCGGGGCCGTCCATGGGGCCTTGCCGCCTTACGGCCCGCTTTCGGTGTCGGTGCCGGGGGCCGTCGATGGCTGGTTTGCGCTCCACGATAAGTTCGGCCGCCTGCCGATGGCCGATCTTTTGGCACCGGCCATCGGCTATGCCCAGGACGGGTTCCCCCTGACCAAGACCATCGCCGCCTCGTGGGCCGCCAACATCAATAATTTCATCAAGAACAAGGACCAAATCCCCGCCCTCGACAATGCGCTTGCAACCTATACGATCGACGGGCACCCCCCGGCAACGGGCGAGGTTTTCCGCAATCCCGATCTCGCAGCGACCTATAAGTTGATCGCAACCGGTGGGCGGGATGCCTTCTACAAGGGGCCGATCGCCGACCGGATCGATGCGTTCATGCATAAGATCGGCGGCAAGCTCGCCAAGGCCGATCTCGCGGCCCACCACGGCGAATGGGTCAAACCGGTTTCCACGTCATATCGAGGATATTCCGTCTATCAACTGCCCCCCAACAGTCAGGGGATGAGCGTGTTGCAGATGTTGAACATCTTGGAAGGCTACGATCTCGCCAAGATGGGACGGGGAACCGCCGACACGCTGCATGTGATGATCGAGGCCAAGAAACTCGCCTATGCCGACCGGGCGCGCTATTTTGCCGATCCCGATTTTGCCAAGACCCCCATCAAAAGCCTGCTCGACAAGGGCTATGCCGACGCGCGACGGTCCTTGATCAGGATGGATAAGGCGATGGAGATGCCCGATCCGGGGGCTCCCCCCAATCAAGGCGATACGGTTTATTTTACCGTAGCCGACAAAGACGGCATGATGGTGTCCTGGATCCAAAGCAATTATCGCGGCATGGGCAGCGGCCTCGTCGCCGATCATTTGGGCTTCATGTTCCAAGATCGCGGCCAACTCTTCACGCTCAAAGACGGCCATCCAAACGCCTATGCGCCGGGCAAGCGGCCGTTCCATACCATCATACCAGGCTTCGTCACGAAGGATGGCGAGCCGTTTTTGTCCTTCGGCGTGATGGGCGGGGCCGTCCAACCTCAGGGTCAGGTGCAGGTTCTGACCAATATCATCGATTTCGGTCTCGATGTTCAGGCGGCGGGCGATGCCGCGCGCTTCGTCCATGAGGGCCGCAACGAACCGGACGAACGGGACGACCATAACCCGGTCGAAGTTCAGTTTGAAAGCGGCGTGATGCAGGCGGCCTTGGCCGACCTGATCAAACGCGGCCATAACGCCTCGATCGGGCGCAATTTTTACGGTGGCTATGAGGCGATTTTGTGGGATGCCAAGAACCGGGTCTATCATGGGGCGACGGAAATGCGCTTCGACGGGCTTGCCATCGGTTACTGAACTTTGGACAGGGACGTGGGGGACAAGAAGGCGCGGGATGGGGCGGCGGGTCGATCATCGCCCGCCGCCGGTCCGCCCAAGCAGATCTGACCCGCGCGCGGAATTTGTGATTGGCGTGCGCATCGTCTGCGGCGGTATAACCCGGGGGGACTGTCGCTTTGGGCGATACGTCCCTTCATTGATGAGGCATTCGTTATCACCGCGTTCGACACATTGGGCCTCACGGCCCCCCTCTTGGCCGCCATCACCGACGCTGGCTATCGAGATGCGACCCCGATTCAGGCCAAGGCCATCGGCCCCGTTCTCGCCGGTCACGATCTTTTGGCCTGCGCCCAAACGGGTACCGGCAAGACGGCCGCCTTCGCGTTGCCGATTTTACAGATGCTGGCCGAAGCCCCGCCCACAGCACCGCGTGGGCAGCGCCCGATCCGGGCCCTCATCCTGTCGCCGACCCGGGAATTAGCCAGTCAAATCGCTGAAAGCTTCACGGTTCTGGGCCGTCACCTGTCGCTTACCAACTGCGTCATTTTCGGCGGGGTCGGGGTCAGTCCCCAGGTCGATCGTCTGCGGCGCGGCGTCGATATCTTGGTCGCAACGCCGGGCCGCCTCATCGATCTTGCCAATCAGGGGGCCCTTTCCCTCGCGAAAATCGAGTTTTTCGTCTTGGACGAGGCGGATCGCATGCTCGATATGGGCTTCATTCACGATGTGCGCCGGATCATCAAACTCCTGCCTCAACGTCGTCAGTCCCTGTTCTTTTCGGCGACCGTCCCCGACGAGATCCAAAAACTGGCCAATGCCATCCTCACCAACCCGACCTTCGTCGCCGTGACGCCACCCGCCACCACGGCAGAACGGATCGATCAGTCGGTTTTCTTTGTCGATCGCAGTCAAAAACGGGCCCTTCTGGCCCATTTGCTGCAAGATCCCGCGATTACCCGGACCCTGGTCTTCACCCGTACGAAACATCTCGCCAATCGACTAACCGAACAATTAGATAAGGATGGGATCAGGGCCGAAGCGATCCATGGCAATAAATCCCAAAGTGCACGCGAACGGGCCTTGGCCAATTTCCGGGCGGGCACCACACCGGTCCTCGTCGCAACCGACATTGCCGCCCGGGGGATCGACGTTGCCGGGGTTTCTCATGTGATCAATTACGATCTGCCCAATGAACCGGAAAGCTATGTCCATCGCATCGGACGCACCGCCCGCGCCGGGGCGGCCGGTATCGCCCTCAGCTTTTGCGATGCCGACGAGATGGGGTTCTTGCGCGATATCGAAAAGACCATTCGCCAACCCATCCCCGTGATTGCAGAACATCCGTTCAGCGTCGGCGCCCCTGTACCGCCGCCGCCGGGAACTAAAATCCCAAAACCACCCGCCCGCAAACCGCAACCCCGCGCCCAACAACAACGGGCACGACGCCCCCAGGCCACCCCGCGCACACGGGAAGGATAATCCGCTTACACGGTCGTCGGCGCCACCGCACGATAGGATGGTGCGCGGGCGCGCGATCCCAACAGAAACCAAGTCTTCATTTCACCCTTGCCCTTGATATGGGTGATGAACGGTCCCTCGAACTCAAACGCCTCGCCCAACAATTGGCGCAAATCGTCGGAGACATGGATCCGGCCCGCCATGCCGTGGGACTCGAGCCGACTGGCGGTATTCACCGTATCGCCCCAAATATCATAGAGAAACTTCGTCTGACCGATCACACCGGCCGCCACAGGCCCGGTATGAATCCCGATCCTCAACTCGAAGATACCACCATCGGGGTGACGAAACGTGCGGGCCGAGGCAATCATTTCAAGGGCGACTTCGGCGAGGGCAATGGCATGATCGACGCGTTTCATCGGGACGCCAGCCGCGATCATATAGCAATCGCCGATCGTCTTGATTTTTTCGAGACCATATCGCTGCGTGATTTGATCAAAGGTCGTAAACAACGTGTTCAATAATGAAACGACATAACGTGATTCATTGGCTTCTGAAAAACGCGTAAAACTAACAATATCGGCAAAAAGAACTGTAACATTGCTAAAATCATCAACGATCAATTTTTCGCCCGCCCGTTTGCGACGGCTGATATCCGGTGGCAAGATATTGTTCAAAAGCCCGGTAATTTCTTTTTCAGCTTCCTCAAGTTGTCGCCGCTTACGCCAAACTTGTCGTTCATTCCATTCCGATTGATAGGAACGATAACCACCGAGAAAACTCATGCTGCCGATGAAAAAAATCCCGAATAGGATTTGTGATAATGGATCTTCCTTGATCGCGATTGTCGCAATGAAATAAAAAATAAAGGCAACGACAGAACCGGACAAAGCCCCGATAAACGGGACGGTACCAAGAGCAAATCCACCCAGATTTGCAATCATAAAATAACTTTGATAAAGCCCATCGGCACTTTTATCGACAGAAATATAGGAAATAAATACCATTGTTATATTAAAAAACATATTATAAACACTAATTTTTTCAATATTTTTCCTTTTTTTCATTAAAAGACAAATCGGAACCAAAGACAATTCAGCGGCGACTGCGAATGATTTGACATAATATATGAACGTATCCGTATCAGGTAAAATAATGGCATCGACCATCATAGACTGGACCCACAAAGAGGCCAACAACAAGAAGACCATGATGTTATCGCGAAACCGGCGCGGAACCCAATCCTGCTTATATTGCTCTTCAAGGTGCGACACTTTAAAGCGCAATGTCAGCGAGGACATCAGTCCCCCATCATTCGTTGGCTTCACCATCCGATATTGACCTCCACGAGATACCCGATTGCGCCCGGGACTTACGCGTATAAATTATCTGCGTCACTCTGGAAGGAAGTGGACCATTGAAAGATATCTAATCCATTAACTTGCCAAAATACGCACTTTAAAGAGTGCCAATTTATAATAATTCCACGAATACATTCGTATTCAAGTTCTTTTTTCAAAGAAAACACCGAAGGATCAAAACACCGATAAATCAGGCCGCCGGGCGATGTCTTTCGATTTGATCCCTGACCGTTTGACGGGCCCCTTGCAAAAACCACGTCGTCATTGTGCCCTTGCCCTTGATATGGGTGGTGAAGGGCCCATCGAATTCGAATGAATCGCGCAGCAATTGATAAATATCATCGGAGACGTGAATCCGACCCGGCATCCCATGGGACTCAAGCCGACTGGCGGTATTGACCGTATCGCCCCAGATATCATAGAGAAATTTCGTTTGACCGATCACCCCGGCCGCAACCGGCCCCGTATGCAGGCCAATGCGCAACTCGAAAGTCCCGCCATCGGGATGGCGGAATTTGCGCGCACATTCCAACATTTCCAACGCAACATAGGCAAGGGCGGCCGCATGGTCGGCGCGCTTCAACGGAACGCCCGCCGCAATCATGTAGCAATCGCCGATCGTTTTAATTTTTTCCAAATTGTGGCGTGCCGTAATCTCGTCAAACGAGGTAAAGAGTGTATTCAACAATGAAACGACATGGCGAGATTCATTAAGTTCAGAAAAACGAGTAAAACTGACAATATCAGCAAACAAGACCGTAACATTGGGAAAATCATCGACAATCAGTTTTTCACCGGCTCGTTTGCGTCGCGTGATTTCTGGCGGCAGAATATTATTGAGCAAGGCGGTAATTTCTTCTTCTGCTTTTTCTAATTCTTGGCGTTTATACCAAACTTGCCGTTCGTTCCATTCTGCCTGATAGGCCCCGAAACCGCCAAGGAAACTGATGCAACTGATAAAAAACAGACCGGCCATAATTTGAGGCATCGGGTCGGATTTGATGACCAAAGTCGCAATGAGATAGTAAACGAAGACCATGGCGGATCCCATGGCCCCACCGATGAAGGGAATAGCCCCCAAAACGAAGCCCCCCAGATTTGCCACCATGAAAAAACTTTGGTAAACCGGATCGACTTCTTTGCTGATTTGAATATAGACAAAGAAAACCATTGAAACGTTAAAGGTCATATTGCACAGACTGAGTGGTTCGACCCAATCTTTGCGGGGAAACGAGAAAATCAATGGAATCAACAAGAATTCAACGATGATTGCCGATAATTTATATAACAGGACGCTTTGCCCGCCATCGGGCAGAATATAGAAATCGACGGCAATCGATTGCGCCCACAAGAAAGCAATGAGAATGAAGGCTAACAGATTGTCCCAGAAACGGCGCGGTACGCGATCGCGTTTGTACTGACGTTCAAGCTGCTTGTCCTTAAATCGCAAGCTAATCAGTGAAAGCAGCCCTGCTTGATCGTCGGCCTTTAGCATAATGCGCCCTGACCCCTCGTCGATACGGGTCCGCGACCGTTCAACGGCACTCGCGGTTCATGCCATTCTTAGCAAACATTCATAAAAGCTTATACAGGATCGATGGTGATCATGTGACAAAAAATTGATAAATCATCGTCGATTCACTTTTTATGGGCCGAAACCGGACTGCCGAAACCGGACTGCAATGGCGGCGATAATCCTAGCCGACATTTTTCGCCAAAAGCCGCGCCTGCTGCTTCATCCGGTACATGGCCTGATCGGCGGCTTCCATGACGGCTTCAACCTTTTCATTGCCCCGAAACGCATAAGCCCCGAAAGACGCGCTCAGATTGATCGTGTTCCCGTTCCAGATTACCGGGTGCGCAATCAAATGTTCCGCCAGGGCGGCTGCCTTTTGTTCAGCGGCTTCCTGATTGGAACGCACCAACAAAATCCCAAACTCATCGCCGCCCAACCGGGCCACGACATCGGCATGGCGGACATGATCGATCAGGATTTTTGCCACATGTTGCAAGGCTGCATCGCCGGCATTGTGGCCGAATCGATCATTGATCTGCTTCATGCCGTTGAGATCGATATAGACCAAAGCCGACTCGGTGCCGTACCGACTGGCCAGGGCGATCAAACGCGACAATTCCCGGATAAAGGCGCGCCGGTTCGCGACGGGCATCAAGGCATCTTCATCGGCCAATTGTTCAAGGCGCAGCAACTGTCGGCTCAGACTGGCGACCTTTTCTTGGACAAGGGCGGTCTCATCGTATAATTCATTGATTAATCTTGATAAAGCAGGGTCAAGACCATCAGGATCGATACCGGCATTCAGCAGACGCGCCCGGAGGGCTTCCGGGCGCGTCTGCGGTTCCGGCCTGATTTTCCTGCGGGTCTTGGTCTCGGCGATCTTCAACGGATCTTCCCTGTTTGACGTCCTTCGGGCCCTATCCTGTCAGATTTGGCCTCGGATCCCCCTATGAATACCATTTAATAGTTCGCAAGACCGCACGAGTTTGCAACCACTTGACACGCTTTCCTCAGGGCCGCCGCCGACGGTCGATCATTTTCCATCCAGGGTCTCTTGCCCAAACCCATCTCTACCGTATAATGCTTTGTTCACCCTTAACGCTCACACAATTCACCCTTAACGCTCACACAAAAGGAAGTTCTTTAAGGATGAGCGATCAACCCGCCTCCGTCGGGATCATTATGGGGAGTCAGTCGGACTGGCCGACGATGCAGCACGCATCGCTCACCCTCACCGCCCTCGGCATTCCCCACGAAGTCCGCATCGTCTCGGCGCACCGCACGCCCGATCGCCTGGTCGATTATGCGAAAACCGCCCGATCGCGCGGTTTGAAAATCATCATCGCCGGGGCTGGCGGGGCCGCCCATCTGCCGGGGATGGCGGCATCCATGACGCCCCTGCCGGTCTTGGGCGTGCCGATCGAAAGCCACGCCTTGAAGGGCATGGATTCGCTGCTCTCGATCGTTCAGATGCCGGGCGGCATTCCCGTCGGGACCCTCGCCATCGGCAAGGCCGGGGCCATCAATGCCGCCCTTTTGGCCGCCGCCATCTTGGCATTGACCGATCCGGTTCTGGCAGACGCCCTCGACGCCTGGCGCACCCGTCAAAGTGCCGCCGTCGCCGAAACCCCACTCGATCCCGCTCAGGAAGGGAACGCCTGAATGCTTGCACCCGGCGCCACGATCGGCATTCTGGGCGGCGGCCAATTGGGGCGCATGACGGCCATCGCCGCCGCCCGTCTCGGCTATCGCACCCATATTTTCACGCACGAAGCCGACAGTCCGGGGGCCCAAGTGACGCCGCGCGTCACGGTGGCGGCCTTGGACGATGCCGACGCCCTCGCGCGCTTTGCCCAATCGGTCGATGTCGTCACGTACGAGACGGAAAACATTCCGCTTACCGCCCTCGATCATATTCTGCCCCATGCGCCGGTTCTGCCCGGTGCGGGCGTCTTGGCCGTGACGCAAGATCGCCTGCGGGAAAAGGATTACCTGCGCTCGATCGATGTCGGCACGGCCCCCTATCGCGAGGTGACGGGCTATCAGGCCCTTGGCCGGGCGATCAGGGATCTGGGTCAGCAGCGCGCCATCTTGAAAACCGTGCGCATGGGCTATGACGGCAAGGGTCAGACGGTGATTACCCCCGATTGCGACCCTAAAGCCTCTTGGGATCTCCTAGAAACCGATCTTGCCATCCTCGAAGGGTTCGTCGATTTCCGCTGCGAAATCTCGGTGATCGTGGCGCGCGGCACCAACGGCACGATCACCAATTACCCGGCGGTGGAAAATCAGCATGCCCACCATATCCTGGACACGACCATCGCCCCGGCCCGGATATCCCCGGCGATCGCCATGCGCGCCGAGGCGATCGCCCGGCATATCGCGGAAAAATTGGATGTGGTCGGCCTGATCGCGGTCGAAATGTTCGTGACCCAGACCGACGAAATCCTGGTCAACGAACTGGCCCCCCGGCCCCATAATTCCGGCCATTGGACGCTGGATGCCTGTCATACGAGCCAATTCGAACAATTGGTCCGGGCGATTGCGGGCCTGCCGCTCGCCTCGACCGAACGGCACAGCGACGCGGTGATGAAAAACCTGATCGGGGCCGATGTCGAGCGCTGGCGCGAGTTGGTGGCCGAACCGACCAGCAAACTGCATCTCTACGGCAAAACCCCCGCCCTGCCCGGACGCAAGATGGGCCATGTCACGCGGCTCTTGCCGCGCCGCCCCGATTGAGAGGAAGACACCATGGTCGATGCCCCCACCCCCCGCCTCGACATCGCCGCCTTTAGAGCAGAGGCTCCGGCCCTCTATGACGCGCTGACCGCGTTCGGGGCGGGGCTCAAGGCGACGGGGTTGGAGGCGGATCTCCTCGAACTCGTCAAGCTGCGCGCGTCCCAGATGAATGGCTGCGCATTCTGCCTCTCCTATCACCTCCAACTCGCGCGCAAGCTTGGGGTTACGGCGGCCAAACTCGACCTTCTGGCCGCCTGGCACGATGCCGCCCTCTATAGCCCGCGCGAACGGGCCGCCTTGGCCCTGACCGAAGCACTCACCCGCCTCGACGCCCACGGCGTGCCCGACAGCCTCTATGACGCAGTGAGCGCCGTCTTTTCCGAGTCCGAACGCATCGGCCTCATCGCCGCCATCGGCCAGATCAACCTCTGGAACCGCATCGGTGTCGGGTTTCGGTTTCCGACGGTGTAAACGAGACCGGAAGGGACATCCTGCACGACCGCCGCAGCCTGGACGATCTGAAACGCCTCGGGGCCGGTCATGTTCACCGCACCACCCCACCATCACCCCCTTGACTCTGCCCCGCGCATCTTCTATCAAGGGCTGTCCGCGCATGGTTCATACCGTTCGGGGTTCGGGTTCGTGTCGGGTGGTTTCCACCCCATGATCCGATTGGGTTCATAAGGTCGGCATGTCATGTCGGCTCCGCCAGTCCGCGAGTGTCGCGCACTGGCGCTTTTTGTTTTGTGCGTTTGGCGGATGGCCGCCCTAAGGCGATGGTATGTTCGAGAGTTTGACCCAACGGCTTGGCGATGTGTTCGACCGGCTGCGCAAACGGGGCCCGCTGAGCGAGGCGGACGTCACCGCCGCCTTGCGCGAGGTGCGCATTGCGCTGCTCGAAGCGGACGTGGCCCTGCCGGTCGTCAAGGATTTCATCAACGCCGTCAAGGACAAGGCCGTCGGGCAAGAGGTGATCAAATCGATCAGCCCGGCCCAGATGGTCATCAAGATCGTCCATGACCATCTGATCGAAACCTTGGGGGCCGAGACCGCCGAGATTTCGTTGCAGGCGGTTCCGCCCGTCGTGGTCTTGATGGTCGGCCTGCAAGGGTCGGGCAAAACCACGAGCACGGGCAAGATCGCCAACCGCCTGAAAAATCGCGAACGCAAAAAAGTGTTGATGGCGTCGCTCGACGTCTATCGCCCGGCGGCGCAAGAACAATTGGCGATTTTGGGCCGTCAGATCGGGGTTGAAACCCTGCCCGTGATCGACGGGCAAAAGCCGTTGGAGATCGCCGATCGCGCCCTGAAGACGGCCCGGCTCGAAGGCTATGACGTGGTCATGCTGGACACCGCCGGTCGCCTGCATATCGACGAAGCCCTGATGTTGGAAGTGGCGGCGGTGCGCGATCGCACGAAGCCCCACGAAACCCTGCTCGTCGCCGACGCCATGACCGGCCAGGACGCCGTAACCGTAGCCAAGGCCTTCAATGAACGGGTCGGCATCACCGGCGTGGTCCTGACCCGCGTCGATGGCGATGCGCGCGGCGGGGCGGCCCTGTCCATCCGCGCCATCACCGGCAAGCCGATCAAGCTCATCGGGCTTGGCGAAAAGCTGGACGCGATGGAACCGTTCCATCCCGACCGGATCGCGGGCCGCATCCTCGGCATGGGCGACGTGGTCAGTCTGGTCGAAAAGGCCGCCGAAACCGTCGATAAGGAAGAGGCGGAAAAACTTGCCGCCAAAATGCAAAAGGGCACGTTCGATCTCGACGATCTGGCCGCGCAGTTGAAACAATTGCGCAAGATGGGCGGGCTTAGCGGCATGATGAGCTTCATGCCCGGCATCGGCAAAATCAAAAAGCAAATCGAAGAGGCCAATATCGACGATAAGGTGATCAAGCGCCAAGAGGCGATTCTCTCGTCGATGACCAAGGCCGAACGCAAGAATCCGAAAATCCTGAACGGCTCGCGCCGCCGCCGCATCGCCCTTGGGGCCGGCGTCACCGTGGCCGACGTCAATCGCCTGCTGAAGCAACATCAGGATATGGCGATGATGATGAAGCAAGTTTCCAAAATGGGAAAAAAGGGCCTGCTGCGGCAGGGCCTGAAAGGGTTGTTGCCCGGTGGCGGCAACCCGTTCGGCGGCGGGGGCAACCCGTTCGGCCGCTGAACCGTCCCATCCTTCTTCCACCCCTTTCACCCTGTCACTGTCGATCACAACCAAGGAAATTCCATGTCTCTCAAGATCCGCCTGTCTCGTGGCGGCGCCAAGAAGCGGCCGTTTTATTCCATCGTCGTCACCGATGCCCGCAACCCGCGCGATGGCCGGTTCATCGAACGGGTCGGGACCTATAACCCGATGCTGGAACGCGATCACACCGACCGCCTGATCATCGATGCCGACCGGATCAAGCATTGGCTGTCCGTGGGGGCCCAACCGACCGACCGGGTTGCGAAGTTCCTGGGCGATAAAGACCTCATCGCCAAGCCCGCCGTGCGCGAAACCCCGAAGAAATCGGCCCCCGGCCAGAAATCTCTCGACCGGGCAAAGCAAAAGGCGGCCGCCGCCGCTGCGGCATCCGCAGAATAATCGACCGACCCGCCGCTCATGGATCAGCCCTCCTCCCCCGCAACGCCTCGGATCTGTCTCGGCCTCATCACCGGGGCCCATGGGATTCGAGGGGGGGTGCGCATCAAAAGCTTTACCGCCGATCCGATGGATGTCGGGGCCTATGGTCCCGTTTCCAACGAAACGGGCACGCACTCTTGGCCGATCCGGGTCACGGGCCTGTTGAAGGACGTGGTTCTGGCCAAGATCGACGGGGTGACGACCCGCACCGCCGCCGAGGCCCTGCGCGGGATGAAGCTTTATGTGGACCGGGCGGCCCTGCCCGATCCCGAGGATGCGGACGAATTCTATCATACCGATCTTATCGGGCTTCAGGCCTATCTGGCCGATGGCACGCTGCTCGGTACGGTGGGCGACGTCCTCGATTACGGCGGGGGGATCAGTCTCGATATCGTCACACCCCAGGGCGAGGCGGTCTTGGTGCCCTTTACCAAGGCGGCGGTCCCGGTCGTCGATCTTCCCGGCGGGCGGCTTGAAATCGTGGCACCCGACGGGTTGTTCGAGAAGCCGGACCCGCCCGCCTCGGTGCGCGAACAGGCCGAGGTCGCGGCCGAAATCCTGGGGACAGGCCCGGTAGAGGGCCTGCCCGTCGGTCTCGTCGCCGATCCCGAGGATTTGGTCGAGATCGACCGGGATCGGCGCACGAAAGCGGCACCGGATGACGATGCCGACGGCAATGACGATGCCGATGGGGGGGCCGTCCGATCATGACCGTTTGGTCCGCCCAGATCCTGACCCTGTTTCCAGAGATGTTTCCGGGTCCGCTCGGACTCTCGCTCGCAGGGCGCGGCCTCAAGGCCGGGGTTTGGTCGCTCGCCGCCCATGATATCCGCGATTATACCGTGGATGTGCATCGCACGGTGGATGACAGTCCGTTCGGTGGCGGGGCCGGGATGGTCTTACGGCCCGATATCATCGATCGGGCCTTGAGCGATCTACCCGCGATCGGCGGTCCTACGATCTATTTGACGCCGCGCGGGCGTCTCATCGATCAAGATCTCGTCCGATCGATCAGCCAAGGACCGGGCGTCACCCTGGTTTGCGGCCGGTTCGAGGGGCTGGATCAACGGGTCATCGAGGCGCGCGACCTCTTGGAGGTCAGCCTCGGCGATTTCGTCCTGTCGGGCGGCGAACCGGCGGCGATCGCCCTCGTCGATGCCTGCGTCAGACTGTTGCCGGGGATCATGGGCAGCCCCGAAACCTTGACGGAAGAAAGCTTTACCAACGGGTTGTTGGAATATCCCCACTATACCAGACCGCAACTTTGGCAGGATCGCCCGGTCCCGCCCGTGTTGCTGTCCGGCAATCACGCAGAGATCAGGGCCTGGCGACAGGCCGAAGCCGAAGCCGTGACGCGCGCACGCCGTCCCGATCTTTGGACCAAATACCAAGCCCGCAGCGGTTCGCCCTGACGGGTCGGGCCTGATCGATAGGGGGTCCTGTCGATCGAGCCCGGTTCAACCATCGAAACAAAGACGGGCCATCGGTCTTGACCGGGGCCACCCGACCAAAGAGGTGCTCAAAGTGAATATCGTCGAAACATTGGGACAAGAACAAATCGCCAAGCTGGTTGCCGAACGGGCCGTGCCCGATTTCCGCCCCGGCGACACGATCAAGGTATCGGTCAAGGTGGTCGAAGGCGACCGCGAGCGGATTCAGGCCTTCGAAGGCATCTGCATCGCCCGCAAGAATGCCGGGATCAATTCCAACTTCACCCTGCGCAAGATTTCGTATGGCGAAGGCGTGGAACGGGTTTTCCCGCTCTATTCCCCCCGGCTGACGGAAATCACCGTCATGCGTCACGGCGACGTGCGGCGCGCCAAGCTTTATTACCTGCGCGGCCTGCGCGGCAAGGCGGCGCGCATCTCCGAACGGGCCCGCAAGGTCACCCCGACGGCCGCTGAATAAGATCTGCCGCGACCGACAGCGCGTAAGCCCAGAACCCCCCGCCTTTGGAAAAGGGCGGGGGGTTCGGCATTTTGGGGTCGGCCTTCACGGCGCTTCGCTGTGCAAAGCCGGTATGTGCGCAAAGAACATTACAAATAACCGATCCTGTTGGTATCATTCTGTCGAATTTGATGGAAACTTGCGCCATTCTGGGAAAGTTACCGGGTTGGCTCAGGGGCTCGTCCCACCACCCTCGGGACCGGTCCCATCGTGAAAATCATGCAGGAGCCTCGATTGTGACGACAGCACGGACCTTGTTCGACAAGATTTGGGATGCCCATCTGGTGACCCGTCAGTCTGACGGCACGGCCCTGCTCTATATCGACCGTCACCTCGTCCATGAAGTGACGAGCCCACAAGCCTTCGAGGGATTGCGCTTGGCCGGACGCGCGGTGCGCAAGCCCGGATCGACCTTTGCCGTCGCCGACCATAATGTGCCGACCACCAACCGGGCGGCCGGGATCAGCGACCCGGAAAGCCGGATTCAGGTCGAAACCCTGGAACGCAACGCCAAAGAAACCGGGATCGCCTATTTCGGGCTCGATGATATCCGTCAAGGCGTCGTGCACATCATGGGACCGGAACAGGGTCTGACCTTGCCGGGCATGACCATCGTTTGCGGCGACAGTCACACCTCGACCCACGGGGCCTTCGGGGCCTTGGCCTTCGGCATCGGTACGTCGGAGGTCGAACATGTCCTGGCGACCCAAACCCTGATCCAACGTCCGGCCCGCAACATGCTGATCGACATTCAAGGCGATCTCGCACAGGGGGTCAGCGCCAAGGACCTCATCCTGCACATTATCGGGGTCATCGGTACGGCCGGCGGCACCGGCCATGTCATCGAATATACCGGCCCCGCCATTCGCAACCTCGACATGGCCGGGCGCATGACCGTCTGCAATATGTCGATCGAAGCCGGTGCGCGGGCGGGCCTCATCGCCCCGGACGAAGTCACGTTTTCCTATTTGATGGGCAGGCCCTACGCCCCGAAAGGGGCCTTGTGGGAACAGGCCGTCGCCTATTGGCGCACCTTGCCGTCCGATGCCGGGGCGCGGTACGACACCATCGTTACCATCGACGCCACCCGGATCGAACCCCACGTGACCTGGGGGACCAGTCCCGAGGATGTTCTGCCGATTTCGGGGCATGTGCCGGACCCGGCGGATCTTGCCGATGCCGCCCGACGCGAATCCATGGAACGAGCACTTTCCTATATGGGTCTCGCGGCGGGCCAGCCCTTGACCACGGTCCGGGTCGATCGCGTCTTCATCGGTTCCTGCACCAATGGCCGGATCGAAGATCTGCGCGCTGCCGCCGCCATCGCCGCCGGTCGCACGGTTGCCCAAGGCGTGACCGCCTTGGTGGTGCCGGGGTCCGGGCTCGTCAAAGAACAGGCCGAAAGCGAAGGCTTAGACGCGATCTTTCGTGCTGCCGGTTTCGAATGGCGCGAGCCCGGTTGTTCCATGTGTCTTGCCATGAATGCCGACCGTCTTGACCCCGGAGAACGGTGTGCATCGACCTCTAACCGCAATTTCGAAGGGCGTCAGGGCCGTGGCGGGCGCACCCATCTCGTCAGTCCCGCCATGGCGGCGGCGGCGGCGGTGACGGGGCATCTCACCGATGTGCGCCAGCTATGCCCCGTCCCGTCTTCCCATGCGTAACCTACCCGCAACCCTCGGCATCGGTTGGTTTCTGGGGCAGGCTTTCTTCCCCGTCTTGTTGTTTTTGGTTGTCCTTGCAGGCTACGGCGTCGTCTCTCTTCTCTGTGCCGCATGGCCGGTCGGCCATCAACCGACAGGTACGATCGCCATCGCCGTTGCCGCGAACCCGTTTCACGCCGACCTCGTCTTGCCAGCCGAGGGTTTTCGCGACGATCTCGGGTTGCCGGACGATGCGGCCTATCTCGTGATCGGGTGGGGCCAACAGGCCTTTTACCTGGAAACGCCCCGGTTCGAGGATCTGAAACCGAGGACCGTGATCGATGCGCTCTACGGCCATGGACCGAGCACGGTTCATGTCGCCTGGCTATCCGGCCCGGCCGCCCGAAGCCCATCGGTCGCGGTCTTTGCCGTCACCCCGCACCAACTGGCAATTTTAAACGACTATGTTCGCTCGTATCTTGCGACAAGCCCCGATGGCAAGCCGACGCGGATTGCCGGCGCTTATGGCAAAACCGATTATTTCTATGCCGCCAACGGTCATTGGACCGTCGGCCTTACCTGCAACGAATGGGTTGGGCGGGCCCTGCGCGCCGCCGATATCCGCACCGGCCTTTGGACCCCGTTTTCCTACGGTTTATTGAGCCACCTGCAAACCCCGCCCCCTACCGCCGCACAAGACCCGCCACACTGACCCGCATCATCGAAAGAGGGCCGCCCATGGAAAAATTCACCGTCCTTACCGGCATCGCCGCCCCGTTGCCGATGATCAATATCGATACGGACAAGATCATTCCCAAGCAGTTTCTAAAGACGATCGCCCGCAGCGGTCTTGCCAAAGGGCTGTTCGACGAGTTGCGCAACCATCCCGACGGCACCCCCAACCCCGATTTCGTCCTCAATCAACCGGCCTGGGCGCAGGCGAAAATCCTCGTCACTGGGGAAAATTTCGGCTGCGGGTCAAGCCGGGAACACGCGCCGTGGGCGCTCCTCGATTTTGGGATCCGCTGTATTCTCGCCCCCAGTTTTGCGGATATTTTCTATAATAATTGCTTCAAAAACGGGATTTTGCCGATCGTGCTCGATCAGGCGACCATCGATCTTTTGATGGAGGACGCGCAAAAAGGGGCGAATGCGGTCATGACCGTCGATCTCGATGCGCAAACCATCAGCCGCCCCGACGGCGAGATCGTGACGTTTTCGATCGACCCGTTCCGCAAACACTGCTTGATGAACGGGCTGGACGATATCGGGCTCACGCTCACCGATGCCGACGCTATCGACCGGTATGAAGCGACCCGCCGCACAGCGCTGCCCTGGCTCTAACCCTCTTCGAAGGCATCAGATCATGACGAACGAGACCCAAAAACGCCTCTTGATCCTTCCCGGAGACGGGATCGGCCCCGAAGTCATGGGCGAAGTCCGACGGGTTCTGGATTGGCTCAACGACCGCCACGGGCTGAATTTCATCCTCGAAGAAGGGTTGATCGGCGGGGCCGCCTATGACGATGAAGGGACACCTTTGTCGAACGCAACCATGGACCGGGCCATGAAGGCGGACGCCGTCTTGCTGGGGGCCGTGGGCGGCGTCAAATGGGATAGTTTACCCTTCGAATGTCGGCCGGAACGCGGGCTGTTGCGGATCCGCAAGGAATTGGGCCTGTTCGCCAATCTGCGCCCGGCGACGGTCTTTCCGCCGCTCGTCAATGCGTCTAGCCTAAAACCCGGTCTGGTCAGCGGCCTCGATCTCATGATCGTGCGAGAATTGACCGGCGGGGTTTATTTCGGCGAGCCCCGGGGCATCGAAACGCTGCCAAACGGTGAAAAGCGGGGGTACAATACCCAAAGCTATACGACCGGCGAGATCGAACGGGTCGGGCGGGTCGCCTTTGAATTGGCCCGAAAACGCAATCGATCCGTCTGTTCGGTCGAAAAGGCCAATGTCATGGAATCCGGCGTCTTGTGGCGCGAGGTCATGACCGATCTGCATCGCCGGGATTATGGCGATGTCGCCCTGTCGCACATGTATGCCGATAATTGCGCCATGCAATTGGTGCGCAGGCCGAAGCAGTTCGACGTCATCGTCACCGACAATCTGTTCGGCGATTTGTTGAGCGATTGCGCCGCCATGCTGACCGGGTCGCTCGGCATGCTGCCATCCGCCTCTCTCGGGGCCGCCGATGCCACGGGCAAGCGCAAGGCCCTTTACGAGCCGGTGCATGGTTCCGCACCGGATATTGCCGGCCAAGGCATCGCCAACCCGCTCGCCACAGTATTGTCACTGGCCATGATGCTGCGCTATTCCTTCGATCTCACCCAGCATGCGACGGCGATCGAGGCGGCGGTCGATCACCTGCTGTCGACGGGATTGCGCACCGCCGATCTTGCCGACCCCGGACAGGCATCGGTCGGCACGGGGGATATCGGCAAGGCCCTCGTTGCACGTTTGGCAATCAGTCACCCCTAAGAGCGACGGCGTGACTTATTCTACATATTCAAGTATGGGGTAATTCACGCCACAGCCTCAGAGAATCCCAATGAACCTCTGCGTAAAGGTCTTTACGGTTACGACTGTTTCATGACAGTGTGTCCATCTTAATGTTATGAAAACGTCACATAAGACGTAACCAAGAAGATGTTTGGGGGGAAAATGCGGAAGATTGCAGCCGGACTCGTAGCCGGACTCTGTGTCTCGTTGGCAGCCTTATGTGCGCCGGCCTATGCGCAAAACCAAATCGGCGGGGTTGTCGTGTTCGGCGACAGCCTGTCGGATAACGGCAATATTCCGAAATTGTTCGGTGTCAATCAACCGCCGCCGCCTTTCTTCATGAACCGGTTCAGCAACGGCCCGGTCTATGCCGAATATTTGGATGCCTTGTTCAAGACCGAACGGCCGCTGATGGATTTCGCGATCGGCGGGGCCACGTCCGGCACCATCAATATCGGTGGTCTGAATACGGCGTTTGACGGAAAAGGCGGCGGTGTCAGCGGGGAAATCGACCGTTATATCGCATCGAAACCGACCCCGCGCGCCAACGATCTCTTCATCGTCTTTGCCGGTGCCAACGATTATTTCCGCTTCCTGCCGACGTTCAACCCGCCGCCCGGGGCGAGCGTTCAACAATTGCAGGGCCTTCTGGCGCAAGGTCAGGTCAATCAGACCGTCAGCCAACTCGTCACCGACGTAACGCGCCTTGCCGCCCTCGGCGTCAAAAATTTCGTCGTGCCGAATCTGCCGAATTTAGGCTCGACCCCGGCGCTAAACGGTACGCCGACGACCGCTGCGGTTGGCTTGCTTGTCACGCAAGTCCATAATGCCACCTTGGCCCAGGCTTTGAGCCAACTGCAAAAACAGCTTCACGTGAACATCACGATCGTCGATGTGTTTTCCTTTCAAGGCGATATTATCGCCAACCCAACCAAATACAATATCGATCCGGCCCACACACGCGATCAGTGCCTTCTGAATCAAGCCTGCGTTGCCAATCGTCTGCCCTATCTATTCTTCGATTCGGTCCACCCGACTTTCAGCGTTCAGCAACTTTTCTCCCAAGTCTTCTTCTCTACAGTCGCAGCCCCGACCACCGTCGGCGTCCAAACCGATCTGTTGAAAGTGACGCAGCGCGAATTCTTCGACCAAATCTCCTCGCGCATCGCAACCCTTCGCCTCGGGGCCGCCGGCTTCACTACATCGGCAAGCGGCGCTGCTGCCACGACCGGCGGCGACAAGGACAAGAAATTCTCGGGCTTCGTCTCAGGGACGCACGCGTTCGGCGATCGCTCGGCGCGCACCAACGAAGTCGGCTTTGATTACGACATCAACAGCCTCACCGCCGGGATCGATTATCGGGTGCTGCCGGGCCTCACTGTCGGCGGCATCATCAACTATGCCTCGACCGACGGCACGTTGCAGGGCGGTTTCGGCCGCACCAACCTCAACAGCATCGGCACCGGCATTTTCGCGACCTACAATGTCGGGCCGTTCTTCTTCTCCGCCGCCGGAACCGGCGTATTCAACGATTTCCGCAAGATCGACCGCAACACCTTCGTCGCCAATCAAACGGCCGAAGGCACGACCCATGGCCGGACCTTGGGCGGCAAGTTGGAAGCCGGTTACGTCCTGCATGCGGGTAATTTCAGTTTCGGCCCTGTGGTCGAATTGCGCTATGCCAAGTACCGGGTTGGTGCCTATGCGGAACGCGGGGCCGTCGGTCTCAACCAACAGCTTGAAACGCAAGACAGCAATGGCCTGACCGGACAGTTCGGTCTTCAGACTGCGTTCGTGACGACTCTGGGCGATTATCAGATTACGCCGCAATTGCGGGTCGCCTTGGATCATGAGTTCCGAAAGGACCAACGGTCGATCGTGAGCAGCCTGGTCAGTCAACCCACCACCAATGTCGTCACCAAGCTCGGCGCGCAACGCCGGGATTCGGCGCGTATTGGCGGCGGCGTCGATGTCAAATTGGGGGATTCGGTGTCGGCCCTGTTGGATTTCGACGGCACGGCCTTCAATGGTCAGGCGCAAGATTATAGCGCCCTGGCCCGGGTTAAATTCTCGTTCTAACCATACCAAGATCCGGCCCTCGTCCCATGCCTGTGGGGCGGCGGCCGGATCGCTTTCTATCATTATTACGCACAAGCCGGGTGAGAGCCGCCCCATGGCGGATGGTTTCAACCGTTCCCCACCCGCAACAGCCCAGCCATGCGACAGGTTCCTTATTCACCGAGCCCACTCTGGTATTAGACTAGGCCCGTTGCTGAAACGGGGAGTACCGTGATGGGGTTTCGGGTCGCTATTGTAGGTGCCACAGGGGCTGTTGGCCGCGAATTACTGACGACATTGGCCGAACGGGAATTTCCCGTGTCGGAGGTCATCGCTTTGGCCTCGGAACGATCGGTCGGAACAGAAGTATCGTTCGGGGAAGACGACACACTCAAGGTTCAGGATCTCGATCGTTTCGATTTCAAGGGCGTGGATATCGCACTTTTCTCGCCGGGGGCCAAAATATCGGCCATTCACGCGCCGCGCGCCGCCAAACGCGGGACCGTCGTGATCGACAATACGTCCCATTTCCGCATGGACCCCGATATCCCCTTGGTCGTACCGGAAGTCAATCCTGACGCAATCGCCCGCTACACCAAACGCAACATTATCGCCAACCCCAACTGTTCGACCATTCAGATGTTGGTCGCGTTGAAACCGCTGCACGATCTGGCCCGGATCAAACGGGTCGTGGTATCGACCTACCAATCCGTTTCCGGTGCTGGGAAAGAGGCGATGGACGAACTCTTCACCCAAACCCGGGCGGTTTACGTCAATGATGAAATCAAGCCGGAACATTTTACCAAACGCATCGCCTTCAACGTGATCCCCCATATCGACGTCTTCATGGATGACGGGGCCACCAAGGAAGAATGGAAGATGGTGGTGGAAACCCGCAAGATCCTGGACCCAGACATTGCGGTCACGGCCACCTGCGTGCGGGTCCCGGTCTTTATCGGCCATGCCGAAGCGGTCAATGTCGAATTTGAAACGCCCTTGGGCGTCGATGAGGCCCGTGCCGCCTTGAAACGCGCCCCTGGCGTCTCGGTCGTCGATTTTCGGGTCGATGAGGGTTATGTCACGCCGCAGGAATGCGCCGGTGAAGATAACGTCTTCGTCAGCCGCATCCGCAAAGACCCGACCGTGGCGAACGGGCTCAATCTCTGGGTTGTCGCCGACAATTTGCGCAAAGGGGCCGCCTTGAACGCGGTCCAAATCGCTGAAATTCTGGCGGAACAGTATTTGGAACCGGGCAAAGGACTGCCGCCCCTGTCCGATCGGGGCTAGGTTTTTTCTCCATCTGCACGATCGACGCGATCCTCCGGTTCCGGGGGATCGCGTTTTTCATGGGGGAGACAATTTTGGTGGTAGGGGGCACACGTAAAAAGAACAAAAAACCTACACGCTCTTGACTCCCGCAAAAAGTCTTATTATGTTCTTATTTTAAAAGCCGGTCAAAAGCCGTAAGAGCTACATATTTTATGTCAGATACAGAGTCATATTTGTTTAGAATTATGGGATCATTTAAATATTTATTAAAGTAAATTTTAGGCATTCATACCATCCTATTTATTCTGCTAACAGTTCATTTGAAAGATGCGTATCAGAAAAAATTTGATCAATAGACCAAAATTTAACTTCGGTGCTAATGGCAGAAATTACAGAAAAACTTCCATATGAGCACCTATGTGGGTGTTGTAGATCAAGCTCATTCTTACCTTCTATAATTTGCATCATAGCTCTTAGTAAATTATAATGTGATATAACTAAACAACAGGAAAAATCTTCAGCGCAAAGTTTATCAATAAAGAAACTCATTCTACAGAATAGGTTTTGATCAGATTCAATAATTTTTTTATCTGATACAAAATTTCTAGTTTTTCTATCAATCAAAATCTTAACTTTTTCAGAAGATATGTGCTCTCAACAACCTATAGCGTGCAATTCATTCAAATTTTTATCGATCTTGAATTCAGGTAATGGAATACGAATCGATAATAATCGTGCAGTTTCTTGTGTTCTGACCAGTTCAGAGCAGTAAACAAGATCAAAATTGTACGCCCCGAGCACGGAGGCTAACGCTTCGGTCTGTTGCACGGCTATCCCTGACAACGGAGGGTCCATAGCCGCATGGAAGCTCTCTGGATTCCATGTCGTTGAAAAATGGCGCACAAGAATGATCTTTCTTGTTTCATAAGAAGAAATTGATTGATCACCGTAGCTCATTTAGACGCATCACATTTATATGTGTGATGATATACTATTAAGTATTGTGCGCAATCGTACCAATCTTATATTTGCAAGTTCAGGGTCAGGGATCTCACGCAGGAATAAAACCGCCATCATAATAGCGGTATATAGCCTACACGCCAATCCTTCAAGGGAGTCAAGTCGTGAAATTGTAAGAGGGTCATCATACCCAAAACAAAAATCTTCCGTCAATAAATCATACTCAAAAACACGTGCAATTTCTAATAATGGCGGTCCAATTAAAGCATTAGACCAATCTATAACCGCAAAAACGGTCATATTACGACAAAGTATATTATCAAAACGTAAATCCATATGCAAAAGACATTGATCTTTTTCAAGTGATTCAAATAAATTGAAAAGTTTATCAAGGTAATTAATACTATAATTCTGACCTGTATGTTCACTTATTACCATTAAGCGTCGTTGCATTATTTCCATCAAAGCTAATGAAAGAGATTTTCCTCGCATTGCAACTGTCAAATGTCCCGATAAATGAATTTTATGTATTTTCTTAGCAAGCTGACCCAAAGCATATCCGTTAGGGGGCCCACCGTCATGATATATGTAATCCATTAAAAGAGCCGGGATATTTTCAGGAGATATAATAATTTTGTGGATTTTGACTGAAGGAACATCGAAATCTGTTAAAATTTTTGATATGTTACATTCTTGTTTATAAAGTTCAAAATAATCGAGATCGGGATCATTATCATTATTTGTGTATCTTTGATTTACATATTTTAAGAGGAATTTTTTATTAGATCTTGTGCCAGATAAAAGAACCACTAAAGATTCTATACCAGAATTAAGCGGCTCCACCTCCCAGATATCCTCATCGAGGAACCCGTTGATGGTTCCGAGCACGCCTTTGAGCGTCTTACTGGGATCTTTAATCAGCTCAGATATCAGATAGTTCACGGTGATACTCTATCAAAATATCTCAATTCTGGATATGTCGTTCTATGCCTTTCGGCCAGATTTGTGAGCCACGATTCTAACCGAACTTGCCCTTCTCTGGTAGGTGACTTCCCAGCAGCATAAAGCTTTTCAGGGATAAACCCATGACGCCTCTTGATATCATAGTGCGATCGTCCCGCATCGATGAACCGTGCACCATATGCCGCAGCCTGCCTTAGAACATGAGCGTACATTGCATGCCCTATTGGAGCAACGGCTGTGTCGTATGCCGCAAGCCAAAAATAGTATGTGTCCCGCCATAAGAAGCAGATTCCACATCCTAGAGGTAAATTATCGTGCCCTTCAACCAAGTGAAAATCCATAGATGGATGTGGGTTCGAGAACACTGCCTTTAGAAACTCGGTACTCAGTACATCGGCGGTCATACCAAGAGCATCCATACGCTGGTTATATAAACTTAAAATCTCCGGTTGCTGCGGACTTAATGAGAACGGACTCACCCCCATGCCGACGCTGGCCCCCTTG